>JAAUOZ010000096.1 GCA_012034655.1 Leptolyngbyaceae cyanobacterium CSU_1_3 | reverse complement strand
GATGCGCAGACGCCCAGATGAGCGAGTGGATCGCCGACATGGTTTCGTTTGATCAAACTGTCAAAATTTGGGACACCCAGACGGGTGGTTTGCGTTTGACCCTGCAAGGACACCGCGATCGGCTCAGAGCCATTGCCGTCAGCCCTGATGGATTACTCATTGCAAGTGCAGGGGATGATGCTGAAATCCGCTTATGGGATGTCCAAACTGGCGATTGTCAACAAATTTTAGTGGGCCACCAAAATCGCATCCGAGGGCTAAAGTTTCATCCCAATGGCAGATTCATTATCAGCGGCAGCTTTGATGAAACCATTCGTATATGGGATGTCCAGACTGGAGAATGCATCAAAAAGCTGATCAACAAGCCCTATGCCGGACTGAACATCACCGGAGCCATCGGCTTAACCGAAGCCGAGAAAGGCACACTGAAAACATTAGGTGCGATCGAGAATGCAGTAGGAGAATCGTGATTGCCACTTCCTGCAATGGTATTTCCATCTGTCTACCAGATGAACGCTGGGAGCATGTTGTTGAACGACACGACACTCTAGCAGACAAACAGCAATTTGTTCTCGACACCCTTTTCAACCCCGATCGCATCCTTACGCCAATTTCTAAGAGCATGAACACTATTAGAGAAAGATTGACTGAAGCAGATAAAGCCACACTCAAGGTATTAGAGACGATCGAAGAATTGAAGCCATGAAACCCATAAGCCCTCTGGCTCTCCGCAGGAGGCGTGTAGGCTACTAAAATCGGGATGATAGGATTTGAACCTACGACCCCCTCGTCCCGAACGAGGTGCGCTACCAAGCTGCGCTACATCCCGGCAAATCTTTTACCTCGTTTAGGGTAACACGATCGCTCAACCGCATTCAACTGATAGAATCCCACCCTGCAACTTGTTAAAATAACGGGTGAACAACTTGAGGATAGACAGGCGTGGTCGTTAAGCCAGACTGGTTAAGGGTCAAAGCTCCTCAGTGGGAGCGAGTCGGCAATGTGAAAGAAATTCTGCGGGATTTGTCGCTCAATACCGTTTGCGAGGAGGCATCTTGCCCCAATATTGGCGAGTGCTTCAATGCAGGGACGGCAACATTTTTGATTATGGGGCCCGCCTGTACCCGCGCCTGCCCTTACTGCGACATTGACTTTGAGAAAAAGCCCCAACCCCTCGACCCAACAGAACCAACGCGCCTCGCTGAAGCGGTACGGCGGATGCGGCTCAATCATGTGGTGATTACCTCAGTAAATCGTGATGACCTGCCAGACGGGGGCGCTTCTCAGTTTGTGCAGTGCATTGAGGGCATTCGATCGATTTCCCCTCAGACGACGATCGAAGTCCTGATTCCCGACCTGTGTGCCAATTGGGAGGCGCTGGCCATCATTTTGCGCGCCAACCCAGAAGTTCTCAATCACAACACCGAAACGATTCCTCGGCTCTATCGACGGGTTCGTCCTCAAGGCAACTATGAGCGATCGTTAGAGCTTTTGCGGCGTACTCGTGAAATCAGCCCGCATACCTATACCAAATCTGGGATCATGGTCGGTCTGGGCGAAACGGATCAGGAAGTGCGGCAAACGATGCAAGACCTGAGAAATGTAGACTGCGACATTCTGACGATCGGGCAATATCTCCAACCCAGCCAAAAGCATTTGGGCGTGCAAACCTTCGTTGCGCCGGAGCAATTCGATTCTTGGCAACATCATGGAACCGCGATCGGTTTTCTGCAAGTGGTGTCCTCGCCGCTGACCCGCAGTTCTTACCACGCTGAGCAAGTTCGAGAACTCATGCAGAACAATCCACGGGGGAACGGTTGAAAGTTGTTGTGCTAGGGGCGGGTGCTTGGGGATCGACACTGGCGGGTTTAGCGCAAGAAAATGAGCATCAAGTCGCGGTGTGGTCGCGGTGCAGCGAGATTGGGCTGAAGACGATCGTCCACAACGCTGATCTGGTCATCTCTGCCATTTCGATGAAGGGCGTAAGAGAGGTGATTGCTGAGGTGCGATCGTCCCTTTCGCCAGAGACGATTGTGGTGACGGCAACCAAGGGGTTAGATTCGGCATCGGGAACGGCGATCGCGCTACCGTTGCTGCCCTCTCAACTTTGGCAGTTTGCCTGCCCAAATCACGCGGTCACTGTTCTTTCAGGCCCTAATCTTTCCCAGGAAATTGCCCAAGGTTTACCAGCGGCCAGCGTAGTGGCCAGTGCCGATACTCAGGCGGCAGAGCAGGTGCAGGCGGTGCTGTCTTCGTCTCGGTTTCGCGTTTATACTAACTCTGACTCGTTGGGGGTAGAGTTGGGGGGCGCGTTGAAGAATGTGATTGCGATCGCCGTCGGAGCCTGTGATGGCTTGCAGTTGGGAACCAATGCCAAAGCAGCTTTGGTGACTCGTGGACTGGCGGAAATGATTCGGATTGGGACATATTGGGGCGCAAAAGCGGAAACCTTCTATGGGCTATCTGGTTTGGGTGATTTGCTAGCAACCTGCAACAGTGCCCTGAGTCGAAATTATCAAGTGGGGTATGGGCTGGCCCACGGGCAGAACTTATCGGAGGTGCTGGCGCAAATCAAAGGAACGGCGGAAGGGGTGAATACGACTCAAGTTCTGGTGCAATTGGCCCATCAACAGACGATTTCTGTCCCCATTTCGGCGTTGGTTTCTCAGCTATTGCAGGGCAAAATTACGCCTCAAGCGGCTGTGGCTGCGCTGATGCTGCGGGATAGCAGACCGGAGGGATGAGGGATTGGCTTTGCTACGCTTCGCGGGAGGGATGATCTGGCGGATGATATTTCTAGCCTTTAGAAGCTTTCTAGCAAACCAATGACAAGCTGGCTGAGCAAAGTCGAAGGGCAAAGGTCGGAAGGTCATCTCTGCTTTAGAAATTGCCTAAAGATTGTGGATTAAATAACCTGTGGCGCGGGTGTCTCACCCGTTCGGACAGGCAAGATGCCCGTCCCACAAGAATTGCAGTTTATTAAATCCACGTTCCTTAGGAGATTTTCTGGAAATCGTTGACCGCTGCGATATCGATCGCGGGTCGTAGGGACACGGCATTGCCATGCCCTTATGACCAGAAATTGGCTAGTGGTCTGTCAAGAAAATTTTGAGGGTTGCAAACCCTCAAAATTTAACCTGAATCAATCTCCTAGCGTTTGGTTATCCGTCAATCATTCATTGACGGACTACTAGGAAGCAGGGGTGAGAACTTTCTCGACGATCGCGTCAGGATTTGCCTCTGGGGTGTCTTTCTCAGACGGAGGGACGACTTGCCAGAATTTGGGCAAATAATTTGACCAGTTTGCCAGAATTGCTTTGGCTTTGGGGCTGTGGGTCCGATCGACTTGGGCTTCGATCAGTTCCTTTAGCTGTTGTTCTCCGGCAGACGAAATCACTCGCTGCACTTTGACAATTTCTGGGTTGACCTTAGATTGAAAACTGCCGTCTTCGTCTAAGAAGTAGGCCAAACCACCCGTCATGCCTGCGCCGACGTTGCGACCTGCGCCCCCCAAAACAACGATCGTGCCTCCGGTCATATATTCGCAGCAGTGATCGCCCACCCCTTCGACCACCGCTTGAGCTTTGGAGTTGCGGACGGCGAACCGTTCTCCTGCTTGGCCGTTGGCGAATAGGCTGCCGCCCGTTGCGCCATAGAGACAGGTGTTGCCAATGATTACGTTCGACGCAGGATCGTAGGTTGCCTCGACGTGGGGTTTGATCACCAGTTCGCCGCCGTGCATTCCTTTGCCTACGTAGTCATTCGCTTCGCCTACCAGGGTCAGCGTCATGCCAGGCAGGTTGAACGCCCCAAAACTTTGACCTACACTCCCCTTAAAGGTGAGGGAAATGTGACCCCCAAAGCCAGTGTTGCCATATTGCTTGGCGATCGTTCCTGCTAATCGTGTGCCCACAGTGCGATCGGTGTTGACGACGCGCATGGTTTTTGTCGCCGTGCCTTGCTCCTGAATCGCAGCTTGAATGTCTGCGTCACTAAGCAATTGGTCATCCAGCACAGGGCCGTTGCTGTGCACCGCTTCATGGCTCAGCCAGTCTCGATTTTGGCGGGTGTCGGGTAGCTGAGTCAGACAGTCCAAATTTAGGGTGCTGGTTTTGGTGAGTGTCACCCCTTCGCGGACTTTGAGCAGGTCGGCTCGACCAATCAAGTCGTGGAGGGAGGTATAGCCCAGACGAGCTAGCAGCGATCGCACTTCTTCGGCCACAAAGTAGAAGAAGTTGACCACATGTTCGGGTGTGCCAGGGAAGCGTTTCCGCAGTTCTTCTTTTTGGCTGGCGACCCCGACGGGGCAGTTGTTGGTGTGGCAAATTCGAGCCATGATGCAGCCTTCGGCGATCATGGCGATCGAGCCAAATCCATATTCCTCGCCGCCCATCAACGCTGCCATTACTACATCCCAACCCGCTTTGATGCCGCCATCGACGCGTAGGGTGACGCGATCGCGCAGTTGGTTTTGCATCAGAACCCGATGCACCTCAGTTAAGCCCAACTCCCACGGGCTGCCCGCGTGTTTGATGGAGCTTAGGGGCGAGGCTCCTGTGCCGCCATCGTGACCAGAAATTTGAATAATGTCTGCATTCGCTTTGGCGACTCCGGCGGCGATCGTGCCAATTCCTACCTCTGCCACCAGTTTCACCGATACCTGAGCGGCAGGGTTGATTTGGTGCAGGTCAAAAATTAGCTGAGACAAGTCTTCGATCGAGTAAATATCGTGGTGGGGTGGCGGAGAAATTAAGGTGACACCGGGCTTCGATCGGCGCAGCATGGCGATGTATGGACTCACCTTTGGCCCTGGCAGTTGTCCCCCTTCTCCAGGTTTTGCACCTTGCGCCATTTTGATCTCGATTTGCTTGGCGCTCATTAGATATTCAGGGGTTACACCAAAGCGCCCAGACGCGACCTGCTTGATCGAAGAGTTGGCGGTGTCGCCGTTTTGCAGCCCCTTTAGGTGCGGCAGAAGTGGGGATAGCCCGTCGGTGACATCCTGGAGAACATTGAAACGCACGGGGTCTTCTCCGCCTTCCCCAGAGTTAGATTTGCCGCCAATGCGGTTCATGGCGATCGCCAGCACTTCATGGGCTTCTCGCGACAGAGCACCCAAAGACATACCACCCGTGCAGAATCGCTTGACGATATCAGCCACAGGTTCGACAGATTCAAGGGGAATCGAGGGACGATCGCTCTTGAAATCTAATAAATCACGCAGGGCAGTCAGGGGGCGACCTTGCAGATGTTTTTGGTAGAGGTCGTAGTGGTCAAAGCTTTTGGTCGTGACGGCTTTGTGCAGGTGCTTTGCCAATTCGGGGCTGTTCATGTGATATTCGCCACCAGGGCGAAACTGCACAAAGCCGAAATTCTCTAGCTTCTTGGCGTTTAGTTCTGGAAAAGCGCGACAGTGGAACGACAGCACTTCCTGGGAGAGATCTGCCACGGTCAGTCCTCCCAGCCGAGAAGCCGTCCCGGTAAATCCGAGGTTGAGCAAGTCAGCCCCGATGCCGATCGCCTCAAAAATCTGTGCTCCCTGGTAGCTCGACAATAGCGAGATGCCCATCTTAGAAAGAATTTTGAGCAGCCCGTCTTCGATCGCCTTTCTAAAATTCGCCTGCACGGCCGCCAAGCTGGCAGACTTGATCTTGCCGCGCTCCATCAAGGCCTTGGTGCGAGCGTCTGACCACCACTGACGAACCGTTTCGAGAGCCAAATACGGGCAGACAGCACTCGCCCCATAGCCAATCAAGCAGGCAAAGTGATGGGTGCTCCAGGCTTGGGCGGTGTCTACTACCAGAGAAGCCTTCATCCGCAGACCTTGACGAATCAGATGATGGTGAACGGCTCCTACGGCCAGCAGAGGTGGAATGTAACTGGAGTCGCTGCTGAGAGGGGTAAAGGTTCCGGTGGTGTTGAGTCGATCGCTCAACACCAAAATCTTCTGCCCCGATCGCACGGCTTCTGCTGCTTTTTGGCATAGCTCGGTGACAGCACGCCTCAGCCCTTCAGGGCCGTTGGCAATCTCAAATAAAGTGGACAAACTGGCTGTTTCTAGACCCGATTTACGAATTTGCCCTAAGTCAGTGTCATCTAGAATTGGGGACTCTAGCCTCAGCAGATTGGCATATTCGGGTTTGACTTCAAGCAAGTTGCCGCGCTCCCCCAGCCGCATGGTGAGCGACATGACTAGCTTCTCGCGCAGAGGATCGATCGGTGGGTTCGTCACCTGGGCAAATCGCTGTTTGAAGTAGTCGTAGAGTAGGTGAGGCTTTTCTGAGAGCACCGCCAAAGGGATGTCGTCGCCCATGCAGAAAGTCGGCTCTTTGCCCTGGGCCGCCATTTCGTGGATGACCATCTCCACATCTTCAGAGGTATAGCCAAAGGCAGTTTGATGCCCCAATAGGGTGGGGGCATCCATCAGGGTTACTTCAGCCGGGGGTTGGGGTAGAAGGGTTCGACCGTTTTGCTTTAGCCACTCGCCATAGGGATGGGCGGATGCCACTCGTTTTTTTAGCTCCCAGTTCTTCAAGATCTCGCAGGATTCGAGATCAAACGCAATCATCTGCCCTGGGCCGAGCCGACCTTTTTCGATCACTTCTGCTTCGGGAAGGTCTACAACGCCTGCTTCGGAGGCGACGACAATATAGCCGTCACGAGTGATGGAATAGCGAGCCGGGCGTAACCCATTGCGATCGAGGGCCGCCCCTACCTTCTTGCCATCGCTAAACACCAGCAGAGCGGGGCCATCCCACGGTTCTTGAATGCCACTGTAATAGTCGTAAAAATCAGTAATTTCTGGATAATCCGTCAGGTCAGGCTGATTTTATAAGCTTCTGGAACCATGATCATCAGCGCTTCCATCGGGCTGCGACCCGAACGAACCAGCAGTTCTAGCACGTTGTCTAGGTTGGCAGAATCGCTGTTGTCAGCATTGACTGTTGGCTTGAGGACTGATACCCGATCGCCCCAGTGGGCATGGGCAATATCTGCCTGTCGAGCCACCATCCAGTTGACGTTACCCAGCAGGGTGTTGATCTCACCATTGTGACCGACCAATCGCATCGGTTGCGCCAGATGCCACTTGGGCAGTGTATTTGTACTAAAACGACGGTGATAGACGGCAAACGCGCTCTTGTAAGCAGGATTCTGTAAGTCTGCGTAAAACTCACCTAAAACTGCCGATCGCACCATGCCTTTGTAAACGATCGTGCGGCCCGAAAATGAGCAAAAATAACACTCTTCTTTTCCCACGTTTGAGGCGGAGGAATTGATCAGCCCATGAATTCGCTTGCGCGCCAGATAAAGCTGGCGCTCTAACTCGTCGCCTTGACGATCGGACTGCACCAACAATTGCTCAATCTGCGGCTGATTTTCCCTTGCTTGCAGCCCTAACATCTCCGACCTAACAGGAACCACACGCCAGCCCAAAATTGTGAGTGCTTCCTCAGCCAAAACTTGCTCGATAATCTGCTTGGCAGTGGCGCTTTCTTCGAGCTTTTGGGGCAGAAAAATCATGCCCACGCCTACCCGTGAGGTCTGAAGCGGAGAAATTTCCGCAGAGGTTGCCCACTGCTGCAAAAGCTCCCAAGGAATCGCCGTCAGCACACCCGCCCCATCTCCAGAGTCTTGATCGGCACTACAGCCGCCCCGGTGCTCTAGGCAGGTCAGGGCAGACAGAGCTTTGATGACCAGATCATTGCTTTCTCTCCCCTGCTGGTCGGCAATGAAGCCCACCCCACAAGCATCCCGTTCCTCTACGAGCCATCGTTGTCCGGGATAGGTCGCCTGATGATTTTCTGTTGGGGTCGCTGGCTCTTGAATGGGCTGATTGTCTAAATTTTCGCTGGCTGTGATCATGGAAGGGTTCATTCTATTCATTTCAGTGGGAGAATTTTCTTTTGAGAAGAAACGATAACAATGTGAAGGGGCTTTGAGCTACGGGAGTGGTGCGTTAGAAAAGTTCAGTAGCCTAAAATCAATGGTCTAAAAGCTTTTGTAAAGCGAGGCGAAATACAAACATCGTAGGTATGACATAGATCACACAATCGAGCAAAAAAGTGTGCTCGTCAAGTCAGCCTATCCATGCTCTAGAGAATTCGGAGTGAGTGCCTATCCTACGATCGGGCAACTTCTGCACAAGGTCATTGCCCATAGCATGCTTAGCAAACTGTGAATTGGCAAACTGTGGGTTGACAAGTGTAGGTTGACAAGGCTACAAACCAGAGCGCCAAGCGCCGTAGTGCCAACTTCGAGAAGTTTGACGAATTCTGTACCCGATGGCCATTGCTTAGCAGACTGCTTGATGGAAAACCTTGAGAGGATGGAGTAAAGATATTATAAAAAATTCTCTCTGCTGGCAATCCCTATGCTTGCAAGGTGTCTCCTAGGATTTGGGGTCGAGAATTGGGGGTCGAGTTCTAGTTTGCCCAGTCACAGTTTTTGTAAACTGCTTTGAGCCAGTAAAGAAAAGCTGCATCAAGTGCTCGTCACTCTACTTCATGTTTACTTCATATCATGAAGAGTGGAGAGCGTGCAGACCTGAACGTCAGTATTTCTTGATGTCTCGACTTATTGAGGTCTCAATTTCTTGAGATTTTAGAGAAAAGCCTTGGGTCTTCTACAGTTATTTTGAACGGCTTCTTCACAAAAATAAAAAATCGAGTTCAGATTGGCCGGTTTGATGTAGAACATGGGATGAAAATTACTTCAATCCGATCGGCTGATCTCTCCCCAGAAGATTTGAAAAAACGACTTGCCACAAGGAAGCCTGTGATTAGGACGAAAAATGAGGGTCATACTCGAAATAATGAGATGCCACTGCCCAAGCCTACAAGAATCTTTAAGCTGATATCGGTAGCCTGGTTGACGATCGCGTTGCAAACCACAACGCAACGAGCAGCCCACCCCCAGCCCGCTCTCGATCCTCCCCTCTCTGCTTCGCCGCCGCCCTCGATCTCCCCAACCCCTGCCAAACCGCTAACCGTTGAACCACCCTCCTCTCCACTGGCACAACTGCCATCGGCGCAACTGGGTAATCAATTGGGGAATCAAGTTTCGCTCAACGGCCGCACCTTTAATGTGCCTTGGAGCCAGTGGCAGACCGCCGGAACCTCGCGCATTGGGCTGAGTGATGCAGCGATCGTGCAGCTATTGGGCGCGCAATTGTTGAGCACCCCCGATGGCGCGAGCCAACCGATCGAATGGTTTCCTACTGCTCAAAGGTCGGTGCTTACGCCCCGCTTCGCTGCTCCTGTCCGCTACCTAGACATCACAACGCTGGCGCAGCAACATGGCTGGCAACTGCAAACGACGGGACAAAATCTCCGCATCACCACGCCAACCGCCAGACTAGTTGGCATCCGTCAGGGGCAGCAGCCCTTTGGCGATCGAATTGTAATTGATCTCGATCGTCCCACTCCCTGGCAGATCGATCCGCAGAGTCAGGAATTTGTTCTCACCTTAGATGCTCAGACTGATCCCAGTTTTGTGCAAAATTTCAAGCCCAGAGCTACGGCTCAGGTGAAGTCAATTAAAGTCGAAGCGGGTGCAAATCAAACCACAATTCGTTTAAGAATTCCTATCACGCAGCGATCGCAGATTTCGACCCTATCGAGTCCGAGTCGCATTGTGATTGACCTGCGATCGGATTTTCTCCCCACTCTCAATATTTTGTGGACAGAGGGCTTACGTTGGCGACAACAAACCCTAGAGGTGGGGTCGGCTCGATTTCCGGTGATTTGGTTCGAGGTCAACCCCCGTCAGCCAGGGTTGAGCTTGCGTCCGATTTTGCCCAACCCAGCCACCGTGACAGGCACTGCTTCTTTGATTCAAACGGCGCGCCAATCGCAAGCCAGCGCCGCCATCAATGGAGGATTTTTTAATCGCAATAACCAACTGCCGCTTGGGGCCGTTCGCCTTAAGGGGCAATGGTTTTCAGGGCCGATTCTCAACCGAGGCGTGTTTGCCTGGAACGAAACCGGAGAAATGAAGTTCGATCGCCTCACCCTGCAAGAAACGATCGTCCTTTCCTCAGGTCAAACTATTCCTCTCGCTACCCTCAACAGTGCCTATCCTCAGGCGGGGATCTCCCGCTACACACCACTTTGGGGTTCTAGCTACTCGACCCTCTCTGACAACGAAGTGTTGATCACCGCCCAGAACGATCGCATCACCGATCAACGGTCTGGCGGTAAAGCAGGGAGTGCCTTTGCCATTCCAACAAATGGTTATCTACTAGTGGCTCGTGGTGCAACTGCTGCTGCCCTGACGATCAACACTCCTTTGCAACTCTCAACCACGACCCAGCCCTCAGATCTCAGTTTCTACCAAAACATTGTCGGCGCTGGGCCGTTGCTGATTCAAGACCGTCAAATTGTTTTGGATGCTAAATCTGAGAAATTTAGTGATGCTTTCATTCGAGAAATGGCGGCCCGCAGCGCGATCGGACAGACCGCAACCGGAACCCTACTTTTTGTCTCCGTTCACAATCGGGTCGGCGGTAGAGGGGCAACCCTGACCGAAATCGCCCAAATCATGGCTCAACTCGGAGCCGTCAACGCTCTCAATTTAGATGGTGGAAGCTCAACGACACTTTATTTGGGCGGCCAAATTCTCGATCGTCCCCCCCGTTCTTCTGCCCGCGTCCACAATGGTATTGGTATTTTTCTCCTGCCTTCTCCCTAAAAAGACTGAGTAAAGAGTTTGTGAACTTCTCCTAAATGCTTCAGTTCTCGGTGGTAGCTCCTCAAAGCGTTTGTTAGTGTGATTAGTTGGCAAGGTTCTGAATTTCAAAGAAAAAATTGAAGAACACTTAGCCCTCCCTCCGGGGAGTCGCCAAACAACCGCACAACCAGTCAACTATCCAAATTGTTAAAGGAGAGGAACGGTGGCTCAACCTCAAGAGATTATGCAAGCTCCCACGCTCACTTTGTCTACTTCAACGATGCTCAAAGGAGCCGCAGCGACAGAACTTCGCCCTTGGGGTTCTTTCACAATCCTCGAAGAAGGACGGGGCTACAAAATTAAGCGCATCGAGGTCAAACCGGGGCATCGTCTCAGTTTGCAGATGCACCATCACCGCAGCGAACATTGGATCGTTGTGTCGGGCACGGCAAGAGTTACGTGTGGCAATCAAGAATTGACCCTCAGCAGCAACCAATCTACCTACGTTCCTCAGTGCACAACTCACCGTCTGGAAAATCCTGGAGTCATCCCTCTGATTTTGATTGAAGTTCAGAACGGTGAGTATCTGGGCGAAGACGATATTGTCCGCTTCCAAGATGACTATTCTCGGACTAACTAAATAAAATAGAAAATTTTTCTGACGGGGCTTCCTCAAGACTGGAGCCTCGTCTATTTTTTTGCTAAAAATGCTCAAACGCAGCCACGCCAGCGTTATGGCTTTGGTCAGAAAGCTGAGGACAGAGCCAACGGGTCAAATACCAAGCCTGGGTCGGCTTTTTGGCTTGCTGCTGCCATGCAAGGCAATAGGTGGCGCGACGGCTGTGGCACGGTAGGATGATCTAAAGTCAGCGCTCTGAACTCTCGATCGCCTATGATTCACCTCAGCCAACCCGCCGCCGCCGAGATCATCCGTCTCAAGTCTCGCCAAAAAAGCCCTCAAGGTTTTTTCCGTCTAGAAGTCGAGTCGATCGGCTGCCTGGGACTTTCGTACATCACAACATTTGACGAAGCGCCCCGAATAGACGACCAAATTTTTGACTGTAGAGGCGTGCGAGTGGCGATCGACCCTCAAAGTCTCACCTACCTGAATGGTTTAACGTTAGACTATTCGGAGGATCTCATGGGAGGAAGTTTCCGCTTTCACAATCCCAATGCGACCCAACACTGCGGCTGTGGAATCTCCTTTTCTACTACAGAAGAGTAATTTACAGGGGTCAAGTCCTCCCAGCAGTACAGAGCGATCGTCTGAAGCTATTCAATGCATTCTATGAAATGTGTTTGACACGGATGCGAACAGATTGGTATGCTCAATATTTGTTGAAAGTTGGAACAGTCAAAGCTGCCTACGCCAAAAAATGCCCACAATCCAGCAACTCATTCGTACAGAGCGCAACAGAGCGCAAAAGAAAACTAAATCTCCGGCTCTCAAGAGTTGCCCACAACGTCGTGGTGTCTGCACAAGGGTCTACACGACAACTCCCAAAAAGCCCAACTCTGCCCTACGTAAAGTCGCGCGAGTTCGCCTGACCTCCGGGTTTGAAGTCACCGCTTACATTCCAGGAATTGGTCACAACCTTCAAGAGCACTCGGTTGTGATGATTCGTGGCGGACGGGTGAAGGATCTGCCGGGTGTTCGTTACCATATTATTCGTGGAACCCTGGACACCGCAGGCGTTAAAGACCGTAAGCAAGGACGTTCTAAGTACGGTGCAAAACGTCCTAAAGCTGCAAGTAAGTAATCTGATCCGCTCTCTGAGTTCCTAGTTTCTACCTCAGCCAACCCAGTTTTGTGGGCTGCCATAGTCTAAAGATAGCTTTGAGAGAAGATAACTTTTGCTCGAAGTCGTTTGTGCGCTATAGTTTCTGCCGTACCTTCAACTCAGGTTGAATGACCCACTAGCAACCCCCGAATTTTCTTTCTATCTACTAAAGGCCTACTATGTCTCGTCGCGTTGTCATCAAAAAACGTCCTGTTCCGCCCGATCCCGTCTACAACTCTCGCCTTGTCAGTATGACGATGCGGAGAATTATGAGAAGCGGCAAAAAATCCCTGGCTTCTCGCATCATTTACGATGCCTTTGAGACTATCAAGGAGCGAACAGGCTCTGAACCCCTCGAAGTGTTTGAGCGAGCAGTTCGGAATGCAACTCCTCTAGTAGAGGTGAAAGCGCGACGGGTCGGTGGTGCTACTTACCAAGTTCCGATGGAAGTTCGTCCCGATCGGGGCATTGCCCTTGCGCTGCGCTGGCTGATTCAGTTTTCTCGTCAGCGTCCGGGTCGCACGATGTCGGCTAGGCTGGCCAGCGAACTGATGGATGCTGCCAACGAAACGGGGAATGCGATTCGTAAACGTGAAGAAACACACCGTATGGCTGAAGCTAACAAAGCTTTTGCCCACTATCGATATTAGAAAAGTTAAAATACTTAACAGAAGCAGTAGTGTGCTTCAACTTTGCGGCAGAGACTAAGGAGGTAGCTGTGGCTCGTACAACCCCGCTCGAACGAGTACGCAATATTGGAATTGCAGCCCACATTGACGCGGGCAAAACCACGACAACCGAGCGAATTTTATTCTACTCAGGGGTCGTCCACAAAATTGGCGAAGTTCACGAAGGCACTGCCACCACTGACTGGATGGATCAGGAGCGTGAGCGTGGGATTACTATCACGGCTGCCGCGATCAGCACCAGTTGGAAAGACCACCAGATCAACATCATTGATACTCCTGGGCACGTAGACTTCACGATCGAAGTTGAGCGTTCTATGCGAGTCCTAGATGGTGTAATCGCTGTTTTCTGCTCAGTTGGTGGTGTACAACCCCAATCTGAGACTGTCTGGAAGCAAGCAAATCGCTACAACGTTCCTCGCATCGTCTTTGTCAACAAGATGGATCGCACGGGCGCGAATTTCTATAAGGTCTACGAGCAGGTGCGCGATCGACTTCGGGCTAATGCCGTTCCTATTCAGATCCCGATCGGGGCAGAAGATAAACTGCGAGGAATTGTGGATTTGGTGAAGATGCGTGCCTACATCTACAACAACGACCTTGGCACTGATATCGAGGAAACAGATATCCCTGAAGATGTCCTAGAACTGGCACAGGAGTATCGTACTAAACTAATCGAGTCTGTCGCTGAAACAAGCGACGCTTTGATGGAAAAATACTTTGCGGGCGAGGAATTAACCGAAGCAGAAATTAAAGCAGCTTTGCGAAAAGGAACCATCCAAGGCATCAATGGCGAGTTCCTAGTTCCGATGCTCTGTGGCTCTGCCTTCAAAAACAAAGGCGTTCAATTGATGCTGGATGCAGTGCTAGATTACTTGCCTGCTCCGATCGATGTACCTCCCATTCAAGGCTTACTCCCCGACGGAACGTCCGTAGAACGTCGAGCAGATGACAATGCACCGATGTCTGCCCTGGCATTTAAAGTGATGGCAGATAAATTCGTCGGTCGCTTGACCTTTGTTCGTGTCTACTCCGGTGTGCTCAAAAAGGGCAGCTATGTGATGAACTCTTCAAAGGGCAAAAAAGAGCGCGTCTCGCGTCTGATTGTCTTGAAGGCTGACGATCGCATTGATGTAGATGAACTGCGGGCAGGTGACTTGGGCGCAGTTCCAGGGTTATCTGATACCCTAACGGGTGACACCCTCTGCGACGAAAATGCCCAAGTGATTCTAGAGTCGCTGTTTATTCCTGAGCCTGTGATTTCTGTGGCGGTTGAACCCAAGACAAAGCAGGATATGGAAAAGCTCTCTAAAGCTCTCAAGGCCCTGTCAGAAGAAGATCCCACTTTCCGCGTCAACATTGACCCAGAGACTAACCAGACTATTATTGCTGGCATGGGTGAGCTGCACCTAGAAATTTTGGTCGATCGTATGCTGCGTGAATTCAAAGTGGAAGCAAACGTAGGTGCGCCCCAGGTGGCCTACCGCGAGACCATCCGTAAGGCTGTAAAGTCTGAGGGTAGATTTGTTCGGCAGAGCGGTGGCAAGGGTCAGTATGGCCACGTTGTGATCACCGTTGAGCCGGGTGAACCAGGCACTGGCTTTGAGTTCATTTCCAAAATTGTAGGCGGCACAGTTCCTAAAGAATATGTTGGTCCTGCTGAACAAGGAATGAAAGAAGCTTGCGAATCCGGGATTCTGGCTGGCTATCCACTCATTGACGTGAAAGCCACCCTGATCGACGGCTCGTACCACGAAGTTGACTCCAACGAAATGGCGTTTAAGATTGCCGGCTCAATGGCAATCAAAGACGGAGTCATGAAAGCTTCACCCGTCCTTCTAGAACCCGTCATGAAGGTCGAAGTTGAAGCACCGGAAGATTTCTTGGGAACCGTCATGGGCAACCTGATTTCTCGTCGAGGTCAGATTGAATCCCAGGGCGTTGAGCGGGGAATCTCTAAGGTTTCAACCAAAGTCCCCTTGGCAGAGATGTTCGGTTACGCCACCGATATTCGGTCTATGACTCAAGGACGAGGTACGTTTACAATGGAATTTAGCCATTACGAAGAAGTGCCTCGTAACGTAGCTGAAGCCATCATCGCAAAGAACAAAGGGAACGCATAATTCAGTCAAGAGGAACAACAACACATGGCACGCGCAAAGTTTGAACGGACTAAACCCCACGTCAACATCGGCACGATCGGTCACGTTGACCACGGTAAAACTACGCTGACGGCGGCGATCACAATGACACTTGCTGCATTGGGTCAAGCAACGGGCAAAAAATATGCTGACATTGATGCTGCACCCGAAGAAAAGGCGAGAGGGATCACGATCAACACCGCTCACGTCGAATACGAAACAGCCGAACGTCACTATGCCCACGTAGACTGTCCGGGTCACGCTGACTATGTGAAGAACATGATCACGGGCGCGGCTCAGATGGATGGAGCCATTTTGGTGGTATCTGCGGCGGATGGCCCCATGCCCCAAACCCGTGAGCACATCCTATTAGCAAGACAGGTCGGCGTTCCTCGGCTCGTAGTCTTTATGAATAAGAAAGACATGGTAGACGACGAAGAACTGTTAGAGCTTGTAGAATTGGAAATTCGTGAGCTTCTTAGCTCCTATGACTTCCCTGGCGATGAAATTCCCATTACTGCGGGTTCTGCTCTCCAGGCTTTGGAGACGATGACTGCAAACCCCAAGGCAGGCCGTGGCACAAATGAGTGGGTTGACGCAATCTACTCTCTCATGGATACGGTTGACGAGTACATCCCAACTCCTGAGCGGGAAGTAGACAAGCCCTTCTTGATGGCGGTTGAAGACGTGTTTTCAATCACAGGTCGAGGCACAGTGGCAACTGGCAGAATAGAACGCGGTACGGTCAAGGTGCAGGACGAAGTGGAACTTGTGGGCATCAGAAAGACTCAAAAAACCACCGTCACCGGAATTGAGATGTTCAAGAAGAGTCTTGATCAAGGGATGGCTGGAGATAACGCTGGTATCCTTCTGCGGGGTTTGAAGAAGGAAGATATTGAGCGCGGTATGGTGCTAGCCAAGCCTGGCTCCATCACCCCTCATACCACCTTTGAATCTGAGGTGTATATCCTGAAGAAAGAAGAAGGGGGTCGTCACACTCCTTTCTTCCCCGGCTATCGTCCTCAGTTCTATGTACGAACCACGGATGTGACGGGTACGATCAGCAACTTCACGACTGATGAAGGCGGCGAAGCAGAAATGGTGATGCCTGGAGATCGCATCAAGATGACCGTAGAGCTAATCAACCCGATCGCCATTGAGCAGGGAATGCGCTTTGCAATCCGTGAGGGTGGCCGTACCGTAGGTGCTGGAGTGGTCGCTAAGATCCTCAAGTAGTTTCACGAACTGCAACCCTGTTACCAGTAGTCAAGCTGAACTAATGACTACTGGTAGCTTCATCGGTCTATTTTTCTTCAGGCTTGGGCATCCTTTGGGATTTGTCCATCCTAATCAACACTCACTCAGAACCTAGACAACCCAATGGCAACGATTCAGCAGCAAAAAATCCGTATCCGTTTGAAAGCTTTTGACCGTCGGCTCCTGGATACATCCTGCGAAAAGATTGTAGACACAGCCAATCGCACAAACGCTACAGCGATTGGTCCCATCCCTCTTCCTACGCGCCGCCGCATCTTTTGCGTATTGCGTTCTCCTCACGTAGATAAAGATGCTCGTGAGCATTTTGAAACTCGTACTCACCACCGCATTATTGATATTTACCAGCCTTCCTCGAAGACGATCGATGCTCTCATGAAGCTTGATCTTCCGGCTGGTGTGGATATCGAAGTCAAGCTATAACCTAGCTGCTAGTTATAACTTAGACCAGATTAAAGTACAGGGAGCAACATGATTGTTTCCCTGTATCTTTGTGTTTGTGAATTTTGACAGAAACCCTGAATCTGCCTCAATTCCTTAGCCTGGATGGGCTAGAGTAAAGGGAGGAGCAGTCTTTAGAGTTGGTAAGTAATGGCATCTTCGTCATCGATCGCAGTCCGAGAACTTCCGCTATTTCCTCTACCCGAAGTCGTTTTGTTTCCGGGTAGACCTTTACCTCTGCATATCTTCGAGTTTCGCTATCGAATCATGATGAACACGATTCTGGAGAGCGATCGTCGATTTGGGGTGTTGATGTGGGATCAGGCTCAGGGCAAACCTGCGGCGGTAGGTTGCTGTGCTGAGATTATTCAGTTTCATCGCCTGCCCGACGATCGCATGAAGGTCTGGACGTTGGGGCAGCAGCGCTTTAGAGTGTTGGAATATACCCGTGAGAAACCCTATCGAGTGGGGCTAGTTGAGTGGATTGAAGACCACCCTACCGACCAAGATTTAAGACCGTTGGCGAATAACGTTAGCCATTTACTTCAAGATGTGGTGCGGCTGTCTGCTAAGCTCACGAGTCAAGAAATCGAGCTTCCTGAAAGCATTCCGGATCTGCCTACAGAATTGTCTTATTGGATTGCTAGCAACCTCTATGGTGTTGCAGATGAGCAGCAGTCGCTTCTGGAAATGCAAGACACCGCCGCTCGCCTGGAACGCGAGTCAGAAATTCTGACATCTACCCGCAATCATCTAGCAGCGCGTACCGTCCTCAAAGACACTCTTGGAAATGTCTTTGAATAGGTCAGTGCACCATTGCTTTGCAGCATTTGGCTGCAATCGCGCTCAGTTTTTGTTGGCTTCGACTCATTGAACCGAATCGATCGCCATCACATCGTAACTGCCAAAAATTTTGAGCGTCTCCGTATGGCGCTTCAATTCCTCTAGGGCAGATTGAATGGGGAATTGCCTCGCATCGGCTTGCAGGTCGAGGAAAAAATGATAGGTTCCGGGGGTTCGTCTGGTAGGGCGGGACTCGATTCGCGTCAAGTTGATGTTGCGCTGGGCAAAAACTTGCAAGGGTTTGACCAACCTGCCAGGCTGGTTGGCACTGATGCCAAACGCAAGCGAAGTGTGAGTGCCGCCAGGAGAGGGCTCCAGACTTAAAACGATGAAGCGGGTGCGATTGTCTGGATAATCGTTAATGGGATTCGCTAGAATTGGCAGATTGTAAAGTTGGGCGGCGCGTTGGGAGGAAATGGCAGCGATCGTGCGATCTTCCCCCAAATGCTGAAGTGCTTCTGTTGTGGAATTGGCAGCAATTAACTGTGCTGTTGGTAAGGCCGAGTCCAGCCATTTTTGACATTGGGCTAGCGCTTGGGGATGGGAATAGACCGCCTGAATTTCTTCAAGCTTCTCAGCGTAGGACAGCAGCGCATGGGAAATGGGCAACACCAGGGCACGCTGAATTTGTAGGTTGTCTAGTTGCCAAAGATTGTCAAGTGTCATTGTGACACTGCCCTCGATCGAGTTTTCTACAGGCACGACGGCATAATGAGCTTTTTGTTCTGATGCCGCCATCATGGTTTGGGCAATGCTGGGGTAAGGACACAAAATCGCGTCTTCCCCATTAGGCGTGAGCCAATTTATGGAAGCAAGAGCGGCGGCTTCTGCATAGGTTCCAGCCGGACCCAAATGGGCGATCGAAATTGCCATCGCGGTTCACTTCTAACTCGGTATTACTGAAATCTTTCTTTAATTAAGCCCCTTTGCCTCAGAGTTCTTACGGAAGTTTGCAAAATAATATCTTTCTGTAAAGTTGAATTTTACTGATCTATCGGTGGGGTTACGCAATCTATGAGAAGCTAGTTACAATTGGTTAAGTAAAAACTGCGATCGTAACACCCCTTACCTCCCTACATGGATACACGGTTCGCCAACTCTCAATCCGTTGAAATCTTTGTCCCACAAAAGCCGACACCGATTTCTCACTATCTTCGTCAGCCGCATCGAGTGGTTCGCGCTCTTGCGGCTTCTAGCCGAGTTGAACAAGTTAATGAAGATTGCTTCCGATTATCGATGCGATCGTTAAGCTTTATGACGTTAAGCATCCAGCCGATCGTAGACATGCGAGTTTGGACTGACTCGGAGGGAACGGTAAACGTGCGGTCGATCGCCTGTGAGATTCGCGGCACTGAGTACATCAATCAACGCTTCACCCTTAATTTGATGGGGCGGCTCTACCCGACACAAGAGCAAGGCAAAACTTATTTGAAAGGAAAGGCAGATCTAGAGGTTCTGGTAGAATTGCCACCCCCTTTCTCATTCATGCCAAGACCCATGCTAGAAACTGCTGGAAACGGCTTACTGCTCAGTGTTCTAACGACGATCAAACAACGCTTGCTGACTCAGCTTTTGCTAGACTATCGAAACTGGGCATCGGCTCAGACAAAGGTAGCTGTCAACCCAGAGGGGTTTCCTTTTCCAGCCAGTTAATCTACAACTCATCTACAAACATCTCTAAGGCGATTTCCAAAAAAGATTTTACCTTGCAACCTTTGGCCTTCGACTTCGCTCAGGACGTAATCTGGCAGAGCGAAGTCGAAGACAGGGGGCACTGGCTTGCTAGAAATCTCCTAATTGCTCTAAGGCTCTTTGAATGGGTGCGTAGGATCGACGATGGAGGGGTGTGACTCCAAGTTTTTCGATTGCCGCCAGATGTGCTTTGGTTCCATATCCCGCGTTGCGTTCCCAACTATACCCAGGATAGCGCTTGGCTAGGCGCTGCATGAATCGATCGCGCCTTACTTTGGCGACAATTGAGGCACAAGCGATCGCATAAGACGTGGCATCTCCATCAATGATGGCAGTATGTGGCCCCAACTCTGTCTGTCTAACTGCCCGTCCGTCAATTAAAGCGTGATCGTAGGGTTGAACACGGAGCAACGATCGCTGCATTGCCAAATAGGACGCTCTCAAGACATTAGTTTTTCAATTTCGGCAACCGTGGCAATGCCTACCCCAACCGCCATTGCCTGGTGCAAAATTTGAGGGAAGAGGCGCTCTCGCTGAAGGGCAGAGAGCAATTTGGAATCTTTCACGCCATCGATCAGGGTGCAATGGGGAGGAAGCAAGACTGCCGCTGCCACGATCGGTCCGCACAAGCTCCCCAAGCCCACCTCATCGACCCCTGCAATTCTAAGTTGCCCTGCTTCCCAGAAGGTAAGCTCCACTTCCAGTCCAGGATTTTTTGTCATTAGAGAGCTAAACTCCAAACCTGCTTAGGATCGTGGATTAAATAACCTGTAAAACTTATAAGTCTCTTCTGCCCTCAT
>JAAUOZ010000419.1 GCA_012034655.1 Leptolyngbyaceae cyanobacterium CSU_1_3 | reverse complement strand
TAAATCAGGCAGATAAATTCGCATCATTTTTAAGTCAGCCAAGTTAAGTGTCTTTTGCGCTATTCCTTTCACTGAAGAATCTATCTGCTGTCTAATTGCATTGGATTCAAGCGAACCCAATAAAAAATCCGTTCTTATAATTTGATGATTTGGTTTTATGTGGGCTATATGTCTTTGGAAGGCAAATTTTTTCGTACTTTCTACTTTTGCAGTGTTGCCATATGAACCCACCGTTGTGAATAAAACATCGTCAACCTCGATTGGGCATCTACGAGTAAGTTCTGAGTATGTTTCTTCCGAGAGTAACTACTCAGGAGGTATTGGGCAAAATCAAACTTGCTGGCAAAACGACATTGCCAGCAAATAACTGAACTAGCGCCTGATAAACGTTTTGGTTTTGTTTGCGAAGTGTAGAAACATAACCACGAATACGAGCGAACCAAACGGCACCAGCGCCCCTCGAGCCACCAGAAACCTTTTCGCGCACCTTAACCATACGAACATCGCGTTCTGCGAGGTTGTTATCAAAAGGCACTCGAGCATCAAACAAGAAGCGCAGCCAACTGTCTTGATATCGCTCGAGACGCAGCAGCAGTGACCTTGCAAAACTCTGCTTGACAGCACCTCGAGTCGTTTTGGTTTGTTCTGTCCGCACCACTGCTGGATTCTCGAGCAAACCCTGAGCCACCAATTCCCGAAATTGTTGTTGGAGTAAGATACGGGTTGTTTGTGGCAATTTTGGATTTTCTTCCAGACTATTTTTCATTGTCCGCAACAAAGTTTTGAGCTTCGATGCCCATGTCTGATTGCTTATTTGGATAACTCGAGTCAATTCTCGTAGTAAATGTGCATTACATAAAGCGTGCAAACAAGGCAATTTGAAATAGGCTGACCAGCAATCATGGCTGAGGATGCCCTTAAATTCTCCCACAATCCCACCAAGTTTCATACCTGCTAAACCTCGTTGTGTTGCTACATGGTAATGCGTATAGCTTGCTGTACTAAAACTATGCCACCATTCCAGTTCCCCACCCACATGTATTCCGGTTTCATCCCCATGCGCCACTTCGGCTGCACTTAACGCTTGGCGAATTTGACTTTCCACAGCTTCCAAATCCCTATAGGCTGCTTGTTGCCAATTCACCAGTGTCCCCTGGCTGATTCTCACTTGGTACATTTCATCAAAATATCTTTGGCAACGCTCTAAACTTATAAATTGCGTGTTCAGCAAATACACCGCTTGCCCGCGTATTCGATTCCCGTACTGCACATGCCCTTCCACTCCCTTGGGATATTCCCCTTCGTGTTTTCGTCCACACCTACATATTCGTGTTTCTTTGCGGTGTACTGTTGCTTCTAATTCAATTTTTGGTATGTCAATAACTTGCCGTTCTTCTACTCGAGTTACTTGGGCAGTGCTTAATTCTATTCCACATTCACACTGCCCAAGTGGTGCGTGGATTAAAGTCTGACTTATCTTGCTAAGCCAGACCAAGTTGTATCCAATGTGGTCTTTCTGTCCTCCACTTGCTAATCCGCTGCTCACTCGCTCACTTTTGGGTTGCGCCTTGCTTTTCTCGTCACTGCTTGGTGGTTTGCTCGAGTTCCGTGAATTTAACTCGTGTTTCCCAATGTACTTCTCCAGCAGCTTCTCCAACTCCGCTATTCGCGCTAGTGCTTTCTCGAGCATATCCTCGAGTTCTTCATAGCTTGGTTTGGTGGCAGGCTGTTTGATGGCTTGAGTGTACATCATTTCACCCTACTGAGTAGTTACCTAATTTTTCAGAAATAGCAAAATTTGGAGCAGAGTATAACTGGTCTTTTTATGACAGGGATCAAGGGATTCAAATTAAACTTGCAAATTTCCCGATCTTTAGAAGAACACTAATTCTATCTAAGACTGCACAGATGAACTTTGCAGTAATCAGTCTTCAGAAAATAGTTGAAGTGGCTTTAACCAGTATTCCCGCAGGGCAACTGAAACTGTTGTTTGTAGACCCGCTTGGGCTTGGGCAGAACGCAGCAATGTTTATGAAGCTGACCAATTCGATGATACTTGGTAACAAATCGGCTTGGGGCGAACCGCAGCACATTGAAGCTCGGTTGGCAGAACTGACCGAACACATGGAAAATGTGATTCAAAAGTATTTACGCAACGAATACGCGGATATTCTGGCGTATAACGCCCAAGCCCCTGTGCCAGAACCGCTTCGCTTGGTGGTGATTTTTGATTCCCAACCAATTTTTCGGAAAATTCGGCACGGCGTTTGGTCAGCATTGCCCAAAATGGGGTGCGGTGCGGGGTTTACACGCTTATTTTGGTGGATACCGATAAACCTCTGCCTTATGGTTTTAACCTTGCCGACCTCAAGCAGGATGCGTTTATTCTCGAGCAGCATAAAGACGGTTTTGCTTGGCAGGGATTAGACCCGAACATTGTGCAGTTTAAGTTCGATGCTCCGCCACCCGCAGATATTCTGAATGCGCTACTCGAGCAGATTGGTACAGCCGCCAAAGAAGCTAGCCGCGTAGAAGTGCCATTTGAAAAAATCGCCAAACCTCAAACCGATTGGTGGCGCAGCAGCTGGTCCATCACGAAGCGCGAGTAGTGCGCCATGTCGTTGCACCAGCACGCGCAGCAGGTAGTCCATCTCGCCGCTGAGGGCCACGCACTCCACCACCTCGGGCCAGGCCTGCACCGCGGCGGTGAAGGCATCGATGGGGTTGCCCCCCTGCCCCAGGTGTTTGGCCAGGCGCACGTTGATGTAGGCCGTCAGGCCCAGGCCCACGCGCTCAGGGGCCAGCAAGGCCACGTAGCCGGCGATCACGCCTTCTTCTTCCAGTCGCTTCACGCGGCGCAGCGTGGCGCTGGCTGACAGGCCCACCACCGCAGCCAGTTCGTCGTAGGTGCTGCGTCCCTGCTGCTGCAGCGCAGCAAGAATGCGCCGGTCGATGGCGTCGAGCGTGCTTGCGGTTTCCATGCTCATCATTGTGCAGTTTTCCTGCGCTGCGGGCGGTTGCGGCGCCGCGCTTCGCACACAAGCTGCGCGGCAGGGGCTCTACAGTGCGCGCACCTCCACGGCAGCACGAAGAGACGCCCCATGCCATTCACACCCTGGGACAACCCGATGGGCACCGACGGCTTCGAGTTCATCGAGTACGCCGCGCCCGACCCCGTGGCCATGGGCGCGCTGTTCGAACGCATGGGCTTCAGGGCGATTGCCAAGCACCGCCACAAGAACGTGCTGCTGTACCGCCAGGGCGAAATCAACTTCATCGTCAATGCCGAGCCCGACAGATTCGCGCAGCGCTTCGCGCGCCTTCATGGGCCGAGCATCTGCGCCATTGCCTTCCGGGTGCAGAACGCCCGCCAGGCCTTC
>JAAUOZ010000418.1 GCA_012034655.1 Leptolyngbyaceae cyanobacterium CSU_1_3 | reverse complement strand
ATAGTGAATTTGCAAACCTGCTCCACCTGGCTTTGAACTCACTACGGGGACATGGCTTCTAAGTTTATAAACAGGTCGTGCAATCGGCCTGGGCTAGATAGCCCCACGTCTAAGGTCAGATCGAGTAGGCTTTGAGTCTGGTTGATTTTTGATTTGGCATATTCGATCGTCAGATACTGCAAAAACCTTTTTGGGCTGATGCCTGCCCATCGAGTAAATAGTCTTTGAAAATGGTATTCACTGAGGCCGATGTGTTTTGCCACCGTTGCCAGATCGGGTTGGCTCAGATAATGTTGACGCATGAACGCGATCGCTTGAGCAATCCGGTCATAGTCTTCGCTGTTATAAATACTTTCACTCTTCATCGAAATCATGTAGGCTAGGTCAAGGAAATTTTTGCATTTCCTTACTCTAGCGATGGCGTAGACTTAAAGCCACCCGTTTCTTGCGGTGTAGAGCAGTTAGTTTGTTGGCTGATTTCTGGGTCTAAGGGCAACCTAACCATCGCAATGCAGCGGACGGCAGGAGATGGCGAAGTAGCAAGAGTTACTTGCAACCGTTTGCTGGCTCCGCTCACAGGGTTTTGACTTTCTTTGGTTCCTAGTCACAGCAAAAAGTTCTAATGATGCGATCGCTGAGTTGCAAAACGTTCCAGCATCGTGATGGATGAGACGCTCTTGGGATGCAATTGCTACGTTTCTAGCTAAGGATTCACTGCACTGGACGTATCTGGGATCGCTCCAATGATGTCTTAAAATGGGTCAGTACGCCAGTATCTCAAGACCGTTTGCCCAACCTAAGAACGATTCTCTATGTCAATGGAACCACAAACCAGACGATTTCGTTATCGACCATCGCTGAGGGTCTTTCTACTCTGCAGTCTTTTCTTTGGTGTCTGTGCGGCAGTACTTGGTTATATGGCATACACGAATGACCGAGGACTTATCCTAAACGGTGTCATCGAGTTCAGCGTGTCAGGTGCAACCATTTTCTATTGGATTATGACCGCATTGTCAGCAACCTTCGTTGTCTTCGGAATGTGGACTATTTTTACAACTCTTGTTCACGGAATTCCAGATGTTATGCTGGCTAAAGATTCCATTTCATTTCCCGTGGGGTTTCCTATCAAACGTGCTTTTACGTTGCCATTCTCTGAAATTACGGGATTCGGCCGGAGCGAAATTAATGGCCAGCGTTTTCTGTACATCCAAACGCTTTCAAAAAAATACCATATTGTTCTCAATTGGCTTGCGACTAAAGGTGACGAACTTGAGTTGCTACAGGAACTAACCACGCGGCTTACGAAGTTTGGCGCCGATCAAAGGGCTGAACTTGAATGAGAGTGCGATGTGGTCGAACAAATACATGCACGAAGTTGCGGTTGGTGTGTTTCGAGAATGGATGTATTACTGGCCGCAACTCGGTGATGCGAGTCCTTTGTCGGATTGAAGGTTGAAGGAAGCCTGTGTATGCAACTTTTATCAGATCGTCGCTGAATCACTGGAAGCCTGACGATTTTGACCTATCGAGCGTGAGGCTTACCGAGCCTCTGCTTCACATCACAAAGACAATTTGTCTACTTGAGTCGCGCTGCGACGATTACGCAGAATACTTGCAGGCAATCTTTCGCGAGCGCACTGAAGACTGGACCTCAGCGATCAGCCGATGGAATTTTGAGGAGTGCCAACATGGCGTGACCTTGCGGTCCGTCTGTGAGGCGGGAGATCAAGATTTCGACTTTGATTTTTGCATGTCCCAATACGAATGCTTGGTGTCCTATCACGCGCCGACTGGTGAATCAGTACGCGGTTCCGTAGCTGCCGAGATGGTGTCTCGGTGCGTGGTTGAGGCACTCGCGAGCACACTTTACCGCGTGCTCGCGGATGCAGCTCTCGATCGCAATGCCAGTGCTGTCTACTCTGCACTGGCGCAAGACGAAGCAAGACACTACGGAATGTTCCTCAAAATGCTAAACGCTGAGGCAAAGGAGAATCCTAGGATCGGTGTTCTTGCGAGATGCCGATTTGCACTACAGCGGATGATTGAGCTCGAAGATGAGCAAATTATGCTCGCATCTTGTGTTGTTGCAGGTCGCGCTGACGATATAATTTTCCGGCGACGAGAAGCGAGTTGGTATCTTTCAAGGCTGTATTGTTTCTACCGATGGGGTCATCTTCGATACGCGGTACGAATGTTACTGCGTACAATTGATGTGCGTGCCACGCCTCTCTTGGTCTGGACCGTTACAATGGCGATGTGGTCGGTGATCCGGATTCGATTGCTAATGGCGATTCTTTCTTCCTTTGTGATACCGTTGCGGGCAGCGAAGAATCCGACGAACAAAGCCGTGAACCGGAGCGGCGAAGTCGGGCGAATTTGAAATGGACAATGTATCGTCGCCGCCCGGTTACGGCGGACGTTGGCCGCTGGCCATCTACTGACCATCCACCAAGTACTGACGAAGAGCGAATCAATGTCTCAAGACCTATGCAATCCGGATTCGTCCTTTGCCCGAGAGACTGGGGACTCTATGAGCTAATGAATGCAGAGAAGGTCAACTATCCGATTGCCTTGATGTGCAAGGTACTGAAACTAGGCAGGAGTGGCTATTGCTTGGGTCAGCCGCAAAGCCTCCCCCAGACAACAGGAGAACGAAATCTTGTCTCAACAAATTCAACAAATTCACCAAGACAGTTGTCAATCCTATGGCTCACCTCGGATTCACGCGGCTCTGGTTGCCAAAGGATGGCAGGTCGGTTGTCAACGAGTCGTTCGATTAATGGCAAAGCTGGGGGTTGGTGCTCATCCTAAGCGTAAATTCAAAGCCACGACTGATTCTGAACATGATTTACCCATTGAAAAGAATGTTCTGGCGAGGGACTTTACAGCCACCGAACCGGATCGCATCTTTGGAACTTTTTGCTTTGACTAGGAACCAAAGAAAGCCAAAACCCTATGAGCGTAGCCAACGAACGGGTCTGTTGAGCGGCAAGTGATCGCATCTCAACTCAGCATAAATATCTCTAATATTGTCTGCTCTAATAATGTGTTATGTATCGATCACTCGCTCGATTAGCCCGTGATTTAGCTTGGGGAGAAGTAGGGAAGAAGTTTCAAATCTTGCAGAATTAGACGCTATCCCTCAACTCTGAAATACGCCCGTCTTTCCCTTTATACCTGAGCGATGACTGCGTTGAGTAGGTCGGTTTGTTTGGCTTGGGCAGGCGGCGATCGCATTTTCTAATCGATCGCACAGCGCCATCAGTTGATCGATTTTAGCGACGATGCGACGTTGCTCGGCAAGGGGTGGAAGAGGGAAAATAAGATCGTTAATGATTCCCAAATTGATATTTTTTTGAGCTGTGGAAGGTGCATAATGTTCG
>JAAUOZ010000417.1 GCA_012034655.1 Leptolyngbyaceae cyanobacterium CSU_1_3 | reverse complement strand
AATTTCCCCGCGGAAAATCCGGAAATGAAAAAGTACAAGCAGCAGCTGACCCATTTCCTGCAGGAGAAACCGGCTACCAGGCGATCCAGGGCACCAAGCCGCAGACGCTCGCCTACGGCCTCAGCGACTCGCCCGCGGGCCTTGCGGCCTGGATCGTGGAGAAATTCCGCACCTGGAGCGATACCGAGGTCGTCCTCGAGCTCTACGCCCGCGAAGGGGAGGCGGCCGTTCGCCGCCTCGACACTGGCGAAGGCTTCTCGAATCTTGCCTTCAATCTTGGCTTGTAAGTTATAACCCATAAGTGCCGTTCGCAACTTTCCAGATGCTTCTTCCAGCCATTTTTCTGCTGCTGCATCACCCTGACTGCTCTGTGCTTGTCCATGCTGCCACCAAGAGACTAGTGCCGGAGCTGCCCAACTGTCGAGAGTCTCATTGGTTGAGACAATAGGAGAATCAAAAATTTCAGGTTCAAATGGCTGATCAGGAATGATTAGCTGGAATGGATTGTCAAGGTTCACCAGATGATTATGTTCCGTGGGCGCTATTTGGGGAACGTTGACTGCTTCTTCTACTTTTTCGATTTCTAGCACCCAAGTGACTCGATCCGCTGGTTGCAAGGCTTGAGTCACAGTCCACGGTTTATCATCGCCGATTTGCTCTCGGATTGGGAATAGTGACTGTCCTGCCTCGTAAGCCAGAACAAGTTTTCGGACTGATTCTCGATCAAAGACTTCTTGAAAGCAACGATCAACTTTGGGAATGGGCGATCGCTCCCCATCCACGTTGCTTTCATTGGTGCCTGTCACAAAAACTTGTGAGTAGCCAGACAAATCAATCCGAAGAGTGCCTGAGCGAATCTGTTCGCGCCATTGTTCAATATTCAGTTTATTGTCGGCACTAAATTCAATGCCATCGAGTAAAAGATCGCTCAAGCGAGAAAGCCAGAGGTCACGGTCAAGGCGACCGGGGCTGATAAACAGGGCATCGGCAATACGATCAACGGTTTGCCTGAGTTGATTCTGTGAAGTCTTACGAGCGTCGGCTAATCCGGCTATGTCAACGTATTTTGCCTCTGAAACGATGACCTTAAGAATGGGTTCGTTGTTAATATACTGCGGCGAGATTGCCATAATATCGGCAATCTGACCTTCTTTCTGCCCCAGCCAGGAAGCGTAGTCATCTAGGAAGTACCAACCGATTGGGTTCTGCGCTCCCATGTCTCCCGTGACTGTGCCTTACCGAGGACAACACCCATCAGTTCACTAGCAAATCTACCGCATTTGGCGGCTCGTAGCACAATATCACCAGAGACCACGTTGGCATCATTGATCAAGCGTTCTACAAGCTTGTCGATGCGATCACTCTCTAGCGCTAAATTGAGGGCTTCTAATCGCTTTCTAACCAAAACTTTGAGCACATTTAATGATGCATCAGAAGACACCAAGAAGTTCCGTTCGTCGGTACGATTCTGCTGGTAGCGAATTACCTTTACCCCTTGATTAACAAGCTGCCGCCGCTCTAGCAAGTCATCGTAGTTAATAACCCACTCTCCCAAACGATGACTTTCATCAAAGGTTGTCTTCGTAGTCTCGTCCTGAAAGGAAATCTGACGGGCAGGTAAGCAGTGTTGGCCAGGAGGACAGTCTTCGCCTACGACAATGCTGTAAACCATGTCGAGATAGGCTTGCCCAACCGGAGGTTGCTTAGGACAGGTGAGGTAGACTGTGGACTTGAGTTCGTCTTTTGCAGACGGGCGTTTGCGTGCCCAACGAGCAGGTGAGTGGGTCAAAATCTCGGATGTTTCGCTGTCAAAAGGAGAGGACTGCCAGACAACTTTTGCTTGCCGCGAGATTGCATCTTGTAGAAACACGAGATCGGCAAATTTGCCTTCTCTGGGATTCGTTGCAGGAACATCGTTGAACATGACTGAAATCCGTAGTCTTGCCATAAAGTCCTGAGAAACTTCGCTAGCAATGAAGGCATCAGGATCAGCTTCGGAACTCTCCAGCATTTGCTCGTAAAGTTGGGCAAGTTTTTGTCCATTTCTGTGGCGTAGAATAACCTGGCAACGGACTTCTTCCCGATCATCTTGCAGTTCCTCACTCAGCTTGTTGACGATCGCCTGGGGAAGTTTGATTGAATCGGTTTGGTACAGCACCACACTCAGATTAGTCTGTTCGTGGGGCAACAGTTCTACATAGCGACGAATGATTCCTAGCAGACGGTCAGCAGCTTCAGCAGGGTTTTTCGTTGGTGGCGCGATCGCTTTCATCCCTTGTGGGGCGTTCCATCAAGCTGTAGTCGTTGATGTATCGGACAACGGACAGTAGTTCGGCTGCTGCCTGGTAGTCAACGCAGACCTCAGGATAGTAAGGATGGTCGAGTTCATTACGTAAATCGGCAAAGAATCAGACGGGAATCCCCAAAATTTACCTCTATGGTAGAGATGATGTACCGAAGCAACCCTGCCAACTGACGAGCTTTAATCGCTATAGCCGCTAATCGCAGAGGATGCCAAGGGGCAATGATAGCAGCAGGTTTGCCGCGTTCAACTCGGATGCAGCCCAAGCGCAAGATAGGCTGATAGAAGTCAATACGATTGAGGTCGCCTTTGACATGGACTAAGACGGTTTTGAGCAGGGTTCGTAGGCTTTACACTGATGCAGCAATTCTGGGTTAGCGATACCTTGTCCTTCAGCACTGGTAAAGCTTGCAATTGCACCTTTGTATCGTTCTGCGAAAGTTTTCCAAGCAGTTGTGATTGTTTCAGCCGCTTCTTTTGAGAGGCGACTATCTGTAACGGCTTGTTTGAGTTTTTTGGGGAGGGTTTTATCGAGGTCGCTTTTGCGATCGTATTTACTTACCAAGGAACCCCTATCCTGACGATACGCCGCCATCAAGGTGCCAACATCAGAAAAAGCAATGCCTTGCAATCGACCCTTTTTGCTGACTAGCTCCCTGGACACTTGAGAGAGTTGGAAGGGTGAATCTTTAAGCAGGCGCTCAAAGTCGCTGCTCAACTCCATACCGATCGCATTCGGATGCAGCGCTTGTTCCCATCTGACGAGGTTCGGGCTTTTCCAATTGCCGTAGGCGCGGCGCACGTTGGCGACGCCGTGTCGCGCCAATTCCGCCAACACCACATCGATCTTTGCGGCAGGCGCGTTATCCGCATCGATCAGTAAGGCGATTCGCATTCTGTCGTCCATGCATGTCTCCCAAGTTCGACCGAAGTATCGGGACGGCGGCTTTCGCCGCCGGTGCGCGAATCATGGCAGCTTTTTGCAATAAAAAACGGCCCGTGCGAACGGGCCGTTTCGAGACAATTGACTCATCGGCTCGGACTTCATGTGTCGCGACTCGAATCCGAAACCGGATGACTGCGAAT
>JAAUOZ010000416.1 GCA_012034655.1 Leptolyngbyaceae cyanobacterium CSU_1_3 | reverse complement strand
TCCAAGGCAACTTTGGCTTTGAATTGGGCGCTGTGTTGTTTGCGTTTGTTTTGGCTCATAAACCACTCCTATCATGAGTTGTACGGGTGTAGCTTATTCGCCTGTCCAGTTTTTTGGTTCCACCTCAGCCAACGAGTGTCTGTTCGCAGATCGAGTGACCTGAGTCGTCCTGCAAGCATTCTTGAAAATGCAACATAGGTTCTGCAATTTCCCAGAGCCAAGTGCGGCTGACGGTAAAGCTTGGAATTCGTCCCTGATCTGGGTATGAGACATAGACCAGCAAATGACAGGGCTGCTTTGCAAGCTCCAGCATCAGTTGCAGTTTTTCTTGGCGATTGAGATTCTTGTTTTTATCGAGTCCCAAATAGCGCTCTAGCTGGCGATCGTTTAAGACAAACTGCTGCTCCCAGGGTCGGTCAAGCTGAGTTGCATGGGCTGAGTAAATGAGGTGCATACAGGCGGCCCGAATATCGAATTGCTCGATGAGCGCTAACGCCGCTTCGCTCTCTAACACTGACGGGTACTTGGAGAACAAATCTTGAGTGAGCCAGAACGACAGAAACCCTTTTCCCTATGAAATCAAGCTTTCATAGCAGAGTCCGTCTTCAGATTTCTCCCAGTGAAGGTCGTCGCGCTGTGTCAGGATGTTGGCTCCCTCCCAGATTAATCGACTAGAGGCTAATCGGTGAACGGACTCTCCTGGAAATAAGTCTGAGCTTGTAGCCCATATTTTATGGGTAAAGTGTATCCACTGAAACCGAAAAGTTAGGTTTCCCTTCGTAAAATTCTTAACTTTTCTGTATCGACCTTTGTTGATGAATAGCTTATACAGAGAACAGCGATAGCAAAGCTAGTTCCCTCCTAAGTCCATAACAGAACTTTATGCAGAAACTTACCGCGTCCTATGAATATCAAGTTGGGGGACGTTTACCAGCAGATGCACCCAGCTATGTGGTTCGGCAAGCAGACGAAGAACTCTACACCGCACTGAAGGCGGGGGAGTTTTGTTATGTATTGAATTGCCGCCAAATGGGTAAGTCAAGCTTGCGGGTACAGGTGGCAAAACGGCTTCAAGAAGACGGCATCACTTGTGTCACTGTAGATTTGTCAGGAATTGGTAATCGAGAGATTACCTCAGACCAGTGGTATGCTGACATTATGATGCGGTTGGTAAGGGGGTTAAGACTGTCTAACCAGATCAACATCCGTCACTGGTTGGCAGAGCGGCAAGATTTATCGCCTGTAACCCGACTTGGTGAGCTACTCCAGGACGTATTACTGTCTGCGATCGCCCAACCGATCGTCATTTTCTTGGATGAAATTGACAGTACATTAGGGCTTCCGTTTGATACCGATGACTTTTTTGCGTTGATCCGATCGTGCTACGAACATCAGCGGCTTACCTTTGCTCTGCTAGGGGTAGCAACGCCCTCCGATTTAATTGCCGATAAAACCCGCACTCCGTTTAACATCGGTCGTGCCATTCAGTTGAATGGGTTCCAACTGGATGAGGTGCGATCGCTAGAACAAGGTTTGGTGGGCAAGGTAGACAATCCCGAAGCGGTACTCAAGGAGATTCTCTCTTGGACAGGAGGACAACCATTTCTCACGCAGAAGTTGTGTCAGCTAGTGGCACAACGGAGAGATGGGGAATCTGGGGGCAGGCTGCGCCACACGACGCAAGAAGGAGATGAGGAGAAAATGCTTGAGGTGCAGTCTCCGTTTCTGCAAAAGTTGGTACGGGAGATGTTGACGCAACATGGCGAGATTGCGGATCAGGTCGCTACCATTGTTGAGTCTCATATTCTTGATAATTGGGCAGCCCAAGACGAACCACCGCATTTAAGAACAATTCGCGATCGCTTACTAGTAAATGAACAGCAAGTCAGTCGATTGTTAGAGCCGTACCAACAGATTTTGCAGCAGGGTAGTATTCTGGCAGATGGCTCACGGGAGCAAATTGAATTGCTTTTGTCGGGACTAGTTGTCAAACAACAGGGGCAGTTAAGGCTTTTCAATCGCATTTACGAGCAGGTGTTTAATCTGGATTGGGTGGAAAAGCAATTGCAACAGATTCGACCTCATACTGACTATTTGAATGCTTGGATTGCGTCCAATTGCCAGGATGATCGACAACTTTTGCAGGGTAAGGCGCTGTCTGACACACAGGTTTGGGCAGCAGGGAAAACTCTAAGTATTAATGATTATCGCTTTTTAATTGCTAGTCAGAAGCGTGATCGTGTTGCCTTACAACAGGCACTAGCAGCATCCGAAATCGTAAATCAAGAATTACTGACAGCACAACAGATTCAAAATCGAATACATCGCTTCATGATTGGGCTGATTGCACTTTCATTTATTGTAGGCGGGGTTTTAGGAATAGCAATTGGTAGATTTTAGATTTTGAATTTTGACAATCTATTGTTGGCTTGATTTCAGAACGAGCAATCGCGTCAGCTATTGAAAGTGAAAAAGTTTAAGTCAATCTCTTCATCAAGGCTTTCAATCTAAAATCGCAAATCCAAAACTAGAAAAGCTCCTAACTTTTCTGTATCGACTATCTAGTTTGGAAAACATATAAATAAATCATTACATCCAAAAAAACTCTGGAGGAACATTATGCAACTTGTTTATCGTGGCATCAATTATTCCATTACATCTTCTAATTTGATGTCACAAGGGAAGAGTCCTGAATTCACCTATCGTGGCATTCATTATTCACAGATTTCGTCTACTTCTCAAGCGATTAGAAGAGAAGAGCGTTGTAAACTGACCTATCGCGGTGCCACTTATTATCGCTCTTTCTAATTCAGAAGCGATACTGTCTTTCATCAAAGGAATACCTAAGCGCCGTGAAACTAAATCCTCGCCTAATACTCGCTGTAATCGCGATCGCAGCCCTGACTGGCATTAGCCAGATTCTCCTTAACTCCTTCTCGGTCAGTGCCGATCCTTCCATGCAGCATATTGCCAGTACGCAGGGAATCGTCAAATCTGGTGCGTTTGTTAAGGCTGAACATCCCACTACAGGAACAGCAAAGATTGTGATGGCTAACGGTAAACGATATTTGGAGTTGAATTCAGCCTTTAAGACAGATGCAGGGCCCGATTTATATGTTTTGCTACATCGCTCTAGCAAGCCGGAGTCCTACGATGCCCAAAATTATGTTAGCCTCGGTCGCCTGATGAAAGTGAGTGGTCAACAGCGCTATGAAATTCCTCCTAATGTTGATCTCCAAACCATGCGTTCTGCGGTGATCTGGTGCCGTCAGTTTAATGCAACGTTTGGCTATGCCTCATTGAGTAACTGAGTTTTGGCGCAGAACAACTAAATCAATTTTGAAGTGCGATCGCTTCTGATGTATGAAGTGGCGATCGCATTTTGCTATG
>JAAUOZ010000415.1 GCA_012034655.1 Leptolyngbyaceae cyanobacterium CSU_1_3 | reverse complement strand
TTGATGACCTTGATAATCACCTAAGACAAAGTTGAATTCACTACTATCAGCACGCTGCACATCACTGTATCCTCGCGCTTCTAGTAAAGCACGGACTTGTGTCGAGTCTTTGTGCTGAATTGCAATGTCCAAATCAGCATGGGGGCGTGTTTGTTGTTCAAGTAACGCATCAACACCCCATCCACCATCAACATGAAACTTAATATGATGCCGATCGAAAAGTTGCACAATCTCGATTACATCATGCAATTTCATTTCAGGAAGACTATTTGCCATTTGGGTCAGGGAGACAGGAGAGATTGATATATTTTTAAGCCTTGGATAAAGCGAAAATCTTTGAGGTTTAGGGTATAGAGGCTGCGGTGGCGGCAATTATAGCATCGGGAATTGTGAGTTTATGGCTTAGGGAATATTGCGCCATGAGTTGGATGAACTGCTCGCTCGATGGGTCGATCGATGGGAATATATAGTTAACATGAAGTCCAAGAAACCGGGTTTCTGTGACAATTTTCGCCTCCTCACGAGATATTACCAAGAAACCCGGTTTCTGAACCCCGCGCGCGCGATCGATGGTGTAACGATCCCATTGCTCTTTCGTGATTCGCCAGTCTACCTCGCTCCACTCTCATTCAGAACTTCATATGGAACCCAGATAAACAGTACGACTTCTGCTCCGATTTACTCTGCTCGTTGAGCAATCCGCACATTTTACGAACATTCATGTCCTCAGCCATGGTGATAGGCTGTTCGTAATCCCTTAAACAGATAAATTTCAGAATCCTTGACAAGCGAGAAAATTTTGTTGCTCGACATCACGGTGCAGGAGCATTCAGACTCCACATTGCGATCGCAGCCCGCCACGAACCGTCATCTTGCTTCCTCCAGATCCAAAGATACTTGCCCGGTGTGATAGTCCCATCTTTTGCAGTTGCCTCATAAGTGCCACGATCGTAGGCAATCCGGTTAGAACCATCAATCTCGATCGAGGTGAAGGCGACAGCGGTTGCAGGGAAGTTGGTAAACCACTCGCGCAGGGCAGGTTGCCCCTGTCGTGGCGGCAGATTGGGCGGTAGGATTATTCCGTCCTCCGTAGCCACAGCAGCGGCGGCAGCAGCATCTCTGTTGGCGATCGCCGTAGATCGGGCAGTGCGAGCGGCGTTAATGGCTTCTATGTCAGACTTGCCAATTCCTGGGGCTGAAGCTGAGATCGGTGAGCAAGCAAGGACGAGTGCGAGGGTGAGAGCGAGTATCACCGCAAGAACAGGACTAAATTTCACGATTAAATCTCCTCGATCGGCATATTTGCTGCGTTTGAAAAAGCGAGTTTGTCACCCTTGGTGATTAATAAGGGCTGGCAGTAGGACGAACAATAATTTCGCTGACATCGACATCATTCGGCTGTTCGATCGCAAACGAAATTGCCCTGGCGATCGCTTCTGGTGAGATAGCAATCCGTCGAAAATCTTGCATTCCCTGTCGCGCCGCGTCATCGGAAATACTATCGGCCAGTTCTGACTCGGTTACTCCTGGCGAAATCACCGTCACTCGGATGTTATTCACTTCCTGGCGTAGCCCTTCCGAAATGGCGATAACTGCAAATTTCGTCGCACAGTAAACCGCAGCAGTCGGGTAAACCATATGTCCACCGATCGAGGAGAGATTAATAAACTGTCCCCAACCCTGTTGCTGCATCAACGGTAGTCCAGCCGCGATGCCATGTAAAACACCCCGGATGTTCACGTCAATCATTCGGTTCCATTCCTCAATCTTCAGCACCTCCAGTTTTGAGAGCGGCATCACACCCGCATTGTTGACAATTACATCAATGCGCCCAAACTTCTCTTGGGCAAAGTTCACAAAATCTTGCATCTGTTCGAGACGGGTGACATCAAGGGTGCGATAGGCAACAGAACCACCTTTGGACTGGATATCAGAGGCGATCGCGGCTAATCGATCGGTGCGTCGTGCGCCCAAAACGACCTGGGTATCTTTTTGCGATAGTAAAAGCGCCGTTGCTTTCCCGATACCGCTGCTTGCACCTGTAATTAGAACAACTTTTTTTCCGTTCGCATTATTATCATCAGTCAACATAAGCCTGTACCTGTGAATGTACATTTCTTACACCCTCACTCTAAGAGAGTCAGACTGGGCAGCGGTAATCTGAACCTGCTCAATTCTTGCCTAATCCTGCATTTCTTTCACCAGGTTCCGGAGATTGACGATAAGCTGATGGGGGCGGCTGAGTCTTTTAAGACTGCCTTGCGTGAATTTAAATCAGCGATTTTAAGCGATCGTGACAGCAGAGACATGATGGTAGAAACTGTTCAAAACCAGCAGCCTGAGCTAGCGGCTCTAATTGCAGATCGCACCAATGCAGATGGGGTTCATGCCACTGCGATCGCGCGGCTATTTTTGATTCGTGCTTCGCAACCGACTGAACCTCTGCATATCCTCCATGAACCTGCTCTTTGCCTTGTCGCTCAAGGTCAGAAGCAGGTGATTTTAGCAGATCAATTTTATTTTTATGGTTCCGAGCAATGTCTGGTTGTGCCGATCGATGTGCCGATCGTAGGACAAGTGACTGAGGCAACATTAGCAGCACCGTATTTATGTTTGCGGCTCGATTTAGATCCAGGAGAACTGGGATCGTTAATACTGGAAACAGGACTAGACGTTCCCAAGCACCAACCTTTGCAACAAGGCTTATCACTCAGTCCTGTGACTCCACCGTTGCTGGATGCTGCGATCCGACTGATGCGGCTATTAGAAACTCCACAGGATATTGCGATCCTGGCACCGCTAATTGTGCGAGAAATTCTTTATCGTTTGCTATCCGCCGAACATAACCCATGCTTGCGTCAAATTGCGATTGGCGATCGGCGGCTCTATGCGATTAACCGGGCAATCAACTGGCTCAAAAATAATTACTCAAAACCGTTTCAGATTGATGAAATCGCCCGTGAAGCTTGCATTAGTCCTTCAACGCTCCATCATCACTTCAAGGCTGTGACAGCAATGAGTCCTTTGCAGTATCAAAAGCAATTGAGGCTTCAAGAAGCCCGCCGCTTAATGTTGGGGAAGGGGATGGATGCAGCGAGCGCTGGTTATCAGGTAGGTTATGAAAGCCCCTCACAGTTTAGTCGCGAATACCGACGGTTGTTTGGTGCCCCGCCCTCCTATGATATTGCCCGACTCAAGAGCAGTTCAGAAGCTTGATGGCGAAGCGCAGGCTTAAAATACATTCCTAAGACTGGCTATCAAAAAAGTTGGCTGTGTAACGGCTCAAATCAGCGGCGGCAGATAATCTCGAACTCAGCACCAGTGGCTCTTAACCGTCCGCTGCATTTGAATTGTTAGCTGGCGTTGTACGCTGACGATTTGATGAACAGT
>JAAUOZ010000414.1 GCA_012034655.1 Leptolyngbyaceae cyanobacterium CSU_1_3 | reverse complement strand
CGCCAGGAAGCGCCCGAAACGCGCGCGCGCCGCCGGCAGATCCCACACCTGTGCGACGTTCAGGCGCAGGCCCCCGCCGAAACGGTCGGGCTGCAGCTTGCCCTGGATGATCACGAGCGCGTCTTCCTGCATCAGATCGCGCCGGGCCTCGAAGATCTCGTCGCCCGCCACCGCCTCGATGGCCTCGCTGCCGTCGTCGAGCTTGAAGATCACGACACGCCCGCGCTGGCCGTTGACGCTGCGCGGGTCGGTCACGATGCCGGCCAGCAGCTGCGGCTCGCGCATGTCTTGCAGCTCTGCAATCGGCACGCGCACAAAGCGCCGCACTCGTCGCGCCAGATCTCGAACAGGTGCCCGCTGAGGTGAAAGCCGAGTGCGGCCTTCTCGTTGCCCAGCCGCTCCAGCCGGGTTTCGTGAATGGTGTCGCGCTTAAACTCCTTCCGCGAAGAGGGGCGCAGGTACCGCAATTGCGCCAGCGGCGACCCGGTTACATCCGTCAGGTTTCCCGGATCATGAGGGAATAATCGGCACTCAGGTACAGGGTGTCGCCCGCGACCCAGACGTTGTGGACGCCGCCGTATTCCGGCTCATACCAGGCGACGGACTTCGGGTTCTTCAGGTCGGAGACGTCGATCACCTGCAGGCCGGCAGGCGCAAGGAGGCGGTCGCGCTCATCAACCGCCGCTTCGTCACCGTGTGCAACGGGCTCGCGCCGATCGTGCCGAGCGGATCTCCGGCGACGACGCGCTGTCCCCTCTGGACGTCGAGCGTCGTGAGGTGCGTGTAGTACGAGGCCCAGCCGTTCGCGTGACGGATGATGATGCTCTTCCCGACCGGCGTCATCGCCGCCAGCACCGGAAAAATTGCTACTCTCTCGTCCACAGATCTGAAGACCTGGCTCGATCGCTGTCCTCAATTGCACGATCTGATTGGGCAGCAGGTGACACAACGCCAACGGATGATCTTCTTCAAAACCTATGGGTTTGGTGAGGCAATGGCCAAACCCCTGACGAGCGATCAAATTCAGCAAATTGTTCCTTGCTTGAAAGAGATTCGCATTCCTGCTGGGACGGTTTTGGTGCAGACAGATGTGTGTGAAGCTGGATGCTTTTGGCTGCGATCTGGAGTGTTGGCAAGCCCAACTCACGCAAATCTAGAGATCGGTGACTATTGGAGGTTTTCTGACCTAGCGATCGTAGATTGGGTGGCGCAGACTGACGTGGTTCTCTACAAGTTGGCGGTGTCGCATTGGCAGACGGTCAGCGCGATCGTGCCCGCTCTAGCGTCTCATCTGACCGTCTCTAAATCGAGCCATTCGTCATCCCAAACCGATCCCATTCCTTCGTTTTCCCAAAATCTACAACGTTGGCGCTCACGATCGCGCCCTCCTTTGATTAGTCCATCGATCGGCGACACCCAAAAGCTTGAAAAACCGCCAACAAATCCCTTAGAAACCACCCAAAAAGATAGAAAAAATATTGTCAATTTTCCGCAGGCTACGAGTCGCAGTCGTCGCAGATTTGCCTGGCATCATCCTTTTATTGAGCAGCAAAGTGCTAGTGACTGTGGCGTAACCTGTCTGGCAATGATTGGTCAATATTGGGGGCGACGGTTTAGCATCAACACCCTACGAGACCAGGCCAAAGTAGGACGATCGGGCACTTCCCTCAAAAATCTGGCAGTGGCCGCCGAGGGAATTGGCTTTCAGGCGCGGCCGGTGCGGGCCAGCCTGACGCGGCTAGTTGACCAGAAAGCCCCCTGGATCGCCCACTGGCAAGGCGATCACTACGTGGTGATCTATAGGGTGAAGGGCGATCGAGTTTTGGTAGCCGATCCGGCACGGGGCAAGCGATCCCTGAGTCGTCAAGAATTTCTCAGCCATTGGACGGGGTACGCCCTGTTGCTTGATCCCACTTCACAACTTAAACGTACTCAAAAAACAGAGCAAAATTTGGGTCGATTTTGGGCGGTGTTTTGGTCGTATCGATCGATTCTCTGGCAAATTATTCTGCTGTCGCTATTACTCCAAGTGTTTGGCTTGGTTACACCCCTGTTTACGCAGATTATTCTCGATCGCGTGGTGACAGAAAAAAGTCTGCCAACCTTGAATGTATTCGCTGTAGGGTTGTTGCTGTTTAGCGTTTGGCGAGTCGGATTGGTTGCCGTTCGTCAGTATTTATTAGATTATTTCTCTAATCGCCTTGATCTCACCCTTGTTAGCGGATTTATCAATCACGCGTTAACGTTGCCGTTGAAGTTTTTTGAGTCTCGTCAAGTCGGCGACATTCTCACCCGTGTACAAGAAAACAGTAAAATTCAAGCATTCTTGATGCGTCAGGCGTCTCGACCTGGTTAGATGCGTCGATGGCGATCGTCTATCTCGGACTGATGTTTTACTACAACTGGCGGCTGAGTTTGCTCGTGGTGGCCTTGATTCCACCCATTGTGATGCTGACCCTGGCAGCGACTCCCTTTCTCAGACAAATTTCGCGAGAAGCCTTTAACGAAACCGCCGAACAAAACTCTCTGCTGGTGGAGATGATTTCGGGAGTAGCAACGGTGAAAGCAGTGGCAGCAGAGCGCGAAATTCGCTGGCGCTGGGAGGAGCGCCTAATTGGGATGTTGAATGTTCAATTTAAGGGGCAAAAACTGTCTAATGGTTTGCAAGTTGCTGGCGGGTTGATTAACTCGATCGGAAGCACGGCTTTGCTCTGGTATGGGGCGAGTTTGGTGATTCAAGATCAGTTAACGATCGGGCAATTTGTCGCCTTCAACATGCTGATCGGCAGTGTGATCAATCCTGTTTTGTCGCTGGTGGGTTTGTGGGATGAGTTTCAAGAAGTGTTGATTTCGGTAGAACGATTGAATGATGTATTTGTGGCAGAGCCGGAAGAAATTCCGGGTCAACCGATGCTGGTGTTGCCTGCCCTACGGGGTGTGGTGCGATTTGAGGATGTCACGTTTCATTATGACGAGGCAGAAGATCGCAACACACTGCAAAACATTTCTGCCACCATTGAAACCGGGCAAACGATCGCGATCGTCGGCCGCAGTGGCTCAGGAAAAAGTACGCTCGTAAAGCTGATACAAGGACTCTATCACCCCACTAGTGGCAGAATTTTGGTAGACGGCCACGACCTGCGACATGTCTCGCCTCAGTCTCTACGCAGCCAGCTTGGAGTCGTTCCCCAAGAGTGTTTCTTGTTTTCGGGCACAATTTTAGAAAACATTCAACTCTATCGCCCCGAATATAGTTTGGATGAGGTCATCGAAGTCGCCAAACTGGCAGAAGCTCACGCTTTCATTCAAGATTTGCCGTTGGGATACCACACTAAAGTAGGAGAGCGAGGAGCAAATCTTTCGGGGGGGGCAGCGACAAAGAATTGCGATC
>JAAUOZ010000413.1 GCA_012034655.1 Leptolyngbyaceae cyanobacterium CSU_1_3 | reverse complement strand
CGGAGCGGTGATTCGAGAAAAAGCTATTGCCCATCCATTGGGTGGTTCCGTGGGTTTCTCCATAATTTCTTCCCCGTACTTATTGAGCGGATACTTCGATAAACGCAACCGCTTCTGCTCCGGCTGTTTCTGGGGTTCCAGCATTAAATGGAGGGTCGGGGGCATATTCAAACGAGAGTTGTGCAGCACGGGCATAGTCTTCCCCCTTCAGCCGAGCAACGATATGTAGCCCAAAGTCAAGTCCTGCCGTTACTCCGCCGCCTGTAATGCGGTTGCGATCGATCACCACTCGCTCATTTACTGGAGTCGCCCCCAAAAGCGGCAGCACATCTCTGGCAGCCCAGTGTGTTGTTGCCTGGTAGCCATCCAATAATCCAGCCGCTCCCAATACCAGGCTTCCGGTACACACTGCTGTGATATAGGTGGCTCGACTACCGCGATCGCTGAGAAAATTCTAATATTTTCAGGATCGCGCATCGCATCTACGGTTCCCTGTGACCCGCCGGGAACAAAGAGAATCTCCAAATCGCTTGGGCATTGAGCCAGAGTCATCGCTGGCAGAATGGAGAATCCCGTATCACAAGGGACTGGCTCAAGGGTTTTGGCAACTAGATGAACTTGACGATCCATTGTGGACGAAAACATCAGTTGGGGTCCAACCAGATCTTGTGCGGTGAAGCCAGGATAGAGCAACATACCAACGTGAGGTCCGGTGGGAGTATGGGGCGTGATGCGATCGCCAGCATTCTCCTGTTGAGCCAGTGCCGAACGAGGTTTTGCCAAAAGAGTGGGGGCGATTGCCGCTGCTACAGCAGAGGCAGCAGAAAGAATGGAAAAGTTGCGTCTGTTGATTTTATGCAAGGCTTTCTCCTCGGTTAGTGCTGGGCAGATGTTCCTTCGTCATGCGGATCGCTAAAGGCTGGGTTATGGATGAATGCCTCATCCGTTAGACTTCGCAGGAAAGCCAGTAAATCTTGTTTTTCTGGTTCGGTGAGTTCAAAGCCTGCAATGAACTGGCTCTTGAGCGGATTGGTGCTGCCAGTTCCGGCATAGGAACCTGAATCAATGGTTCTGCCGCCTGCTTTGTAGTGGGCGATCGCCTCTTCTAGCGTTGCCACGCTGCCATCATGCATGTAGGGTGCAGTCAGTTTCAATATTTCGCAGCGTCGGTGCTTTGAACCGTCCCATATCGTTCGGGTTGTGCGTAATTTCATACACACCTGTATTGTCGGGTGGATAGGCACCGTTGCCGTCAATGTTGTAGAGTCCAGTATTGTGAAAGGCAATCTCTCGAAACGCTAACCGTTCGTGCATAATCGAGTCACTGAAATTCAGTCCACCATGACAATGAAAACACTCCAGTCGTTCACTGTGAAATAGAGTTTCACCACGTTTTGCAGATTCTGAAATTGCGTTTCGATCGCTGCCATAGCGATAGCGATCGTATGGTGAACTAAAAGATACAAGCGATCGCTCAAAGGAGCGATCGCTTTCATCAAATGATTCACATTAATGTTCTCATCCCCGTCACCAAAAGCGGCGGCAAACATTTCACGATACTGCGGATCATCGCGCAGCATGGTTAGAATTTCATTCTCCTTACCCACCATCCCCATCTCTACCGGATGTTCGCCAAACAAGGGCACCAAACCCTGCTGCTCTAACGTTGTCATCAACGGATTTGCCCAGGTCAGCACAGAATTGTATGCCACGTTGGCGAGACTCATAGAGTTGCGCGGATGCAACTCTCCCGTTGCGCCGACTCCTACGGGCTTGCCATCGGTAAACGCCTGTGATTGCAGATGGCAGGAGCCGCAGGAGAAGTCTCCTGTCACCGAAAGGCGCTTTTCGTAAAACAAATGCCTACCCAACTCCACCTTTGCCTGAGTCATGGGGTTGGTTTCAGGCACGATCGGTCTGGGTGTCCAATCAGGCAAATCCCACTGATAGCTAGATACATCAGTGGGTGCCGCTAGAACGTGACTGAAGGCGATAGAGAGTAGGAAGGAGAGTAAGCAGGCGATCGCAAATGCTGACAAACGGTGTGGTAAACGGCGCATCATTCCACGTTGAAGAAAGTCTGCTGCTGAGCAGCGGCACCATTAAAGGCTAGCCCAAGTGCATTCATAATGCCGACGCAATCGCTATCATTGGGTTCAGACATGCAGCCAGGAGCCGTGTTGGGTTGATTACTACTCAAATTCGTGTCTGCTGCGAGTGCCGCCAGATCAGCCACAATCACATCCTGAGTTGGATCAAACTCTGTCAATGTGATGGTAGACCGATTCGGATTGCTGCAACTCGACGGACTTTGGGCACCCTCTACGCTCTCACAACCCGTGCTACCCAGATGGATGAAAATGCTTGGCTACTATCTCCATCCCCATCATGAGTTTGTTCATGTCCTGGGCTAGTGTGTTTGCCCTGATGCTGGGGCTGACTCTCATGCTTAGGAGCCAAACTGGATGACCTTCCCGCTAGGTTTGTATTGCTCAGGTCAATCCGCGCAAACTTATAGCCCAACTGCCAGTTCCACCAGAGCGAGGTGAGGTTGAGTGGTGAAGCTGCCAGCGTCGCATCGGCATGATTTAACTCAAACGGAATCCCCAACGTGAACTGTAGCCCGGTGTAGTTTCCAGTGGGAACGGTGCCAACAATGCGATCGTTCATTTCCACGGTTCCATTGGCGCATCCACCAGACTTATCTTCAAAGTCAAGCAGGGCTACGTTTTCATACTGCCATCGACCATCCTGCTCTAGCGTGAGCGGCACAGTACTACCATCTGCATTAATCAGCGCAACATCTGACACGTAGAAGCGAAAGTCAAGTGGGGTAACGCTGCTGGCAGGTGTGCCCAGAGTATAGCTCTGGGCACAGCGGAAGGGCTGATCCCCTACTCTGGCTTGAAATTGAAGCGTTACGGTCTGCGCTTCAGCGGCTCTAGCTTGTACCCAGAGACTTGTTTTAGCCGGATGGAGCAGACCCACTCCAAGACTTCCAATGCAAACAAGTGCAGCAGAAGTGAGCAAACGATATCGGTTTTTCATAAACGTGTATCAGGAAAAATCATTACACTCAGTTGAGCGCTATTTCGAGCGAACACAACCTCGAAAAGTAAACGATTCATTCCAGATTGTCAAAAGACAAGATGTCATACTTCAATAGGTCGATTGGTGCAAGGTTCACACAAGCCAAAGAACTCTAACGTATGGTAGTAGACCTTGAACGGAATTGAGGGCTGTAAGTGCAGTTCCAATTCCTGTACCGGGCAGTGATCGAGTGGAAACGACTGACCGCACTGCAAACAAGTGAGGTAGTGCTGATCGGATACAACAGGACTGTAAAGCGCTTCACCGTTTGCCCCCATCCGACTTTTGATCAATCCATGCAATTTCAACGT
>JAAUOZ010000412.1 GCA_012034655.1 Leptolyngbyaceae cyanobacterium CSU_1_3 | reverse complement strand
AAGTCTTGGAAGACCCCTAGTAGCACTTAGCTCGAAATCCACCCACTCTCCCCCAAAACCCCACACCCTAAACCCCACACCCTAAACCCCACACCCTAAACCCTCCAGTGGTTGCCAACTTACGCCGCATTCTACTAGAGAGACAGCAAGAAGTTCGGTTCCCTACTCCCTGGCTGGCAGAGGTTAATAGCACTACAAAAGAAAACGCTGAAATGATGCGAGATAGGCTCATTACAGCGTTGCTTTAGTTCGACTAGAAAGGTATGCAGTCGAGTCGATTCTAACAACTGCATCACAATTGCTTATCGTCTTTTATTATTGTTGCGCCTATTGTTGCGTCAAATCCACTTTCATGACTTTACGGCGTGCTTCTTCTGCTTTTGGTAGTGTCAATATCAGCACCCCATCTTTGAAGCTAGATTTCACATGATCATGCTTCACTGTCGCTGGTAGTGTCACCATGCGGGCAAACTGCCCATAGTGAAATTCGGAGTGGAAGTAGCCTTTCTCTTCTGTTTTAGTTTCTTGCTGGTGTTCTCCTTTTAGCATGACTGCATCTGGACTAACCTGTACATCCAGATCTTTTGCATCAATACCTGGAATTTCGGCCTTGAGGATCACCTCTGCATCCGTTTCTTTGACTTCGATCGCAGGTATCCACTTCGTTTCAGCATTCATCGATAGCATTGGGAAATCTCGCTCTGCTAAGCCTTCAAACAATTGATCCATTTGCCGACGGAGGATATCCAATTCTCGTATCGGTTGCCAACGAATGAGTGACATAACGTTTCCTCCTTTGAAGGTGTAGACTGGGTGAGCCATCTTCAGCATTTCGTGGCTCTAGTTTTAGAGTAGGAAAAAATTTTGAGGATCTTGTGAAGATCCAGCGCAATACCTCATGGCTACTCTGGCGAGGTGTCGGCTGAACGATCGCACCCCATCCCCAGTCCAACCCTCTGGCTCTCAAGCTATTTATTTATTAACCCGCTAATGTTGGTTCTGGCTAGTAGCACTTAGCTGAAATCCACCCACTCCTCCCCCCACACCCCCACACCCCACACCCCACACCCTAAACCCTCCAGTGGTTGCCAAACTTACGCCGCATTCTACTAGTTTGGAGGTCGTGCCTCGACTTCGCTCAGCCCTCGACGGTTGAAAATTGAGCAAAGTCGAAACCTGGCTGGTGGTATAGATTATTAGCTCGCAGATCCCTAAGCCGAAATTCCGCGTTGTGCTTGGCGCTCTTGGATGCGATCGAGCGTCCCCACCGGAATCGCAGAAATTAGCTGGCGAGTATAGGCTTGCTGCGGTTCACGGTATATTTTTTCGGAAGGGCCAACCTCTTCAATTTTGCCGCGATTCATTACAATAATGCGATCGCTCATAAACTTGACCACACTCAGATCGTGGGAGATGAAAATGTAAGTTAAGCCAAACTCAGATTGTAGTTCTTTGAGCAAATTCAACACCTGCGCTTGCACTGATACATCCAATGCAGACACCGACTCATCACAGATGATGAACTTAGGATTGAGGGCCAGCGATCGAGCAATACAAATCCGTTGTCGCTGACCACCAGAAAACTCGTGGGGATAGCGATTCATCAGTTCAGGATTTAACCCCACTCGTTGCAGCAAATAGGCCGCACGCTCTTTGTGCTGCTTGGTGCTGCCTCGCCCATAGATTTGCAATGGCTCCATCACCGCTTCACCAATGTTCATTCGCGGATCAAGGGAACTGTAGGGATTTTGGAAAATAATCTGTGCCTCTCGTCGCACCTGCCGCACATCTTTACGAGACAGAGAAAGAATATCCCGTCCTTCAAACAAAATTTGCCCTTGTTTCGCCTCGATCAGGCGGAGTAGGGTTCTCGCTAGAGTCGTCTTCCCGCAGCCAGACTCACCCACCAACCCCAACGTCTCCCCCGGATACACGTCAAACGAAACGTCATTCACCGCCATCACATAGCGCTTTGTCTGCCCAAGCACACCCCGAATCGGGAAAGCCACCTGGAGATTTTGCACCGAGAGCAAGGGTGTTTTTTGCTGCAATTCGACGAGACGATCGTTAAATTCTGCCTCGCTGACTTCTTCTGCACTTCGCAATGCGGCGGTTACATCCTGCTGCTTAGCTGAAATCAATTTCTCCCCGGTGGGCAAAGTCGAGACTTCCATGAAATCGGCCACGGTGGGCAAATAGCGCAGGCGACGATCGGGCTGAGGGCGGCAGGTGAGCAACCCTTTGGTGTAGGGGTGCTGCGGATTAGAGAACACATCCCACACCGACCCATATTCGACAATTTTGCCCTCATACATCACCGCCACCTGGTCAGCGATCTCAGCGACTAAGCCCAAATCGTGAGTAATGAACATCATCGCCATGCCCCGGCGATCGCGCAACTCGCGCAGCAGCCCCAAAATTGTCGCCTGCACCGTCACATCCAGCGCTGTCGTCGGCTCATCGGCAATCAGCAGAGACGGATTGCAAGAAATCGCCATCGCAATCATCACCCGCTGAATCTGCCCACCCGAAAGCTCATGGGGATAGCGATCGAGCAAAGCCAACTTCTGGCGGTTGATCTCCCGATCCAGCCCTGTGCCGTTGGGGAAGCGCCCTGGATAGTCTTCAAGGCAGCGGCGCTTGAGTTCTTCGTCGGGTAGCAACAAGCGAACTTCTTGCAGCAGCGCCACGGCCCGTCGTCTGGCCTCAGATTCAGAAATATCTTCGTGCAGGCGAATCGCCTCAGTAATCTGAAACCCGCACGTATAAACCGGATTCAGCGAACTCATCGGTTCCTGAAAGATCATCGCTAGCCGATCGCCTCGATAATTTTGCATCTGCTTAGCAGGAACGCGCAATAGATCGATCGATGCTCCGGTAGTTTGCTGATCTCGAAACCAAACTTCGCCCCCCGTCACCTTTCCAGGAGGATTGGGCACTAGCCCCATCACCGCCAATGATGTCACCGACTTTCCTGACCCAGACTCTCCAACAATCCCCAGGGTTTGACCCCGTTGCACCTGAAACGAGATGCCATCAACCGCCTTCACCACCCGCGTATCAGTTCTAAACTGTACCTCAAGATTGCGAACATCCAGGATAGTCTCACTCATAAGAACTCAGGAACAATAGATGAATCGATCGTGTTGTAGATGACGTGGATCTTAGCAACGGTTTGAAGTTTGAAACTGTGAAATGGGAGACGGAAGAAGAAGAGAAGAAGAAGAAAAAGAGGAACGATCAAAAATGCAATGCGTTTGGGAATGAGAACTTAATAACTATACTTTGTCAGGGCATAAAATTAAAGATTTTGGACGGGGTGCAGGGGTTCCACCCCTGGCTGGGCGCAGCCCCACACCCCCTTCTAAACCAAAATCCTATAACAGGCTGACGCAGGTATATTGTTGCA
>JAAUOZ010000411.1 GCA_012034655.1 Leptolyngbyaceae cyanobacterium CSU_1_3 | reverse complement strand
CCATCTTGCACATTCCAAAGCTTGATCGTGCAGTCGGCTCCACAACTGGCAATCGTTTTACCATCGGGGCTAAACACGACAAAGCGCACCCAGTTGGCATGTCCCCGGCAAATGAGCAGTAGCTGACCTGACTTGACTTCCCACACGCGCACATTGCAATCCGTATCACAGGTCGCCAGGAGTTGCCCGTTGGGACTAAAGGCAGCCCACAGGATATTTCCCAACGTTTCGGTGAAGGCACAGCGGGATAGAGCGGAGCAGGTGAAGTTTACGTCATGTAGCGTCACCCCCTGCAAATAGGCTTGCCAGACGGTTAATTGGGAAGCATCAAACCCAGTTAAATCAAATCCTGCCTGATGCAGCAAATTAATGGCATTTCCAGCGGCGTATCCGGTTTCTTTTGCGGGTTTTCCTCGCAGGCTTTGCAGGATTTGAGTAAGGCGATCGCTAATATTTTCAACACTGCCGAATACCGTTATTAATTGATCAATTACAGGCTGAACAATTAGGTTTGCCTGGGTTTCACGAATGTAGTCTTTGGCTGTTGCTTTGAGAAGTGAGTGAGTGATGAAGATTTTGGATTTACGGTTTTGGATTTTGGATTGGGGGTTTTCTGCTGTCTCTTCGCTCTCTGTGCATACACGTTCAATGAACTGTACTGTCACGTATTCCATCACTACGGGCTGTTGGGTAAAACTAGTGCCGTTTTTCTCAATCAGGGAGCGACGTTGTAGTGAGTTCAGTGACTCTAGAAATTCGCGGGGTGGAAGGGTGACAATAAAATCTGCCTGGAGTTCGGCTAGGGAGACGGGTTCGCGATCGATCGCCAGCCAATACATAATGTCGCGTTCCAAGTCTGTCAATCGTTGAAACTGCTGCTCCAACAGGTCACGAATATCGTCGAACAGGAATGCACCTTGTTGAGTAGTATCCAGGAAGTAGGAAATATCACTACTAAAGTAGTCGTGAATCGAAGAGGCGACAATCTTGAGCGCGAGGGGATTCCCAGCATAGCGAGAAATGAGGGTTTGCCAGTCTGGCTCGGTCGCTGTAAAGGTGCCTTTGACGTTGAACAATTCCCGACCATCAACTTCTGGTAGACCACTGAGTTGCAAAGACCGAACGGGCAGGCTTTCCCCTTCAAACTTGGCGAGTCCCTGGGGTTTTTCGCGGGAGGTGAGAATGACGCAGCTTTGATGGGTTCCTTCTGCAATGCAGCGCAATAATTGCCCGTAGCCTTCATATCCACTGCGGTACCGTCCGCTGCGATCGCCCGCTTGTAAAATCGACTCGGCATTATCTAAAATTAGCAGGCAGCGGGAAGTCCGCAAATAGTGGAGCAATCGGGTAATTTTACCCTCAAGGTTCGCTGGCAAATTGGTTTCCTGTTGTTCTGAAAGAAACTGGATTAGATCTGCCAGTAGATCGTCAACGCTGGGAGCATTCCGGATCGATCGCCAGATGGCGTAGTGGATTTTGGATTTTGGATTTTGGATTTTGGATTGTTCTTGTGCTGCTCTTTCACTCCCCCACTCCTCTACTCCTCCGCTCTCTACTATTTCCTTTGCCAGCTTCACTGATAATGCTGTCTTTCCAATCCCGCCCATGCCAAGCAACGTCACCAGGCGACAGTTTTCTTGAATCACCCACTGTTTGACTGTGCTTAATTCGGTTCCACGACCATAGAAGATGGAGACATCGGGAGCATCGCTCCAGTCAGTTTGGGGAATTTTAGATTTTGGATTTTGGATTTTGGATTGGATTTCTTCTCCTACCTCCCCATCTCCCCTATCTTCCCATTTCTTCTGCCCTTGTTCTTCGGCTTCCCTTGGCTTTTGGCTCTTGCCTTCTGCCTCCTCAACCACTTCCTGCCAATTCAACCCCAACACTTGACAGTACGCCTTGAATGCCTCTGCATTAATCGGGTATTTGCCAGCTAAGAAGCGTTTCCAGGTTCCTTCTGAAATTCCGATCGCCAGCACCCCGTCTCGTACCCAGGATGTCCCTAAGATCTCGCTAGCTGCCTCAATCCAACGAAAATCGATCGTCGCCCAGCCTTTCTCACATCTCGCTTGCTTGATGTGTTCAAGTCCTTGTTGTGAAGCTCTCAGTGTAGCCATGATGCCGGAACAAATTTACCTTTGGGAAGTGGGGAAACAACATTTCTAGTCTTAAATAAATTTCTCAGATTTTGTGGTGCTGTGCAATACCATATCTAAGCCATTTTCAGCAAGATCAGTTTTATTCAGCCGAACTGATCCACGGCTGATCTTGGATAATTAAGGGGTTGTCCGCCACTATTTAAGTTAAGTTTGCTTAAGAAGCAGGCTGAAAAGCCCGTGATGAAGCTGTACCACGCTGAATTGTCATGAATGAGCGGACTCTAACCCAATGAAACCTTTTCATTCTGGAGAAATTACAGTTCAAACTCGTGCAGGTGTGCGAGAGGAAGCCGACCAGATTGGCAAAGTCATCGGCGACATCATCAAACCTGCTGCGGCGGAGTTTCTTCGTGCTCAACAGATTGCTGTCGCCAGTGCGATCGCAACCGATGGAAATGTTTGGGCATCTCTACTTACAGGTTCCCCCGGTTTTGTACAAGTACTTGATAAACAAGCAATCCAAGTTAACTCTTTCCCAATTCAAAATCCAAGCTGCGCTAGAAGCGCACCAAAGGTGCGACCCAAAATCCAAGATCTATCTAATGGCTCTCAAATTGGTTTGTTGATTATTGATTTATCCAATCGCAGGCGACTGCGGCTGAATGGCAATGTCATAATACAGCAACCAGAAACCCTACAAATTCAAATTCAGCAGTCATTTTTCAATTGTCCTAAATACATTCAGACTCGTTATTTAGAAACTCGTGCGATCGCAGAATCACAGTCATCCGAAATTCAAACTAGACAGGGGTTAAATGATTCTGATCAGATCTGGATAGCTCAAGCGGATACCTTTTTCATTGCCAGCGCCCATTCTGGCACTGGAGCCGATGCCTCTCACCGAGGAGGTTATCCAGGATTTATTCAGATCATCGATTCCCAGACGCTCCTGTTTCCAGATTACACAGGAAATAATATGTTCCAAACTTTGGGAAATTTAGCAGTAAATCCAAAGGCTGGTCTACTGTTTATCGATTTTGAGCAGGGACATACACTGCAATTAACTGGGCAGGCAACCATTCTTTGGGATGCAGAACAACTGAATGCTTTTGCAGCCGCACAACGGTTGATCCAGTTTTCCATTGAGCAAGTGTTAGAAACCCAAAATTCTACTCCTCTACGCTGGCAATTTGGAGAATATTCTCCTGCAAATCCTTATCCACCTCTCTCCAGTGTTGCTCATTAGCGCTCTCGATCGCACCACTCAACGCTTTCATCGGGCAATGAGTACAGAATAACCCCAGAATC
>JAAUOZ010000410.1 GCA_012034655.1 Leptolyngbyaceae cyanobacterium CSU_1_3 | reverse complement strand
GTTGGGATTTACATTAAAGCCTGTAGTGTGTTCCAGCCCAACGATCTCTTCTGGCGAATCAAAGCCAAGCAGATCCGCAAAGCGTTGATTGGCATTGAGAATTAATCCATCACAGGTGCGGGTGCGGTAGATGCCGACCTGGGAGTTTTCAAAGATAGCTCGGAACTTGGCCTCACTTTGTCTCAATGCGGCTTCGGTTTGTTGATGTTCCGCGATCTCCTGCTGCAAGGCTTGAGTTTGCTCTTCTACTTTCTTTTCCAGTGTTTCGGCATAGTCTGCTAGCTGTTCATACAGCCGAGCATTTTCTAGTGAAATCGCTGCCTGAGTCATCAATAGTTTCAGGACTTGCAAGCGATCGCGGGTAAAAACTCCAGTGCTGAGGTTGTTCTCCAGATAAAGGATGCCGATAAGCTGACTTTGCTGGAGAATTGGCATACAGAGGAGCGATCTCGTCTGTTGGCGTTGAATATAAGGATCGGTTAAAAAAGACGATTCGCTAACGGCATCATCAAACACCAGAGTTTCTTGAGTGCGTTCTACCGAGTGAATGACGGAGACAGGAATCGTTGCACAGTCAGCAACAGCAAGCTTTTTTAGGTCACACTGTCTATTTCTGTTGAATTGAGCCGCCACAGTGAGGCGATCGTCCTCTAGGAGAACCAGAGCGCCGGTTTCGGCTCCTGCATTTTCGATCGCCACCTGCATCAAAGTGGCAATCAATTGGTCGAGATGGATCATTCCAGGCAGGGTAATCATTGAACGCTCCCCCGACGAAGGACTGTCAGCCGTCTCCCAAAGTATATCACTTGCCAAACTTCAGAAAATGAAGCTTCTGGGTAGATTTTTTGAAGGTTTTCCAATTACTACTTTTCTGCGATAGCAGAGAGAACCAATAACCAAAAAGATTCCGTTATAAAATTACTCTTGTTAATTATATTTGTTGATTAGAAATTGATTGCTATGTTCTTGCATATGTGTAGAACGCAACGGCGCATTCTCACACCGTTGCGTTCGAGCACTTAAATTTACTAGGCAGCAAGTATTGCTGGGACACTGGATTTGATATTCTGATTCAGCCCGAACAGATTGGTTGGATCATACTGATTCTTGAGCGCCACCAGTCGATCGTAGATCGCAGGTGGGTAAATATCACACACCCGCTGCTCTCCTTCGTCTGCCACAAAGCCAACATACACTCCGTTCGCGTAGGGCATGAGCGCCTGAAAAATTTGCTGAGTGCGGGCAGCGAGACTGCTAGCATCAACTGACAGCGGCGCGAAATGGGTAATCAACACCATGCCCTGTTTGTCACGGTGAGCAAAGGCGGTGGCATCAGGTGCAACTCGACTCATCGCGCCACCGAGAACCCGAAGTGAAATCATTGTTTCCGGCGACATGACGGATTGAGTTGTTTCGACCAACGTATGCAACATCTCATCTGAGAACGTCTCGAAAAACTGCGATCGCCCATGATGCTGCAAGCCAGTCACCTCCCCGATCTCTGTCAGTGCAAAAATATTTGGATAAGGCATCGGCGCGATCAAGTCCGCGATCGGGGTAGCAATCTGACGCAGGGGAGCGACAACCCGCTCCCCTGCACTAAGATCGCCCGTGTAGCAGAGGAGAATACCGACGATCGGAGTTCCCTGCTTGTCAGGTGGGATGAAGGGAGCAGGGGGAGCAAGCGCAATTATTGCCTCAGTCGAAAGTTCATCCGGGGCTGCTGCTGCTAGACGGGCATACTCTTTCAGGATGTGCTCTGCCTCCGCTGCTTCGTAGAAGATAGCACCGCCTAGAATGGTTCCGCCTGGGTGCAGATCCACCTCGAAAGCAGTCGCAATCCCGAAGTTGCCACCCCCGCCACGCAGTCCCCAAAATAGTTCGGGATGTTCATCTGCACTGGCACGCAGGAGTTGACCATCCGCCGTAACGAGTTCTACCGATCGCAAGCGGTCAATTGACAGACCATAGGCACGTACCATCCAACCTATACCACCACCCAGGAGTAAGCCACCCACCCCGACGGACGCAACGTCACCTGCTGTCATGGCTAGTCCAAAAGGTTGGAGCGTATTGGCAACCTCGCCCCAAGTGAGTCCAGGACCCAGACGAGCCGTGTGATTTACAGGATCGATCGTAATTGTCTTCAGATTGGAGAGGTCTATGACCAATCCATTGTTATTGCTACTATGTCCAGCGATACTGTGTCCGCCACTCCGTACAGAGAGCGTCATTCCTTGTTCTCTGGCAAAATTAACTGCAATTCTGACATCTTCGGCATCAACGCAGCGCACGATCGCGGCAGGATGGAAATCAAAGCGACCATTCCAAACTTTTCGTTCTACTTCATAAGCAGCGTCTCCTGGCAGGAGCACATCACCTCGCACAATTGAGGTTAGTTTCTCTACCGCTCGATCGTAGTTGTATTGATACTCTTGTGCAGACATTGCTGCTTGTCCATCTAGATTGTATTGAACCGTATCTTGTGGGTATTTCATAAGTTATTTCCTTTGCTAGTTCCGTTCTATCTGAAGTGTAGTGATTACCAATGTTCGATCTCTTTCAGGTTCTTACAATGATTTGTCAGATTCTTATGGTGCTAGTAAGTTGGCTTAAGATGCACGGTAGGTGGGGAAGTCGGTGTAGCCTTCTTTTTTAAAGGAATACCAAATACTTGGATCGGCAGGTGGATTGAGCGTCCAGCCATTCGTAAATCGTTCTACTAAATCTGGATTACTCATGATGGATCGTCCAAAGGCAACCAGGTCAGCATTGCCAGATGCGATCACAGCGGTTGCAGTTTCTTCGGTATAGCCACCATTGGCGACGATCGCCCCCGCAAACACATTGCGAAATTCGGCTAACACCATCGGTTCTCCCAGTTCATGGAAGCCATTTAAGTCCAGTCCATCGATTAGAGACAAATAGCTCAAACCGTATTCATTCAACCGTTGAGCCACATAGAGAAAGGTCTCCCGAAAATCTGGAGAACCCATGTCATTGTAAATACTGTTGGGAGACAGTCTCACTCCCACTCGATTGGCAGGAAACACTGTCAGAACTACCTCGACAACTTCTTTGAGAAAGCGATATCGATTTTCCAAACTCCCTCCATAGTGGTCTGTGCGCTGATTGGTTTTCGATTGCAGAAACTGATCGATTAAATAGCCATTGGCTGCGTGAAGTTCTACCCCGTCAAAACCCGCTTCTCGACCGCGTTGAGCAGAGGAGCGATAATCTTCGACGATTAGAGGAATTTCGTTCGTCTCTAAAGCGCGGGGCGTTTCGTAGGGTTGTTTACCGATCGGGGTATGGGTATAACTCCCAGTCAGTCTGACGCCGAAGCAGAAACGGGCAATTCACCCTGTTCCTGAAAACTACTGTGAGAGGCTCGTCCCGGATGCCAGAGTTGCAGAAAAAA
>JAAUOZ010000095.1 GCA_012034655.1 Leptolyngbyaceae cyanobacterium CSU_1_3 | reverse complement strand
GGGCGTATGTTGGGAGGGCTGGAGCCGGTTGAGTATTGTTCGGAAGTGGACTGGGGATAGCGCAGGCGGCAGATTTGGAGCGATCGGAGTCGCGGGTGGCGAAGTGTTGATCTGAATGCGATTTGGAGTTTCTTGTTCGATCGTGCCTCCCTGAGCCACTTTGCTTGGGGCTTTTTGGAAGGGCTTAGTTTTCAAGGGTTCTGAGGTTGTCTCAGGGGCGCTGATAGTTTGAACCCCAGCCGTTTGAACTCCGGTAGTTTGAACCCCGGTAGTTTGAACTACAACATCTAGGGACGATCGCTCGGACTGTTTGCCGGAGTCCCTTTGGTCTAGATTTCGATTCCCAAACGCTCTAACCACGCTGGCATCTACGACTTGAGAGTGCTTCCCATCTGCTGGGGTTGTCGGATTGGGGGGTTGAGCTTTCGCAGAATTTGACCAACTGACACTGGCAGCAGTTGCAAAAGCTGCCATCAAAGCGGGAGATAAACGCATTTTGTTCTCGTTGTTTGGCACGTCTCACACCAGGTCTGGCACAGGTTTTCAAACTCAGGGTTCTAGACACAAGTTTTAGACAAGGCAGACTCTAGATTTACAATATCAAGAAGCGGTTACAAACCTTCAAGCTATGAAATTTTGCTGCTTCATTTTCTTCTAAACACCCTGGTCTAAGATTCTTTTCAAGACTTGCTGATAGGCTTCTTCGACGTTGCCCAAGTCGCGGCGAAAGCGGTCTTTGTCCATCACACGGCGATCGGGGTCAGTTTCAGATTGGTTCCATAAACGGCAAGTGTCGGGGCTAATTTCGTCGGCTAATAAGATCTGCTGCGCCGCATCAACGCCAAACTCTAGCTTAAAGTCAACTAAAGTGATGCCACATTGTTGAAAGAAGCCCATTAGCAGGTCATTGATCCATTGAGCCATCTTTATTAATTGATCCACCTGATCATCGGTAGCCAGATCAAGCAGACGCAGGCGATCGCGAGTCAGAAGGGGGTCTCCTAGGTGATCATTTTTGTAGTAGAACTCCACAAGCGAAGGTTGAAGGTTTGTGCCTAGCTTCAGACCTGTTTGTAGACAGAGACTCCCGGCTGCAATGTTCCTGACGACGACTTCTAAAGGGATGATTTTTACAGATTTGACGCGCATCTCTTTGGCAGAGGGGCGATCGACAAAGTGAGTCGGCACACCGTTTGCCTCCATCAGCCTAAAAAGATGGGTAGAAATTGCACAATTGATTTCACCTTTGCCGACGATGCTGCCCTTTTTTGGGCGTTGAAGGCCGTTGCATCGTCTTTAAAGTAGGTCAGAAGAATATTTGGATCTTCTGTAGTGTAGAGAATTTTAGCTTTGCCTTCGTAGAGTTTTTGTCCGGCCGCCATGATGATCAAGCTGCATTTGAGTCACATCATTCTATCGCCATCGTGAGATAGATGGTTCTCTGCTAGCGGCGATCGAGGGCAACTGACAATCTGCCGCGTCCCCAAAGTCTGGAACAGCGCTAAAATCTTCGAGACTCAAGCTTTGATCACGGGTTCCTCTCACGGGTTCCTTTCACGGGTTCCACTTCATTCTGGGCGGCTCTGTCTCAGCCAAAAGCTTACCCTGCGAAACCACATAGCGAACCGTAGCCCGACGACGAATGGCATCGTAACGATCGGCTGCATCCAGCACGATTAGATTGGCAGGCTTGCCCACCTCCACCCCATAGGCGTGCTCAATATTTAACGTTTTTGCCCCGTGCCACGTCACCATGTTATAGCAAGCATCAATCTCAGCAGTGCCCGTCATCTGGCAAACGTGAACCGCCATAGATGCCACATCTAGCATGTTGCCCGTACCGAGCGAATACCAGGGGTCTTGTACACAATCGTGACCCAAACTGACGTTCAACCCTTGTTGCCAAAGCTCTTTGACCCGTGTGACTCCGCGACGCTTGGGATAGGTATCCGTCCGACCTTGCAGCGTGATATTGATCAGCGGATTGGCAATAAAGTTGACCTCTGTGCGTTGCAGAAACCCCAGCAGCTTGAAGGCGTAGGCATTGTTGTAAGACCCAAACGCCGTGGTGTGGCTAGCCGTGACTCGCGACCCCATATCTTGGCGAATCGCCCAGGCAGCCACCACTTCTAGAAACCGCGACTGATCATCATCGATCTCGTCGCAGTGAATATCGATCAGGCGATCGTACTTCTGTGCTAGTTCAAAAATTCGCTCGATCGATCGCACACCCTCTTCGCGGGTCAGTTCGTAATGCGGAATACCGCCGACCACATCGGCTCCCATCCGCATCGCTTCCTCGATCAGTGCGTCATTTTTTTTGCCGCCGTAGATCCCATCCTGCGGAAAGGCCACCACTTGCAAGGTGAGCCAATCTTTGACCGCTTCGCGCACTTCTAGCAAGGCTTGCAGCGCCGTCAGACTCGACTCGCTCACATCGGCGTGGCTCCGCACAAAAAGAACACCCTGCGCCGCCTGCTGTCTGAGGGTTGCGATCGCTCGCTTTTTGACATCTTCTAGCGAAAGATTTTGTTTGCGCTCTCGCCAGATTTCGATCCCCTCAAACAGGGTTCCGCTTTGGTTCCAGCGCGGCTCACCCGCCGTCAGAGCAGAATCTAAGTGAATGTGCGACTCGACAAAGGGCGGGCTAATCAACTGCCCCGATACTTCTAACTCCAGGGCAGCCGTCCCTTTGAGGTGAGGGGCGATCGCTGCGATCTTGCCTGCTCGAATCGCAACATCTGTCGCCTCACCCCGATCGGATGCACCCAGCAAACGACCCTGACGCAAAATAATGTCGTAAGGTTGATCGGGCGTAGAGTGATCGGGCATAGGTATATAGAGCAGAGATCTGAGCGATCGATAACCCGTTTACTCTAGCCCATACCCACCCTACAAAAACGTGTCAAATCCTGCATTCTGAAGACGGCTTTTTATCCCTCCATCAATGGCTCCAGCCAGGGCTGAAACTGGTCGCGGCGAAAGATCTGAGCACGACGACGATAATCAAACCGAACTAAGCTAGGCAACCCATGTTTGCGAAGGCAGTCCTTAATCCAAGAGGCAACGCCTTGGTTTGCTTGGGGTAACATCTCAGTCTGAAAAGGGCCATACATCAGCACCAGTTGAGTATGGGTTTGCAGCGGCGAATCTTGCTCGATCAGCTTTGTCAAGTTGGGGTGAGAGCTTGAGCGCTGAGCAGTGTGGCGGGATTCTGCCCATTGCTGCGAGGGGCGATCGCTGCCCTGACGAACTGAAACAGGGTTAGAACGACTTGAACGATTGCCTGAACGATTTGAACGATTGCCTGAACGATCGGACTGCTGATCAGAATGTCTGTGAGGCATATAACTCCTTACGAGAAATTTACGAGAAATACAAAATAAGCCAATCAACTCCCGCCCGTTACGTATCCAGGCAATATCAGGAGCGAGTTGGCTCAGGGGTAGATGAAACTTAAGGCGATTTCTAAGAAAGACGTTACCTTCCGACCTGTGCCCTGCAACTTGGCTCAGGGCACAAGCTGGCTGAGCCAAGCCGAAGACAGGGGGGCGCTGGTTTGCTAGAAATCTCTTAAGTCAAGGTCTAAAGCTTTATAATTTAATAATATTATCTTTTATAAAAAATTGCAAACATTAACCAATCAATCAATCTGCTAAGTTCGTAGTTTAGAGCGCAAAAGTGTGTTAGGGGTGTCGCTTCTTCCGCTCTTTCAGCCACTCGATCGACTTCTGAAGCAAAACTTTTAACTCTGCGCCAAACAATACAATCTGACCGGCCAAATCTGATAAGTTAAGCTTCAGACTTACTGTAAGATTACGGCACACTGACTAATGACTGTCTACGAATATCGGGCAGGTCTGGAGGGCGTTCCTGTTACCCAATCTGGTATCAGCTTTGTGGATGGGCAGAAGGGCGTTCTAGAATATCGTGGCATTCCCATTCAAGAACTGGCCACCAAAAGCACGTTTCTAGAAACTGCCTATCTCCTGATCTGGAAAGAACTCCCCACTCAAGAAGAGCTAGAAGATTTTGAGTACGAGATTCGCTATCATCGGCGACTGAAGTACCGTATCCGAGACATGATGAAGTGCTTCCCGGAGAGCGGGCATCCGATGGATGCGCTTCAGGCTTGTGCGGCGGCGTTGGGGCTGTTTTACTCGCGCCGCGCTTTGGACGATCCGACCTATGTTCGGGCTGCGGTCGTTCGGCTTTTGGCTAAGATTCCCACTATGGTAGCCGCGTTTCAATTGATGCGGAAGGGAAATGACCCAGTGCAACCTCGCGATGATCTGGGCTATGCCGCCAACTTTTTGTATATGCTGAGCGAGAAAGAGCCTGACCCCTTTGCCGCTCGGATTTTTGAGGTGGGGCTGATTCTCCATGCCGAACATACGATCAATGCTTCTACCTTCTCGGCCATGGTGACGGCTTCGACTCTGACCGATCCCTACGCGGTGATTGCTGCGGCCGTCGGTACGTTGGCGGGCCCTCTCCATGGCGGTGCGTCTGAGGAAGTCATCGAAATGTTGGAAACGATCGGCTCTGTTGAGAATGTCCGCCCTTATTTGGACGATCGCCTTCAACGTAAAGCCAGAATCATGGGGTTTGGGCATCGCGTCTATAAGGTGAAAGATCCTAGGGCCACAATCTTGCAGCAGCTTGCCGAACAGTTGTTTGAAAAATTTGGTCAAGACAAGTACTATGACATCGCCACCGAACTCGAACGCGCCGTCGAAGAAAAACTAGGACACAAGGGAATCTACCCCAACGTCGATTTCTACTCTGGGCTGGTCTATCGAAAATTGGGCATCCCTACGGATCTGTTTACCCCTGTGTTTGCCATCTCTCGTGCGGCTGGTTGGCTGGCCCATTGGCGGGAGCAATTGGGCGAAAATCGCATTTTCCGCCCGACACAAATTTATACTGGATTGCACTCCTCACCCTACATCTCAATTGACGATCGTTAGTCCGTAACCTCGGTGTGATGGGTGTGACCCCTCTTGCTTAAATCCCGATCCCTTGCAAACATATCAACGTGACGATTTTCAGGAACTCCAGCCCTCAGGAATCTTGCTTCTGAGGGCTTCTTTATTGGTTCAGCTTGTCGATCGACGGGCAGTAGTCTCCGATCGGACTGAGTATCGGTTGAGAGACCGCCCCTGTGATTTTATTGTGATTTTATTATTGTGATTTTATTGTTCGCACTGAATCCAAGCTAATTCTGCAATTTGTGCCTCTTCACGTCCGGCATTCACCTCAGCCAATCTCATTCATTGGATACTTTGATGGGCAAAAAGCTTAGAAATTAAGCGGCTTGATCCGGTTCCGTCCTCATCGTGAAGATATACTAATAGTCGTTATGGTCGTCGAAAGTCTTGATCTGAAAAGGATCTGATCGCGACGATCGATTGCATAACTTGATGCGGCGGGAAACATGAACCCAGGAATTGACCTTCAAGGAACTTTTATAGAATCCGTTAAGGGCTTTGGCATCCCGTCTGGGGCTGCTAAGGCGCTTTGGATGCCCCTGCCGATGGTGGTGATGCTGATCGTGGCTACCCTCGGCGTATTCACAATGGTGTGGCTAGAGAGAAAAAGTCTCGGCGGCGGCGCAGCAGCGAATTGGCCCAGAGTTTATCGGTCCTTTAGGAATTTTGGCTCCTCTGGCAGACGGGCTAAAACTCGTGTTCAAAGAAGATACCGTTCCGGCTAAGGCTGACCCGTTGCTGTTCTTGCTGGGCCCGGTGATTGTGGTTCTACCAGTGTTTTTGTCCTATCTGATTGTTCCGTTTGGGCAAAACATTGTCATGACGGACGTGGGTACGGGTGTCTTTTTGTGGATTGCGCTCTCTAGCGTGGTTCCGATCGGACTGCTGATGTCGGGTTACGCTTCCAATAATAAATATTCTCTGCTGGGCGGTCTGAGAGCGGCGGCACAGTCCATTAGTTACGAATTGCCCCTGGCTCTGTCGGTGCTGGCGATCGTCATGATGTCTAACTCTCTGAGCACGATCGACATTGTGCAGCAGCAGTCGGGCTATGGCATCTTAGGTTGGAACATCTGGCGGCAACCCGTCGGCTTTTTGATTTTTTGGATTGCGGCCTTGGCAGAATGCGAACGGATTCCTTTTGACTTGCCAGAGGCAGAAGAAGAACTCGTCGCAGGCTATCAGACCGAATATTCAGGGATGAAGTTTGCTCTGTTTTACATTGGTTCCTACGTCAACTTGGTGCTGTCTGCCCTAATGTTTGCCATTTTGTATCTCGGCGGTTGGGAGTTCCCTGTGTCGGTGAGTGCCATTGCTGGTGCGATCGGGGTGAGCGAGACCACACCCTGGCTACAGGTGCTCACCGCTACCCTCGGCATTGTGACGACCCTGTTGAAGGCCTACTTCCTCTTGTTCTTGGCGGTTCTCATGCGCTGGACAGTGCCCCGCGTGCGAATTGACCAGTTGTTAGACTTAGGCTGGAAGTTTCTATTGCCAATCTCCCTGGTGAATCTGCTGCTGACTGCTGGGCTGAAGTTGGCTTTTCCTGTTGCTTTTGGAGGATGAGAAAAAAGGTCAGGGAGGGAGGCGAGTTTCTGTGATTGCCCTCAGCGACTCAGCGATCGCACCCCCTGAGTCCCTTCACTGCCAAAGTTCTAGCATTTCTATTTTCTCCCTCCTCCCATCCCATCCCCCTTTCTGGAGAACACTCATGCTTAAGTTTCTTAAACAAGTTGGTGACTACACTAAAGAGGCGATTCAGGCGGGTAAATATATTGGTCAGGGGTTGTCTGTCACCTTTGATCATATGCGCCGTCGCCCGGTGACTGTGCAATATCCCTACGAAAAGCTGATTTTGTCAGAACGGTTTCGAGGACGAATTCACTTTGAGTTTGATAAGTGTATTGCTTGCGAGGTCTGCGTTCGGGTTTGCCCGATCAACCTGCCTGTCGTTGATTGGGAGTTTAACAAAGAAACCAAGAAGAAAAAGCTCAACCACTACAGCATCGATTTTGGGGTTTGCATTTTCTGCGGCAACTGTGTGGAATATTGCCCCACCAATTGCCTGTCGATGACTGAGGAATATGAGCTATCAACCTACGATCGCCATGAACTCAACTACGACAACGTGGCCCTGGGTCGTCTCCCTTACAAAGTGACGAATGACCCCATGGTGACACCGTTGCGTCAGTTTGCTTACCTGCCTAAGGGGGTGCTTGATCCTCACGATCTGCCCGCAGGCTCGGTTCGGGCGGGCCAGGCTGTAGAAACCTCGGAACCAGCAGAAAAATAGTCGCAATTAGCCGATCGCGAGTCACCCCTGGTAAAACCAGCAAAATAATTGGCAAGCCAGCGACTCGTGGCTCAATAAGGAGTTAGACATTGTGAATTTGGCAGAAGGCGTACAAATTGTTTCTTTTGGAATTCTGGCAGTGATGATGCTGGGTTCTGCGTTCGGTGTGGTGCTGCTTGGTAATGTGGTCTATTCGGCCTTTTTACTGGCAGGGGTGTTTATCAGCATGTCTGGGCTATATTTGCTGCTGAATGCGGACTTTGTGGCGGCGGCTCAGATTTTAATCTATGTGGGCGCGGTCAATGTGCTGATTTTGTTTGCGATCATGCTGGTGAACAAGCGGCAAGATTTTGTCATGGTTCCGAGGATCTGGATTCGCCAGGTGGCGACGGCTCTAGTTTGTGTGGGTATTTTTGCGCTACTGGGGACGATGGTGGTGACGACTCCCTGGGCGATCGTCACGACGATGCCGGTGGGTGATGCGTCGATCGTCAAAATCGGCCTCCATTTCTTCAGTGATTTTTTGCTGCCCTTTGAATTGGCTTCGATGTTGCTGCTGATGGCGTTGATTGGGGCGGTGGTGCTTGCTCGTCGCGAATTTTTGCCAGAAGCGACTTTGGAGCCTGGAGATGCGGATGCGCTGACTTTGCCAGAACGCCCTCGTGAACTGCTTACCACGGGTCGCAGCGACTCTACTATTCAGTAAAGCGCCAGAACTAGTAGTCTGTCAGGCTTTAATGGATGGATCGGAAAGGGGGAAGCGGTTATTTTTAAGGAGTTGAGAACCCCTTAAAAAATTCTTGACAGACCACTAGGGCGCTAGAAACAAGACGTTAGAAACAAGGCGTTAGGACTATGCAACTCCAGTATTTTTTGCTCATTGCGGCGGCTCTTTTCTGTATTGGCATTTATGGGCTGATTACCAGTCGAAATGCCGTGCGGGTGTTGATGTCGATCGAGCTAATGCTCAATGCGGTCAACCTCAATTTGATGGCGTTTTCTAACTATCTTGACGCAGACGAGATTAAGGGACAGGTTTTTACGATTTTTGTGATTACGATCGCGGCCGCAGAAGCGGCAGTGGGCTTGGCGATCGTGCTGGCAATCTACCGCAACCGCGATACGGTAGACATGGAGCAATTTAATTTGCTCAAGTGGTAAAGGGCTTGCGGATCAATCCTATACCCACGCTCAAGGCATGGCACTGCAATGCTCCTACTAGCATTCATTGCTGCCGAGTGTTGAATTGCCGCGATCGCCCTAAGGGATTGGCGAGTTAATAATCTACCACCCGCCAAGCTTCGGCTTCGCTCAACGCCTCAACGGTTGAAGGTTGAGCGAAGTCGAAACCCGATTCACTGGTACTTTATTTTATGCAAATCCCTAAATTTAAGTTGATATGAGACACTTGCTTCAGAGCAATGGCAAAATATCAGTAAAAATATCAGTAAAAATATCAGTGTGTTACTCGTGTGAGGAGGGTTTTGCCCTGTGTTAGTGCAAGTGGGCGTTGGGGTAATTTGTTTTGCGATCGCCTTTGTGTTGGCGAGTCTGGTGGAATATTGGATGCATCGTCTGATGCACGTTTCGCCCAAAATTGGGGAGCGGCATCGAGATCACCACCGTCGCAATGAAGGTCAAGGGGTGCTGTGGGAGTTTCGAGATTATGTCAAAGGAACGGCGATCGTCCTCTGTTTGATGTTCTTTCACTCTCTGGCGGCTGGGTTGGGCTGGTTGCTGGGTGGGTTGGCCTATGCGGCATTCTCTTCCTATGCCCATCAGCTACAGCATGAAAACCCCACCAAGTGCTTCTGGATGCAGATGCCCGTTCACTATGTGCATCACAAATATGGCATGTGGCATCATAACTTTGGCCTCGCGGTAGATTGGTGGGATCACGTTTTTGGCACATACAAACGGGTGGAATGGGTGAGCGAAGAAGAATTGAGCCAGCCCGATCGCACCTATCTACAATTGCGCTGGTGGTGAGGGGTAAATCGCTCGGCGAAATTAGGGTAGCGCGCTTTGACCCACGGCGGTAAAGCGGTGTGTGGTAAATCAATGAGTTGGCGCTTGAGCAGTTCTGTAATATCGTCTAACTCATTGACTAAATCGAAGACAAAAATATCAAAAGGCATACGATTGTAGGTATCAAAATCTAGTTCTAAAAAACGTTCGATATCGATATCTTGACCCACGCCCAAAATAAAAACTTTAATCATTTTGTGATTTTCAATTTGAGTGCAAGCTCTAGCAATGCAATCTACAAACTGAGCTTCGTCGTTAAATAAGCCGTCTGTGTAAATTAATAGAAAAGCCCCGCGATCGTGGAGTTTTCCATTCTCTAGCCAGGTGTCTAAACAGGCTTGGAGGGTGGGGCTGACCACCGTATTGTTGCGCGGTGAATTTTGGGCAAAGAGCGCCTGAATTTGCCCCGCATCGGTGACGATCGTTGGCTTTGCGGGGGTAGAATTGCGGTTAAAAAAGTAGACGGAGATACGATCGCAGATTTTTTGGGCGGTTCTGCGGCAGGGCTTATTTTGAGCAGAGAGAATTGCAAAAACGTGACCCTCAATGATTTCTTGCAGGTAGCTGTAGCGCGTCTGATTGTCTGTATCGGAATCTCTTCGCACCATTGAGCCGCTCTGGTCAATTAAAATGAACACATCGCGATTGTAAATCGTTTCAAACTTAGTTTCTAACCGACTATCTTTAGCGGATTTGATAGTTATAGATTCTGGAGTTGAGGTTGTCACCAAGGATGGAAAATGCAGTAAATTATCTGATTTTGGAGAGGCTGCGATCGCTGGCTTTAAACCTTCCTGCACCAATAATTCAGACTGATATTTAGCAAACAACGCGATTAAATCTGGCCGCTTAGAAAACCGCTCTCCAGTCTCATTAGTAAGCTCAAAAACAGCACAGATTTTCTCAATGTGTTTTCTAACGGTTGCTTCTACGATGTGGAGAGATTGAGCGATCGTTCGGTTTGTTTCGCCTGCCAAAACCTTGAGTAGAACTTGACGCTGCCGAACCGAAAGCTGATTGACTCGATCGATTAAGGATTGCTGATTCATGGGATAGACTCCTGTTGATTCATTCAAATTCAGCAACGAACGGCATCGACTAACAGGCTCGATTTACACCATAGAGTGTGCTCGATTTATAGGAAATTGTGTATCAAGTTTCTACACGATTGTGAGTCTTATTTTAATCTGAAATTGGGTCTGCACACACGAATAATCTCCCAGCTTGCTGTGAGTCTTTGTACACAAAGACTAAGTTTTGAATCAGACCGATTTACCTTGAGTTTATGAGCAATGAGCCAGGCGATCGTTGAAACAAAGCGCTCAGCGATCGGGCTGTTCTCTATAGTCACAATTCAAAAACTAACAGAGTCATTCTGAATCTGCTTGCAGGGGCAATTCTCGCTTGCCCAGGGAGATCTCAGTCTGTGGGTGAAAAAATTTACCTTTAATCACTCAAATAACTACTCAAACAACTTTTTGAAGCAGATTACAAAGAACAAGCTGGCTCTTGTTTGCAGTTCCTTTCACAAAATTCCTATGGCATCCAAGACTGTAAATTCTGTGTCACTTCCACTGTGGCATCATCTTTCTGCATCTGAAGTGGGACGAATTCTGGGTAGTGATTTGCAGACAGGATTGACCCTTCATGAAGTTTTAGATCGTCAAAAAAGCACGGTTCAAATGAACTTACGGGTAAACAATCTAAGCCCGGTTGGCTAAAGTTTGTCCTGCAATTTAATCAGCCGCTCATTATTATTTTGGTCTGTGCCGGAGTCATCAAAGCCCTAATTGGAGAATGGCTGAATGCGGGCGTAATTTGGGGAGTGACGACGACCAATGCCACCATTAGCTTTCTGCAAGAAGCAAAGGCAGAAGGGGCGATCGCGGCACTGGCTGAAGCCATGAACACCGAAGCCACCGTGATTCGAGAGGGCAAAAAGTCTAGAGTTTCGTCAAAAGATCTGGTTCCGGGGGATTTGGTGATGCTGACCTCCGGAGACAAAGTGCCCGCTGATTTGCGTCTGATCAAAGTGCGAGACCTGCAAATCGATGAATCATCTTTAACCGGAGAATCGGTTGCCATTGAAAAGGAAGCCGAAGACAATGGCGAACCGCCAATCCTGGAAGCCGAAACGCCCCTGGCAGAGCGCGGAAACATGGCTTACGCAGGTGGATTTGTCACCTTTGGCCAGGGGACGGGCATCATCACGGCGATCGGCAACGACACCGAAACGGGCAAAATCTCTCAACTAATCGAGCAGCGCGTTGATCTGACCACCCCCCTGACTCGCAAGTTCAATCAATTTAGCCAAAACTGGCTGTTTTTTGTGTTGGGCATGGCGACCCTGACCTTTGCGGTGGGATTGGGACAGCGCAGTTTTAACGATGCGATCGAGGCTGCTGTGGCGCTGGTAGTGGGGGCAATTCCTGAAGGATTGCCTGCCGTAATCACGGTCACGCTGGCGGTGGGTGTGTCGCGTATGGCCAAGCGCCATGCGATTATCCGCAAACTGCCTGCCGTAGAGACCCTCGGCGGTGCAACGGTGATCTGTTCCGACAAAACCGGGACGCTGACCGAAAACCAAATGACTGTGCAGGAAATGTATGTGGGCGGCGAGATTTACACGCTGACGGGGGGCGGCTACAGCCCTGACGGGGAAATTTTTCAAGAAGATCGCCTGATCTCAGGGGGAGATTTACCGCCCGTGCTGCGAGACTGTCTGGTGGCGGGGCTGGCCTGCAATGACTCACACCTAGAGCAGCAGGCGGGACGCTGGGTTGTAATTGGCGACCCGACGGAGGGGGGCGTTGATTACGTCAGGCAGTAAGGCAGGGCTGGATCAGACCGCCGTGCTGAGATCGCTTCCTCGCCTTGATTCAATTCCCTTTGAGTCGCAATTTCAATATATGGCAACGCTGCATCAGGGGGCGGAGGAGAATATTCTCTACGTTAAAGGGTCGGCTGAGTCTATGTTGTCGCGTGCTCAGAGGGCACTGGATGGGTCGGGGCAAAAGATTCGTCTCGATCGTGCCGCCGTCGAAGCGCAGGTGGATGCCATGGCCAAACATGGGTTGCGGGTGTTGGCCTTTGCCAAAAAACATGTTCCCACCCACCAAACCACCGTTGACCATGCTGACTTAGAAACGGGTTTAGTGTTTCTAGGACTGCAAGGAATGATTGACCCGCCTCGCCCCGAAGCGATCGCGGCTGTCCATGCCTGCCAGTCTGCGGGAATTCAGGTGAAGATGATCACGGGCGACCATGTGGGAACGGCGGCCGCGATCGCCCGGCGGATGGGCTTTCGCAAGGATCGCAAAGTTTTGGCCTTCACCGGGGCAGACCTAGCGCAGATGAGTTCGTCGGAGTTATCAAACGCGGTAGAAGACGGCGTGGTGTTTGCACGGGTGGCTCCAGAGCAAAAACTTCGACTCGTAGAAGCCTTGCAAGCGCGGGGCGAAGTGGTAGCAATGACAGGAGACGGCGTAAATGATGCCCCAGCCTTGAAGCAGGCGGATATCGGCATTGCCATGGGCAGTGGCACAGAAGTCTCCAAAGAGGCGGCGGATATGCTGCTCACGGATGATAACTTTGCCTCCATCGAAGCGGCGGTCGAGGAAGGGCGATCGGTCTACAAAAACTTGATCAAGGCGATTTGTTTTATTCTCCCGGTCAACGGTGGAGAATCGATGACCATCTTGATCAGCACCTTGCTGGGTCGTGAGTTGCCGATTTTGTCGCTGCAAATTCTCTGGTTAAACATGCTCAATTCGATCACCATGACTGTGCCGCTCTCCTTTGAGCCAAAATCGTCGGGTGTGATGAAACAGGCTCCCCGTCCGGTAAATGAGCCATTTCTAACCGCGAATCGAATCAAGCGTATTTTGGCGGTCTCGCTGTATAACTGGACGCTGATCTTCGGCATCTTTGAATGGGTGCGCCAGGCTCCGTGGGGCAGTATCGAGCTAGCCCGGACGATGGCAATTCAGGCTTTGGTAATGGGGCGAATTTTTTATCTGCTCAGCATTAGTCAACTGCTGCCGTCTCTACTTGCCAAGTGGAGTGGCTCCAAAGAAAAAGTCAGCGGCGCGCCCGCCCTGGCCATGGGAATCGTTGCAGCATTGATTCTGCAAATTATCTTCAGCAATTCTACGTTTGTGAATGAAATCTTTAAGACGGCTCCGATGTCTCTGGATCAGTGGTTAATCTGCTTTGGAGCAAGCTTGCCGATGATTGCGATCGCTACTACGTCAACCGATTTGATCCCTCTAACTAAGTTCGACTCCGCTCAACCCTCGACGGCTGAAGGTTGAGCGAAGTCGAAACCTGGCTGGCGATAGATGATTAACTTGCAGATCCCTTAATATCTTTTTGGACTTGAGAAATGCGATTTTGAAGAAAAAACTGTCACGCCCATTTTTTGAATTGATGTAACAAGTTTCACATTCTAAATTTAAGAATCATTAAGAACTGAGAACTTAAAACTTACAACTCAAGCAAATCATCGGACAATTCCGAAGAATTTCGATCGCTCCCTTCCCCACCAAATTTCCCTGTGATATCGTTCCAAGAACCCACTCAAACAGGCAGGAGGAGGCACTTTGAGCTACTTCCAAGACGCAAAGGCCCACTTTGTGGCATCTCATCAAAACCCCATCAACCAAGCCCTGCATCATCTCACCAACTTGCTAGCGATCGTCGCCGTGATTTACCTGTTTTATGACTGGCGAGTCACGCTTTTTTGCCTCATACTCACGCAGGTATTTGCCCTGGGGGGACACGCTTTCTTTGAAAAGAACGAACCCGCTTTTGTTAAATATCCCGGCATCACAATTTTGGCTTCTCTGTCCTGGTCATTTGAGCACTGGTTTGGAATGCGCCAACTTTGGCAGCATTTTCGCCCCAAAGCTTCCGTCTAAAACATTGATCGAACCTCGCCCCACATTCATGCTACGGAGAATCTATGTACCAAGGTTTACTTGTCATTGATGCAGATGCCCACAAGTTAGAAAATCCCCTTGTAATTCGGGATTATATTGAACAAGAATACTGCGATCGCGTCGGCTTAATTGTAGATAGCTTGGGCGATCAGAGAATGCGCGTCGTAGACTTCAACCCGGCAACTGGAGAGAACGATCTGGTGCGGCTTTTCCCCCAGCCCCAGGGTCTCGGTAAAGGCGGCTTTCGTAACCTCCACCCCGAAACGACCCTGGGCGCAATGTTTAACCGCGAACGCATCCAACATATGGATGAAGAAGGGGTAGACATTCATATCATTTTTGGTACTTGGAACCTCACCTTTGGCAGCTACCTCGACAAAGATATGGCGATCGCTCTCTGTCGCGCCTACAACAACTACATGGCAGAAGACTGTCGCGGATATGGGGGCCGCCTCAAGCCGATCGGCGTTCTTCCCATCCAAGACGTGGGCGAAGCCGTTAAAGAAATGCACCGCTGCATCAACGAACTGGGGATGATTGGGGTGATGGTTCCGCCGAATCTGGCCGTCCCCCATCCCAAAGCGCCCGATGCCTTCCCCGAAATTCGTACCTGCAAGACGATCAGCCATCCTGACTTTGCCCCCATCCTGCAAGCGGCGGTGGATCTAGACATCCCGATCGGCATTCATGGCGGCCCCGGTTCCTATATGGTCGGTGGCCTCTCTGATCACACCGACACCTTTGTGTTGAGCCACATTTTCGTCCAGCGCAACCAGCAGCAGTTGGCCCTCGCTCGCATGGTCTTCGACGGTGCATTTGAGCGCTTCCCCACCCTGCGCGTTGGCTTTTTAGAAGGCGGCTGTGGCTGGCTCCCCGACCTGGCCCACTCCTTCCACGAGCACTGGGAAAAGCGAATTCGCGACTTTGACCCCACCCAGCCCTACCGCCCCTCGCTGATGGAGTTCACCAAACTGATGATCCAGGAGCGCGGCGTACACAACAACAGCAACATCATCAGCCAGGCTAAAAATCTGTTTGACCTGATGTGGAACAAGCAACACGACCCCACCCAAATTACCGACTCTAGCCTCTACGAACACTACGATCTGCGCCACCGTGACCCTCTGGAGTACTTTGCACGAGGGCAGATCTTCACTTCCTTCGAGTCTGATGACCCCGCCCCGGCTTATCTGCCTGCCGCTATGGGCGAAATGGGCAAACACCTGACCTGCTTCTCAGGAGACTACGGCCACTGGGATGGCGTTTTGCGCGATTGTGTCAAATCTGTTGCCGAAACCGCCGGGTACGATCGCGCTCACCTCGCCCTCCTCTTTGCCGGAAACGCTCTAGACATGTACGGCGATCGCCTCCGTCAGTCTTTGCCTGAGAATCTGGTGGGTTCGGCGTTGGTTGGCGCAAAGTAGAGATGAGAAGGGAGGGAGGAGAAAAAACTTGGGACGATCGCGGCAATCAAACATCTTGTTTATCCGTTGCTTACCCGCAAGCCCCTGACCTTTGGCGATTAGGAATGCAGAAAATGCACTCCCCTATCCTGAATAAACTGAAAACAGATGCAGGATGAAGGAAATGAGACCTGCTTGGAAGCTCCAAGGTTCTCCTTTCCTTCTTGTGCAGCCTACTAAAGGCGATCCCTCCTCCCCTCATTCCTTCCCCCATGGCTTCGATCGCACGCAAAAATCTCTTTGAAGATATTCCTCGGTTTCTGGTGGCTCAGGCGGGCATCATGTTCGCGGTGAGTTTGGTGACGATTCAGTTAGGCGTTTTGAAAGGTTTCACACGATCGACCGCTCTCTTAGTCGATCACTCAAATGCAGATCTCTGGGTAGCCTCCAAGGAGATGGTGCATTTAGAATTAACGTCCTCCATGCCGGTCGAGCAGGTGGTTCGGGCGCAGAAAGTTCCTGGTGTAGAACGGGCCGAAGCCTTAATCATTCGATCGAGCATCTGGCGCAATGCCAGTGGGCAGATTACGCCGATCAGAATTTTTGGCTTCAGCCCCAACAGTCGCATCTTTGCGGGATGGGATGTTCCCCAAGGCAGCCTCAGCGATTTGAAGCAGCCCTACACCGTGATGGTCGATCAAAGCAGCCTACGCAACGCCGGACTCAGCAAAGTTGGGGATCAGGGCAACATTGGGTCACTCCCAGCCCGTCTGGTGGGGCTGTCGTTGAGTACGCAGTCGATCGCGTCCAGCGTCTTTGTCTTCACCTCCCTAGAGAACGCTACTGCCTACTCCACCGCCGGACTCAATACCTCAGTCAACTGCACCCGCAACTCTGAAGGCAACCTCGCCTGCACCAACACCTTCGAGAATGCTCCGCTCAACGCTAGCCCAGTCACGCCGCCCACCCCCCGCACGCTCAACCTTGCCGATCCCATCTCCTATGTGCTGATTCGCGCCCAGACCGGAGAAAACTTGATCCAGCTTAAACAACGCCTCGAAGCTGCCTTACCCAACGTGCGCGTCTACACCCAAGCTGAAATTGCCAGCCAGACCCGCACCTACTGGACAGAACGCACTGGAGTGGGATTTATTCTCGGACTTGGCGCAGCAGTCGGCTTTATTGTCGGCATGGTAATCGTTGGACAGATTCTCTACGCTTCGGTCTCAGACCACCTGCGCGAGTTTGGAACACTCAAAGCGATGGGCGCGTCAAACTGGGTAATCTATAGCGTCATTCTTGAACAAGCGCTGTGGATGGCGGTTTTGGGGTATCTGCCTAGCATGGCACTCTGCATCGGACTCGGCGCTTGGACTCAAGCCGCAAAAGGCATTATGATTCTCATCACTCCTGCGACGGGAGGGGGCATTTTTGTCCTCACCGTTGCCATGTGTGTCGGATCGGCGCTCTTCGCAGTTCAGAAAGTGACCCGTGTTGATCCAGCGATCGTCTTCAAGGCGTAATAATAGATCGTAACGATCTGTAACAGGTAATAAAATTATGCCCTTGGATCTTGAAGATCAATTGTCTCATCGCAAAAAATCTAGACCCAATCGCTAGACTAGATCCTGAGACCTTATGATCAATTTTATCTGGATTGGATGCCTCCTCTGGTGAATTCAACCTAAGAGCCAGTGCTGATTCACGACTCCCCACACTGCCGTTTAACTCGTCCTCCTTAAAATACCTGCAAAGAATGACAGCTACTCAAATCGATGTATTACAACGTGTTGGGAGTCAGGCGACCTCTACCCTTACTCGCAAAAGCAAGCCCAAGGTGGATACTCTTGCACCCGAAGATTGCGGTGTGATTGCTGCGGAATCAAGTCGGGCGATCGCGGCTCGTGGCGTAGGGATGGTCTATCAGTCTAGCGGGGAGCGGTTTCAAGCGCTGAAAGGCGTTGATTTAGATGTAAAGCGAGGGGATATTCAGCTTTTGATGGGGCCGTCTGGGTCGGGCAAAACAACCCTACTGTCTATTCTGGCAGGAATTCTTACGCCGACGCAGGGCAATGTGCGTCTCCTTGGCGAAGATATTACTCGCTTGTCAAGCTCAAAACTGGCACAGTTTCGTCTTCAGAACATTGGTTTTATCTTTCAGGGGTTCAATCTGTTTCCAGCGTTGACCGCCCTAGAGAATATCGAAGTCGCCCTCAAGCTGAAGGGCATTCGCGGCTCGATCGCCCGCAAAGAAGCCTACGGTCTCCTCGAACAGGTAGGTCTCGCCGACAAAGCCAAGCAGCATCCTCAAGATCTATCGGGTGGGCAGAAGCAGCGAGTGGCGATCGCCCGTGCCCTAGCCGGAAACCCTCAACTCATCATGGCAGACGAACCCACTGCCGCCCTCGATTCACACAATGGTCACGCTGTAATCGAACTGCTGCGAAATCTGGCCAAAGAAAAGGGTCGCACCGTACTCATTGTCACCCATGATCCCCGAATCATTGATGTCGCTGACAATGTAGCTTATCTAGAAGACGGAATGCTGCAAGCCAACTAAATGCATGGCTGTGCTCCTTCGTTGAGATGCGGTTGGTAAATCTGCATAGAACAGCGCTTTTGGCATCTCCTCCTTTAGAGCGACGAGCACATTGACTCTATAGGCAGACTCCAAAGGCAAAGGAGGTCAATACTATAAGAAATATAACAATTACTTGTTAAGGACTTAGAAAAATGCAGAACAAAGAGACCCGTCCCAGCATTGACCTTCCTCCCGTCGCAACTGAATATAACGGAGTCGATCGCAACGCTTTCTTGTTTGGTTTCAACCCTCAAGCAGAGATTTGGAACGGTCGCTTCGCGATGATTGGGTTCCTCGCCTATCTGATTTGGGATCTGGCAGGCTACAGCGTATTGCGTGACGTACTGCACCTTGTGGGTTACGCCGCTCGATAGGCAAGCCTGGATGAACTACTTTTTGGTTATGGGGATGCATCTTAAAAATGCGTCCCTTTTTCGGTCTTCAATTTTCTGCTCCTCAATTTTCTGCTCCTCAATTTCAGTAGGCTCGGTCTGAGTTTAGACACCACACTCATGATTTAGACACTAGACCTATGGCGATCGGCATAGGCGATGCTCACAAATCCCTATCTTGCGGTAGAAGAGCCGACCCCACAACAGCGCTAGGGTAATGCGAAGCAGAGCGGCAAAAGCATCTGCGAGACTCTGGCTGCTAAACTGGTTTACAGCGGGGTTTTAACCTATTTACCTCAACCTAATGTGACCATTCCCTGGGAGATGCCGCTAAAATTGGGTTGCAAGCTGCCGAAAAGAACTGCTAAAAAGCTCATTATTTGCTGAGGAGAGACCTTATGAATTCTAGAACTACCAAAATTCTTGCTGGCATCATCGGTATGTCAGGTGCAAGTGTTTTGCTGAGCTTACCGTCGTTTGCGTTGCGTTCTCAAGCATCTAACCAACCGACCCAAAATCAGGCAGCCCAAACCCAGACAGTCTTGTCGCAGAGCACGACTCCGGGTGCTAACACGGCTCCCAGCAGTGTTACGCCGAGCACAAATGATGGCTCAGGTACAGGCAACCCAACCACTGGCAACCCAACCACTGAGGTTACGCCGAGCACGACCACTCCCGCTACGGGCGCTCCCGATACGACCCTCCCCACCACGGGAACCACGACGGCTCCCAGCCCAAGCGGTACGATAGATCCAACTCTGCCGAGCACAACCTCGCCAGTTCTCACACCAGGGCTGGGAACTCCTGGAAGCACTGACACCACGCCTCCCAGCACGACTGAAACGACTCCTGGAACCACCGAAACTACCACCCCGGGCACGACCCCGACCACAGACAGCACCACCGGAACTACGACTACGGACACTACGACCACCGGAACCACCACCACCGGAACTACGACCACCACCACAAATGGTGCGGTAGTGCCAAACAGTGTGCGAGCGCTCTGGTAAAAACTGAAGTAGCTGTCTACCTCTCTGAGATGAGGTGGTTTCTCAGCAAGATAGAACCTTCCGACCTTTGCCCTTCGACTTTGTTCAGGGCGCAAGCTGGCTGAGCAAAGTCAAAGACGCTGAGGGAAGCCGGAGATAGTGGGTCACTGATTTGCTAGAAATCTCCTAAGCTGAATGGGGATACCCCCTTTGGTCGAATCCATTCTGATCACCGTCCGGAGAAGTTTCTTGTGTAAGATCTCTCTGGACGGTTTTGATGTTGGTGAGCATTTAGTTTTGTGGGTTCTGTAGGGAAATGAGAAGATCTTTGCTGCGCCGATCGTTGCGATTTTTGGTTTTGGGTTGGGTTCTGCCCACGGCGATCGCCTGTCAGCCTACGACTCTCCCTGAAAAATCGTCTCGTCCTGTTGTCTCGCCCTCGGCCGCAACGCCTCGCCCCACACCGATCGCGACACCGCCCGATCTATCGCAGCCGATTCGGCTGGTGATTTCGTTAGGTCGGCGAGAAGTGGCGATTTATTCGGGCAAGACGCGGATTCGGGCGTATCCGATCGCCATCGGCAAAGAGGGCTGGGAAACGCCGATCGGTCAGTTTGAGGTTAAGCAAATGCTGCAAAACCCGACTTGGATCAATCCGATGACGAACGAAGTTGTGCCGACGGGTAGCCCTAAAAATCCACTTGGCTCTCACTGGATTGGATTTTGGACGGATGGCAACAACTGGATTGGGTTTCACGGCACGCCAGAGACGGGTTCTGTGGGGCAAGCTGCTTCTCATGGCTGCATTCGTATGTACGATCGTGATGTTGCTGCTCTCTTCAGTCAGGTTAACTTGGGAACTGCTGTAACGGTGATGCAATAATTAATTCGGTAAACCCCCAGCTGTGCTGGGGGGACTCACAGAGTTTGACAGTTCCGGGAATCTAAGAAAGAGTCTCAAAGACACGAACCAGTTAATTCGTGCAAGGAGACTCAAAATGAAAGATACCGGAAGTTTAAGTCATACGAAGTGGGAGT
>JAAUOZ010000409.1 GCA_012034655.1 Leptolyngbyaceae cyanobacterium CSU_1_3 | reverse complement strand
TAATCAGTGCCATGGTGGCGTGTAGGGCGTTGTAGTGGCGTTATAGAGCCGCCATAGTGACGCAACATCTTGCGTCGCTATGGCGGCCCTATAACGCTACCATTTCACCATACCCATCCCTACGCCACCTTTGGATCTTCCCAACCAACCCAAAAATTGTGCCGCCGCACATACCCAACGCTGCGTATTCGTAACCCCTGCACCTGATCCAGATCGGCTTCATTCACTAGCACAATATTGGGCTTGGATTTGAAGTGCCGCACATACGCTTCAACCGCTTCCTCGATTTTGAGCGCCGCCGTCTTCTTCATACTATCGTCGAACCACATCATGTACATGGCTCACTCCACTTGCTATTCGGCTTAAGAACGTATGTTCTATTGTAACATGTGTTCTATGGCTTTGCAAGGGGCAATTTCCCATAATTACGAGCGTCTGCGCCATTGTAGAATCCTCTGATCAATCCATCGATACCACAGAATAACAACTGTGAGCAGCACACCTAAGAATAGCCACGCAATTGGCCAATATGAGGGAGGTGGATTGGTGAGCAATAGGCGGATAGAACCATCACGAGCGCCTAAAAATGGGCCATCAATGAGATAATATCCACCACTATCCGAGCGCCAACCAGGAAAACAAGGGTGAAACGACCTGAAACCGTTAATGCTATTGGTCGTTTCCGAGTTCTCTAACGATATGCTGGCTTCCGAACCACTATCAAAGTAGCGATAACGACTGCTCGGGGATACGCTCCAGTCAGATGTTGTATATTGCTTCGCTTGCACTTTCAGCTTGCGTGAGAGTAAGGCTTTGAATATCAGGTGGTAATGCCTTGATATCTTGGATCGTTCTGGCGGATACATCGACAATCCAACCATTGGTGGGAGCATTATACTCACGATCTGGTGTTTGGCGTACTTCCCAAGTAGTATAGTAGAAGTAGAGTTCATCACGCAACCAGAGCATTTTGCTCGTGGATAGTTCAGGTGAAATCGGTATTTCAACAATAGTATGCGTTGCAGTGTCTAGAAAGCTCGTTTGTGGATTAAATGAGCGAAAGAAGGCAAGATGCCGCCCGCCTGGAGATAGGGCACAAAACGAAGTATTTTGGGCAACAATTGGTGCTCGTCGGTTGATATCGGCAAGCCGGGCCATCCAAACACAACCTCCTAGTATCACGATAATGGCGATACTACGTATCAGACAGGTCGCCATTGGCCACCTCATTTCATATGTGTTCACAACAGCATTGCGTTGAAGCTTTGGGATTTGGAGTGAGCAGCAGATACGGAACCACCTCGGATGTACAACTACACTCCGAGGTGGTTCAAGGAGGATGATTATGGCAGCGTTCCACCACCAATATCATCCAACACGGTAGTTGGTGCATCAATCAACCAGACGCCAACCCCGCCACCAGCAGCACGATGCGGCCAGTCGGCACTCACGACGACACTGCCAACAAGGGTGCCGTTTTTGTAGATTTCAACCGTACCATCGCTCTTGGCCCGTGCGCCAAACTGATCACCCGGTTGAAGGGTAAGTGGTATATCAGCGCCATGTTGAATCCATGTTCCCCAATTATTCACCGTTCAGATCGAAAGATATGACCATCGTCATGGTACCATATGCAGTGTACGGTTCAAATCTGCCGCGTACGTCCCTGATCCCACCAGGCAACCAGCAAGTTTAAGATGCCATGCACTATCACTAGCCCGATTGTTGCGATCGGCAGCCAAATCAACCAAGAAGGGCGTGGCTCGACATCCCACCGTGCGATTTCCTCACCATTGCTGGAAAGAAAGGTTTTGCTGTCAGTAGTGAACATAAGCGAGCCAATTCCTCGTTCTTGACCACGATATTCCTGAACGATGGTTCCATCAACGATGCGAATCAGCGCAATCTGACCATCATCAATGCCACCAAGCACCCCTGGCCTAGTTACTTCTCCGACAGCAATATATTGATTATCGGGGCTGATCGCGAACGCACCGATTTCCGTGAAATTCAGGCCATGTTGCCGATCAGGAACGTGAAATCCAAGCTCCCATAGCAGCATACCATCTACAGCGCGGATGGCACGCATATTGCCCCGTTCATCTGCGATCAGGGTTGAGTTATCGGGGTTCAGTTGAAGCAAACTGCTCGGTAATGCAGTTCGATATAATTCGCTGCCTGTGGCAACATTGATCGCAACTAGCTCCTCTGGAGTTGAGAGAAAGACAGTGCTGCCATCGGATGTATATACCATCCCCCTGACTTTAGCTGGTTGTGAAATGGTGCTTCTGTTTGTTGCCCAGTCAGACTATCCCAGAATATATAGTTGGCTGACTCAAAATAGCGTACCGCCAAGAACCGGCTGTCTCGGCTCCAAACAATCTGTAATGGCTGATCAGCATCTATACCCAACTGTTGTATTAACTCACCATTATAGTGCGGTAGATACTCACTACGCCTTTTCCCGATGCGCTCTGTGGTTGAGCCGCCATAAGGCTACCATCTGGACTAATAGAAAGGTTGCCAGTTTGGATAGGCATTGTTTGAATCAGACTGAAGTCCTCTGCACGATGGAATCGGGTATCGGCAGTTGTATGCACGACGATCGTGCCATTAGGGATGAGAGAGGCACTTAAAAAGCGAATTGTCCCTCCAGTGGAGGTTGTCGAAACCCAGGTATCTTTAATATTCCATCGCTCGTTTGCATTTGCAGGCGAACGGAGCCAGAAAATACAGAATACCAATATACTCGCGAGTACAGCCAGAAGCAAACAACCCAATGATGAAAGACTCCTTTGCGACGTGGAATGTGAGGTCATAGGAACTCCTTTCGGTACGAAAAGATAGCAACAACTACGCGACATGGGTTCATATCGCGTAGCAGCCCATTCCTATGGCAGCGTTCCGCCACCAACGTCATCCAATACGGTTGTGGGAGCATCAATCAGCCATACACCCACCCGCCCACTGCTGGCAACCGAAGGCCAGCTTGAGGCTACGCTAACACTGCCAACCAGTGTACCATTCTTGTAGATTTCCACGGTGCCATCAGCTTTTGCCCGTGCGCCAAATTGGTCGCCTGGTTGAAGAGTCAGTGGTATATCCGCACCATGCTGAATCCACGTTCCCCAGTTGTGGACCGTCCAAATCTGCACGGTGCCACGTTGTGGTTGATACCAGGCTTCGAGCAGGTTCCAGCCATCACCGCGATCTGCTTCCTTGAGCACCAAATCAACCTCAGTTGCAGTTGCATCTATCGCACTGATCGTGGTGTAGACCTCTTGGTCGGAGCCAAAGCTATTGCCCCAGACCATCGTATCAGTACTGCCGCTTTCCATCGTCGTATGTAGCGCATTGCTGCCAACTCCACCATCGGCACGGTTGAAATTGTCGAGGATCGGGGTGGCGGGGAAGGAAGCTATCGCTTGCGTATA
>JAAUOZ010000408.1 GCA_012034655.1 Leptolyngbyaceae cyanobacterium CSU_1_3 | reverse complement strand
AGCGTATCGGCATTTAGGTTACGCCCGATAAAGACTAATTGGTTTTGGGGGAAGTCCGCCATTCTTCCCCTTGCAGATCAAAGCGAGGACCGCTGAGTTGGAAGACATTGCGGAGGTCGCTTTCCTTAAACCAGAGAATACCTTTTGCCCGGAAGACTTCCTGTGGTAATTGGTTTTGCAAGAAGGTTTCAAACTTTTTGACATCAAAGGGCTTGTCGCTCTCAAAGGCGATCGACACAAACCCATCATTGTCTAGATGGTCAGAATGGTGATGATGGTGTTCGTGAGGGTGATGAGCCTGATCATCGTGATGGTGGTGGTGATGATCATTGTGACCAGAGTGATGCTCCTCATGTGAGTGATCCTGCTGGGTTTGCTCGATCTCTTCCTGAACCAAATCAGCATAGGCTTCTGGGTTGTTGTACCCCACATCTAGAATCAGCGGCAACGGCACTTGACCGTGTTGACTGTAAAGAATTCTGGCACCTTCTTTGACGGTACTAATATAAGCTTCCAGGTTCTGGATTTGGTCTGGATCTGCCAAATCAGTCTTATTCAAAATCGTGACATCCCCGTAGGCAATTTGCTTGAATGCCGCTTCGCTGTCGAAGTGATCGGGAGTGAAGGTTTCAGAATCTACAACTGTGACGATCGAATCTAATCGGGTCAGGTCACGCAATTCTGTACCCAGAAAGGTCAGAATAATCGGCAATGGATCGGCAACGCCCGTCGTTTCGATTACCATATAATCGACCTGATCGTCCCGCTCCAGCACGTTATATACTGCATCCACCAAGCCATCATTAATCGTGCAACAAATACAGCCATTGCTGAGTTCCACCATGTCTTCATCCATTGACACCAGTAACTGACTGTCGATATTGATGTCACCAAACTCATTCACCAAAATGGCAACCTTTAAATCCTGGCGATTGCTCAGAATGTGATTCAGTAAGGTGGTTTTACCACTGCCGAGAAATCCGGTGATAATCGTGACAGGCATTCCTCGTTTGGGAATGTCCAGCGCCGTTGGGTTAGAAAGAGTTGCTGTGTCGGTCATACTAATTCCTCAAATTAAATCGCGATACATTCAATTAACTGTGTTTTGATTGATTCAGTGTTCAAGTTTCGTCCGATAAACACCAGTTGATTACGAGGCAGTTGATCTGAAGACATAACGCGATCGCTCTTCAGGTCACAAAGCTCAACATGATCGGCAAGGGGTCAGCAATTCCAGTCGTTTCAACCACAATATAATCAACTGAGTCATGGCGATCGACCATTTCATACACGGTATCAACCAAGCTTTGATTGATGGTGCAACAAATACAGCCCATTGCCCAGTTGCACCATATTTTCATCTACAGACACTAATAGCTGGGAATCGATATCAATGTCGCCAAACTCATTCACAATCACGGCAATCTTTAACCCGTGGCGATTGTTCAGAATATGATTGAGTAGCGTTGTTTTGCCGCTGCCCAAAAAGCCTGTGATAATGGTAACGGGCATGACACGCTGAGAGACATTCACTGATTCTGGACAAACCTGCATGACTGGATTAGACATAATGACTCCTTAAGTTTGCAAGTAAGTCTCAGCCAGATGATAGATCAGCGCTTTCTGTTGCATGGTTTGAAAAATATTGTAAAAACCATTGGCACGAGACGGAGTTAGGCTGACATCCAGTCCGGTTTGCTGAATGAAATCGGGCTTTAACTGGATGATTTCTGCGGGAGCCAACCCGTTTAATCCCTCAACCAGCAGCCCCACTAATCCCTTGGTCAGTTGGGAGTCGGAATCGCCCTGAAAACTGACCTTGCCCTGCTCCAAACTAGCCATCACATACACTTGAGAGACACAACCAGGCACCCGATAGGCTGCCACCTTCTGCTCATCGGGAAACGGTGGCAGGCGCTTGGCAAAGCAAAGTAAGTATTCATAGCGCCGCTTCGGTTCCGAGATCTGTTGGAACCGTTGGACAATCCGCTCAAGGGCAAGAGGTAGGGGCTGAGGGACAGGCGGCATATCAATCCAAGAGTGAGCCATTCTACAAAAATGATAATCATTCTCATAATATAGGATCTTTGACGCTTTGGACGGATATGATGGCTTACGGCTTTTTTCTACTAGCCCTGCTGGTAAAATTTATGAACTTGATGTGTGGGCGAAAGAATCCGCTGATGAGCAAAAAGATAGAGAGCCTCCTCCGCAAAGCGCTGCTAGACGACGGCGAGATGGCATATTCCCTCTACGAATATGAGTTAGAGGAGCATATTGATTACTGGTACGACGGTCTGAAAGCCGATCGCGATGATTTCGTGTTTGTGGTAACGGAAAACTCAGGGCATGTGGCGATGGTGCTGATCATGCCCGATAAAACAGTGTTGGTAAATGAAGCGGCTAGAGCGAAGCTGATAGAATTCTGGCAAAATAATTACAGCATCAATTTGAACCGACTGATTCCGACGATGGCGGATGAATTGGCGAACAATTCGCTCTTCGTCAATGGGGTGAAAACGGTTGACCACAAACCGGCAAAGCGGGTATGGGGTAGGGCAAGATCTTGAATGCGAGAGCGATCGCCTGAATTAAAACAGGTAAGGAATCAAGCGCTTCGTCTGTTGCATATAGACTTTGTACTCATCTCCAAACTGTTCCAGCATCATTTGCTCCTCATTCCCAATTCGTAAAGCGTACATCACACCAAACGAAACCAGTCCAGAGAAACCCGCAATCCAATTTGGCAGTAAAAGCGCCTGAGCAATGCACCATAGCCATATAGACGTATACATGGGATGGCGAATGGTTTGATACACGCCACCATTCACTAAAGTATGACCTTCTCTGACTTCTAAGGTCGGCGACCAGTTCTTTCCAAGATCACGATGAGAGCGCCAGAATAACCACAGCGCAACGGCAAAAGCGATAATGCCCAGCCAATTTGCCCAAGCTGGCAAACTATAGTTGGCAAGATTGAGCCAGGGAGATAAAACATAAATTAAAGGCAAGATGATCATGCCAATAAAGACCAAGAGGAGCAGGATTTTTTCCTGGGTTGTTTTGCGATCGCGAACAATTGTATTCTGCTTGTTTTCTCGTTGATAGGGGAGGCGAATAACGAAGCTAGACACCACACCAATCATGAAAAGTATTTTCAGAGTCAATATATCCATGTGGTCTGTCTCCTGGATGAATGTAGAACAAGGATCTAGCTTTCAACAAAGCTGTAAATTTCGAGGTAACAGCAAGTGTTGGTTAATCCAGCGAATACGACCTTGCTGCTCAAACTGGCTCAGTAAGAGGGTTACAGTGACTCGTGTCGTGCCTAGAGTGTCTGCAATATCTTGATGCGTTAGGCGTAGCTGGATCAGTTGCCCCTGGTCTGATTCATGCCCAAATTTATCCGCCAGCCAATCTAATAGTTGCCAGAACCGATGATGAATC
>JAAUOZ010000094.1 GCA_012034655.1 Leptolyngbyaceae cyanobacterium CSU_1_3 | reverse complement strand
TCCATGTCTTGCTATACTTTGTCAGGGCATAAAATTAAAGATTTTGGACGGGGTGCAGGTGGGAGACTGGCTGGGGGCGCAGCCCCCACACCCCTTCTAAACCAAAATCTATAGGCTGACGCAGTATAGTTCAACTCTAAGGGGAGGATTCTCTTGATAGTTACTTGCTTGTTGTTGACCATACCTTGATACCTGCTCCAGCAAAACCAATGCCGAAGATTATTCCAGATGTAACAAACAATAGGTTAAGACCTGGTATGAAATAGCCAATGAATCCTACGATCGTCGAAAGTACCCAAAAGACACATACCCAGCGAGGGAGCTTTCTTGCTATCCAAGAACCAACTGCTAACAAGCTCAAACCTGCTGCAAATATCAATGCTCCGATTGGGTACAGATTGACTCCGGATATTGCTCCAGTCCTTATCATGGCAATGCCAACCACTGCGAGTAGAAATCCAAAAATCCCCACCCTCTAGATTCCTGATGCTGAAATCCATATATACCCATGATTCCAAATAGAATGAAGATATCAGTTAGTAGGTAAAGGGTTGCAATAAGCGCAAGGGGCAACTGCAAAGCACCCGCGACACTAGGAGCATCACTGGAGATCATCGAGTTTACTCCGCGTAAGATTCCTGCAAGTATTGCTGCGAGTCCGCCTAATCGAGTCAGAGTTGTACTAGGCACTTGCTTGATCTCCGGTGCAGCGTATTTTTATGAAGTCTGTTCTACGGTTAGTCCTATTTCTTGCCCATAGGATAGTTCAAGTGTGTGACCGTCTGGATCTTGCAAGAAAGCCCAGTATCCGATCGGATACCCAGAATCTTTTGGTTCCTGAAGCAGGACACCTTCCCGCTTTGCCTTTTCACAAAGAGCATCCATAGATTCCCGGCTTTGACAGCCAACTCCAAGATGGGCAATGGGAGATAGAACGGAATGCACTGCGCTTGTTTGGATGAGAACAATGACGAAAGGACGAGTTCGCGCTGTTTTGCAGTTACCGCAAGAGTCAGAAAGCCATACAACCGCAACATCTGCTTCTGCATCAATGCGACGATGAATAACCTGCATTCCAGCATAGGCAGAGTAAAATTTAATACTTTGCTCAATATCTGTGACGGGCAGTGCTATGTGAGTTAGCCCAACATCAATCATTGCAGCCTACCTTGTGGTTTGTTTAGGAATGATAGCTGTCTCCAAGTGCTCGTGCAACTTTTTTGAGCAGCCCAACCCTCCCGCTCACCGGACGCAGGCAGCCTTCGCAGCATAACCTCAAGTTGCAATTGCTGGCTCTGAAGATGCAAGAACCATCAACTTGTTTAATTTACGCAAATGCGGTTCTATTGCCCAGAAGCAGGAGGCTCACTAGATGGAACTGATTCTGGGGCGGGTTCTATGGGGGCTGGTTCGGGTTCGGGCGCAGGCTCCACGGGCGCAGCAGGCTCCGAGTTGGGTGGAATCGTTTCGATGGGAGGAACCGCTTCAGGGGGTCTAGCAGGTTCCACCGCCGAGGCAGGCGGACGCTCTTGCTCAGCCTCTCGCTGTAAGCGTTCTCGTTCTTGTTGCTCTTGGGCTGCACGCTGCGATTCGCGTTCTGCCTGCTGTGCAGCCTCCTGCTGCCGACGATCGCGGCTTTGGCGCTGAAACTCTGACCCTTCTCGCTCAGAAGTAACTCGAATGCGTTGCCCTTGAAACCCAGTTTCCGAAGCTTCATATCGGCGACGGCGAATCGCTTCTTCGGCTTTGCGATCGATCTCAGCATCGCCGCTTGTGGTTCTCAACCGAATATTGATAGGGTTGCCATCTTTATCAACATCAAAATCAAATCGCGCCGATCCTTCTGCGCCCAGATATTCATCTAGGCTGCAATTATCTTTACATTTTGGCTTGTTGCGCTCGATCGAGGCGGATCTGAATCTTCACGAGGTGGAGCTTTTAGAGTTGCAACTGACTCAGGTGGCTTGGCAGGTTCAGGTGGTTTTCTCCCTTGTTGCCCGTTTCCTCGCCCAGTGCCAGTGCCAGTACCAGTACCGTTGCCGATGCCATTGCCGCTACCGTTGCCGATGCCATTCCCTTGACCGTTACCGCTACCATTTCCTTGACCGTTGCCGCTTCCGAGACTTGTTCCTGGTTTATTTTGTCCAGAATTTTCGGTTGCTCCGTTGGCACTATTCTTGTTGTTCTGATTGTTTACGTCTGGCTGACCTGTCGAATTTGTTGCTACTGAGCTTGGAGAGGGCTGGGGAGAAGGCGAAGTGGACGCAGCCGGAGTAGGGCTGGCTGATAGAGACGGAGTTGGCGTAGGGGTAGGAGACGGAGTTGGCGTAGGAGTTGGCGTAGGGGTGGGAGACGGAGTTGGCGTAGGAATTGGATCGATAATCTCTGGTTCCTGACTGGCTGTAGGGATCGGTTCTGGAACTTGAGCGACGATCGGATCAGATTCGACGGGTAGGGCGATCGTATCGTCTGAAACCTGACCAGGGTTGGGGTTGAGCATTGAGAACTGGGTCGCTCCGCCCCCGCCTCCGCCAGCATCTTCATCGGCCTCTGCAATAGGAGGCTCAGTCTGAGTCTGCTCCTCAGCAATTACTTCGATCTCATTTTCGGCTTCAACGATCGTTGATTGCATACGCCAGGATAGAGCCACCAAAGTCGCCAGCAAGCCATGTAACACGATCGCCCCCATCATACTCCAGGGCAAAAATCGCTTCAGAAGGGCGGCTTCTTTTTCTCGTCGCTGGCTAATATCCTGGAAAGAATTCATGATCTATTGATAGTTACTTTCATTAAATCATCCTACGCCTTAGGTTAGCGAAGGGTGTATGGTCTGTCAATCCGTATGTGCTGGAAATTACTTTAAATTCTGATTATTTTTGATAAATTCTCCAGTGTCTTAAAGGGTCTAGACAGGTTTCCTCTGAGCCGCCGCTCAGAAGAATCTATTAAGGTATTTTGAGAGTAAAGTCTGAAGTGTTGAAGCGGTCAATCCTTTCAGTCACAGATCTCACTCACAGTAGTACCCTATACCTCCCAAGACTTCTTGATGCTTACTTGACAAAACTTAGCATTAAATCTATGCTTCCTTGAGATATGAGTCATTTCATGCCTTCAACGCCGAACAAAATAGGCTTGAGTAAGTGATGTGCAAATGATTTGAAAATGAATAGGAGTAGCACAGATGGGGAGCGTGATCGCAATTTTGAAAGCGGGTGGGGTTGTGATGATCCCATTGCTGTTGTTTTCGATTACAGCGATCGGGCTGATCATCGAACGCACTCGCTATTGGAGCCGACTCATCAAGCGTCAGCCAAGGATGATGCAGCGAGCTTTAATCCTCTACCAAGAAAATGAAGTGGCAGAAGCGATCGGTTTTTGAAGAAGAACATTGATCTCCCCGCCGCTCGAATTTTATTATCTGCAATCTCTCTAGACTCTCCAACCCCCGAGCAATTCCGGCTTGCAATGCAGGCAGAAGCACAAGCAGAAACCCCCGGAATGAAGCGATTTACGAATTTCTTTGATATGGTTGTTGGGCTGTCGCCGCTTTTTGGTCTGCTAGGAACGGTGCTGGGGCTAATTATCTCATTTGCATCACTTAACCTTGGCAATGTGGGCGGTAGTCAGACCTCAGGAGTGACAGGTGGGATCAGTGAGGCTTTAATTTCAACCGCTTCGGGGCTAATCGTTGCAATTTTCAACTTATTTGCCGTTAGCATCTTTCGAGGCTTTTTTACTCGGCAGACGGCTTTAATTCAAGAGTATGCTAATCGATTTGAGTTGATTTATAGTCGTCGCTGCGAAGATAGACAACCTTCTACAATTCGTTCTTAGTTGATTCCTTTGTTTGTGGCTCCCTATGCTATTTCCCGAAGAAAACGATGCGCCCGCACAGATTAACATTGTTCCGATGATTGATGTAGTGTTTGCACTGCTGACCTTTTTCATCGTTTCAACATTGTTCTTAACGCGCTCAGAAGGGCTGCCCGTAAACCTTCCGCAAGCTGCGACCGCAAAACAACAGCAGCAAACTAAAATTGCCATCACCATTAAACCCGATGGGCAACTTTCACTCAACAAGCAACCGATTGAGTTAGGCCAGTTAGAAACTGGTGTCCGATCGCTTATCCAAGCTAATCAGCAGCCAGTTGTTGTGATTCATGCAGATGAGAAAGTAGAGCATCGATTTGTGGTTTCAGCAATGGATCAGATCCGCAAAATTAATGGTGTAAAAATGGCGATCGCAACACAACGTCAATAATCATTCCTCCAAAATGATTGTCGAAAACATTGTCGAAAACATTGTCGAAAACAATCGATATCGCTCTTTAGTCACTCTAGGAGAAGTAAAATTACTAAAAAACGATGCAACCCTTTTCCGGCGATCGTTTTAGTATTCACAATTTGTTTCTATTCCTTCAAGGGAGTAGTGAATGAAGCGCGAATGCTAAGCTCAATACTGGAGAAGCTTTCTAGCGTTTGGAAGCTGATTCAATTTATCCAAAGCGACTCAAGAGGACTAACCCACACCTGACATTCAACCAAGAGGAGGCAAAAACCGCCACAACCGAGGAATGAACGGTCTAACGATGCCCATACCCGCTGCTAGTAAACTTTTGAACTCAACCAATAATCTTTCAACGATCGGGTTCATGGGCGTTGTTATGCCGCTCAAGCTATCGGTGTGGGCGATTACTCTAGGCTCAGTTGCCATGAAACCCCGAACCGATCATTGAGCCAACCAAATTCCTTACTGAATCCGTAGTCGTCGAGCGGCATGAGAATCTCGCCTCCTTCCGCAAGCCGTTTGAAAGCTTCGTCCAGTTCAGCTTCGCTGTCACAATCGACAAATATAGAGATCGACGGAGTGAACGTGAAATCATGTTTGACAGGACTATCAAAAGCTATTAACTTATGTCCACTCACCTCAAAGACCGCTTTCTTGACAGCTCCCTCCGCGCCTTCCTCTCCAGAACTATATCGCTCGATATGCGTAACCCTGGAACCTTTGAACAGTGAGACATACAGATTAACAGCTTCTTCAGCGGCTCCGCTGAACATCAGAAACGTAGAGACTGCGTGTGCCATTTTTCCTCCCTCTCTATCAATGTCCTTGTTCAGTATACTTGCTGCTCCACCATACTCTCAAAGTAGCTTAATCCTGAACATTGACAGACAAATTTCAAGAACTGTTTCCATCAAGAACTTGCGGCATAACAACTCAAATCAGCAGCGGCAGATAACTCTGAATTAACACTAACGACTTTCAACCGTCCGCTGCATTTGGATGGTTATACTGCCGGACATATCAATTATTTCTAATTCATGGAATTCATGGGCTTATTACCAACTGCACAATAAATCGGATGCTTGGGGTTTAATCCATTGAGAGTTCTTACATTTACAAATCCAGAAGATTGAAGTAAATCTCTGACTATATTGGGTTTCCATCGAGCGTAAAGCTCATCATCTTTATTACGGGCAGTAATCGCTACAGTGCCTTCTGGTTTCAGGACGCGATAGATATGGGCTAAACCTTGAGTTGGCGGTTCCCAAAAGTAAATGCAGTTAATTGAGTAAACAATGTCAAAGGAATTGTCCTCGAACGGCAATGCCATCACGTTACCCAGTCGAAGGATCACACGACCAGATTCAATAGCTTTTCGGTTTCGTTTTTGAGCAGCTTCTAGCATGGTCTGAGAATGGTCAATTCCGTAAATCTGCCCATGCGTTGCTATCTTCGCAGCATTAGCGATCGCTAACCCTGTCCCAAAACCAATTTCAAGCATTTTGCTCGTTTCGTCAATATCCAGTAATGAGACAGTCCAATAATTATCTTCTCGGTTATAAATGTCCATTACATAGCCGAACATTCTACCGATTATCCCTGTTGGCTTTCCAGGCTGTGTCCGTAATCCACTTTGTGTCATAGCGGAGACCCTCTAGCTTTTGGCTCAACACCAGTTTAACGCTAACTCCAACAAATCCCCTCTCAACCACGCCCTCATCGATAGCTCAGGCAGTATAACGCTTCGGTTGAGCGGCTGCCGATAACATTTGCCACGCCACAGAACAATTTTGCCAGTCAGTTCCAATCGGGTTGTTATGCGACGATTTCTTACATATCTACATGATAACTAATCATGTAGTGAAAACTACTTCATGCAACGTCTTCTGGTACTCGTTATTCGCGAGGTCAAGCATTGCTCCGAAAATAGGAGAGAACGGACGGTTTGAATCCATCGCTGTATACTCTTCTACAGAGCGCCAATGCCCAAAATTGATGCAACGCCATCCATCAAGGCTGCGGTGAGCATGAGTTGAAATCAGTCCCGCTTGTCCTGATACCATCTCAAGTGCCTGTCGAAATAATTCAATAAACCGAGGCTGATTTTCAGGCTGCTTCATTTTGAAGATTCCAAAATTGATAAGTCCATCCATGCTCGGTGAAAGATGTAACTCACTGCCTTTAGGTTCTGCGGCAAAAATTTCAAACAGGTGAACATCTGGAATAGGAAAGTCCGTGAAGGGTTGAGTAGCCACATAGGATTCTTGATCCGCCCATTGAACATAGCTTGTAACACGCAACCCATCACGACTACGGAGAACTGATCCAGAGGAAAATCCTTCCTTGTGCTTAAGGACAGCCTCAATATATTGAATTGCATGTTCTACTAAACTTACTTGGCTGTCAGGTTCTACAGGAAATATGGCAAACTCAGCTAGTAAACCATTAGCTTGGTTAACAATTGGCATTTGAAACCTCAGAATGTACGACACGATACAGATGAAACTCGTTTCGCGCTAATCCTTCCCAATAGGGTTTGTCTGGATTAAATCCAGCTTGCTTCAAAATTGCTTCAAACGCCTCCTGACTCTCCCACTGTCCATAATTGAACATCCGGGTTCCGTCTAAACTGCGATGAAACGTTGCCGATATGAGTCCCGGTGAATTACTCATGGCTCGATCGAGTTCGATAGTTGTTCGCTTCACCATCTCCGGTTGATTCGAGGGCATCATCCGAAACTCAGCTAGATGAGTCATGCGATCGTCTGCAACAATCTCAACTTCTGCTGATATCGATTTGCTTGCTGATACCTCTAACTGCAATGAGTCTGGCGGAAAAAACTCACTGAATACTACAGGACTCTGCAAACTACGATGATCGAACTTGGGTCGCCACTGACTATAAGTGAAGACGCGAACTCCATCCAAACTCTGATGCACACTTGCTGATTCGAAGTATAGGTTGGATTTCCAGGATTGGATTTGCTCTTTAATTGCATCCACTAATCCTGATTGATGCCGCTCCGCAACAGTATACAAATCCAATCCGACGATCGCGGTATTTGACCGATCAATCTGAACCATAAACAATCCTCAATATGCTTCGGCTTGCCCGTTCTGACTTGATGTTAAACACCAAAGGATAATCTGGCAACTACCGCCAACATGAAGGACGCAGCCACATAACGGCAAAGTTCAGCGGCGGCAGATAGCCTCAAACTCAGCACTACTGTCTGTCAATCGTCCGTTGCATTTGAATTGTTAGACCGCACCGGATTGGTGAGTCTATCAGGATAGTAACAGCAAAATCGTTGTGCCCTTAGCTTAAGATGGGGCTACAGATCTCGATCTCTGACTCTGTTATGCAAGCTCTTTGCTTACCTGGGCAGCGGGTTGAGCAAGAATTGCTTAGGGAATTAGCCATTGCTCTTTATGCACAAGACATCCTCTCTTTTGGTAAAGCGCGAGAACTCGCTGAGATGGACAAATACGAACTTGGACAGTTGCTCTCGCATCGTGGAGTGCAACGGCATTATGGTTTCGCCGAATTAGATGATGGCTTAAGCTATGTCTGTAGTGAGTAACACTTCACCAATACTCAACTTGGCGATTGTGGATCAGCTTGAACTTCTACGTTGGCAATTTTTGGCGAAATTTTGATTCCCAATGCGGTAGTGAATGAATTGAAAGTTAATGGAGAACAACCCGGTTCTCAAGTAATTTGTGAAGCAGTTCCATCTGGATGGATTCAAACTCGAAAGGTGAGCAACGAACCTCTTGCTCACCTTCTAAAACAAACATTGGATCAAGGGCAGGTTATTTTTAGGGGGTTTCAGCCCCTAAAAAAATACTTGACAGATCACTAGCGACCGATCCCCACATAGCGGAACCCTGCCTCTTCGATGACCGTCTGGTTCAAGAAATTGCGACCGTCGATCAAAATGGGCGTGTGCATCAACTTTGCCATCTTGATGTACTCCAGATTGAGGAATTGCTGCCACTCAGTTACCAAGACGAGAGCGTCGCAGCCATCGGCAAGACGTTCTGCATCGGTCTCAACCAAAACATCCGAGAGACCATGCCGCATTCCAGTTTGGGAGATAATCGGGTCATAGGCTTTGACTTTTGCGCCCAGACGAGTCAGGTTCTCGATCAGGCTCAGGGCTGGCGCATCGCGCAGGTCATCGGTATCGGGTTTAAAGGTCAATCCTAAAAGACCGACGGTTTTGCCCTTCAGAATTTTCAGAACTTGCTGAAGCTTCTCAACAACAATCAGCTTTTGGCGCTGGTTGACGCTGACCGCAGCTTTGAGGAGTTGCGTTTCGTAGCCGTAGTCATCGGCAGTATGAATTAGGGCTGAGACATCTTTGGGGAAGCAAGAGCCGCCCCAGCCAAGCCCTGCTTGTAGAAATTTGCTGCCGATGCGGGAATCTAGGCCGATTCCTTTGGCGACTTGAGTCACATCTGCACCCACGCGATCGCAGATATTGGCGACTTCGTTGATAAAGCTGATTTTGGTAGCGAGAAAAGCGTTGGCGGCATACTTGATCATCTCAGCAGAACTCAGGTCTGTCACCACGACAGGCACGGGCGGCTGTGACGGATCGGCGGCAAATTCGCGCTTGACGATCGGTGCATAGAGTTCTTGCATGAGAGCGGCGGCACGATCGCTGTTGCCACCCAGCACGATGCGATCGGGGTTGAAGGTGTCAAATACGGCGGAGCCTTCGCGCAGAAACTCCGGATTGCTGACCACGTCAAAGTCATAATCGCCCGTCACGGCCGTCGATTTGATCGTCTCTTCGCTGCCAATGCCTGCCAAGACGGGTTCTGCAACCAATCCTTTGCGTTCGGCAACACCATCAAGGACGAGCATTCTCACCCAGTCGCCAGAACCGATCGGGACGGTTGATTTGTTGACGATGACTTTGTAACCGCCATTCAGGTGAGACCCAATCCCACGGGCTACAGCTTCTACGTAGCGGGTGTCGCTCTCACCAGTGGGTAGGGCGGGAGTTCCGACGGCGATGAAGAGAATTTGCCCATGCTCAACTCCGGCTGCCAGGTCAGTGGTGAACTCTAGACGTTGAGATTGAAGGGCAGACTGCATGATTTCTGAAAGCCCTGGCTCAAAAATCGGCGACTGGCCTGATTTCATTAGCTGAACTTTGGCTTCGTTGTTGTCTACGCAGATCACATGATGACCGACATGAGCGAGACAAGCTCCTGTAACCAAACCGACGTATCCCGTACCGATGACACAAACACGCATAGAAGCTCCTCAGAGATATAGGTTAGGCGTAGCAAGTCAGACTAACTACAGGTATTGTGGATAGTTTTCCCTGGTACTCAGAAAGGATGACTCAGAGAAAGTAATGAATTTTAGTGAAGGGCGATCGATTCAGATTCGGCCGCAGATTCTGCCAAAATGCGATCGCGGAAGTCGGCGATCGTGCGCTGCAACCCATCTTGAAGAGGAATCGTCGGCTGCCAATCTAGGTGGGTTTTGGCACGGGTGATATCGGGCTTACGGCGACGCGGATCGTCTTGGGGCAGTGGCTCAAATTTAATTTCTCCTGAAGGGTTGACCATTTGCTGCACAGCCTGAGCAAGTTGAAGAATAGTGTATTCGTCAGGGTTGCCTAAGTTTACAGGGCCCACAAAATCACCATTCATTAGCCGCATCAGACCTTCTACCAGGTCAGACACATAGCAAAAACTCCGAGTCTGAGAGCCATCCCCATAGACGGTGAGAGGATTGTTTCGCAGGGCTTGCACCACGAAATTGCTGACCACGCGCCCGTCATTTTCTAGCATACGTGGCCCGTAAGTGTTGAAGATTCTGGCAACGCGAATCTCGACATCATTTTGACGGTGATAGTCGAATGCCAAAGTTTCTGCCACACGCTTGCCTTCGTCATAGCAACTGCGAATGCCGATCGGGTTGACGCTGCCCCGATATTCTTCAGACTGAGGATGCACTTCGGGATCACCATACACTTCAGAGGTAGAAGCCAGGAGGAATCGAGCTTTGACACGTTTTGCCAGCCCTAGCATGTTCATCGTTCCCATCACGTTGGTCTTGATGGTTTTGACAGGGTTGTATTGATAATGAACAGGAGAGGCAGGGCAAGCCAAGTGGTAAACCTGGTCTACCTCTAGCCGGATCGGTTCGGTGATGTCGTGACGGATTAACTCAAAATAGGGGTTGTTGAGCCAATTTAGGAGGTTGCGCTTGTGACCTGTATAGAAGTTATCTAAGCACACCACCTCATGCCCCTGGGTCATCAGGCGATCGATGAGATGGGAACCAATAAATCCAGCGCCACCAGTAACAAGAATTCGCATAAGTTCAAATAAGCTAAAGGGGTTGCAAGGGAGGCAGGGTGACAGTCAGCCTTTCGTAAAGCTACGGGTTTCCTTTCATGCCAAAAGTGTACCCAGAAGATCGAGTCGCTACCACGAAACTCAGACTGGGTAACTAAGGCTCCAGTATGTCTCCAAGACTGAGGAGCTTCCCACCGGACAAAAAGCGTGTTCGATGGTTTTTTGTTTTGGCAATTTTCAGTAGCACCTTAGCAAACAGCCTCCTTAAAAGGGGCTTTCTATGATCAGCTTCATTAAATCTTAATTTCTATTCAAAGTGTTTATCTACCGACTGCCCTTAGGGATCTGCGAGTTAATCATGTGCCACCAGCCAGGTTCCGGCTCTGTTCAACCTTCAACCGTCAAGGGTTAAGCGGAGCCGAAACCCGATTCACGGGTCTTTTGTTTTTATGCAAACCCCTTAGTTTTAAAGCAAGCAAATTGATAGAAAGCACAGTTGAGCAGCCCACTCAGCAGTCTCATCAGAAAGATGCTGTCAACCTGGATGGACATAGCTTCTAAGAACTATCCTAAAGGAGTGTGGATTGATTCAAGTGAAACCTCTCGCTCTGACTCCAAGCCGTTGAGGAAAAGGGTCAAGGAGACGAGCAGAAGACGCTCACAAGTTTTGCAGATTATTTTGATCCACATCGTCAGATAAACGGATGACACAGGAGCTTAGAACTTATGGGTTTGGGAGATTTGGTGCAGAAAGCCATGTATCTGGGGATTGGCGTTGCCTCCTATGCGGGCGAGAAGGCGGGAGAAAAGCTGGGTGAACTGCGGGTACAGGTTCAGAAATTAGCGGATGAGATGGTCGATCGAGGTGAAATGACGACTGAAGAAGCGCGGCGATTTGTGGATGAGATGGTCAGCCGTGCTCAGCAGCCCTCTGTATCGTCGCCTGACGCAAAACCCGCCGAACCCCGCAAGATTGAGATTTTAGACGATGATGACGAACCTGTGACTTCCTCCAATTCTCAAAACAGCGTAGATGAAATGCGGCGACAGGTGATGGATTTGCAAGAAGAACTGCGGCGATTGAAGCGAGATTAGAGAAGTTGGTTTCGCCACGCTGCGCGAGAGGGATGAGGAATGAAGGATACTAAGTAGGAAGGCAAAATTATTGTAAGATGCATTTCGACTGCGTTCAATGCTCAAAATCTCCCCTAGAGGAGGGTTGAGCGCAGTCGAAACTCGGCATCTATTTTGCTTTAATTTCAGCCCACTGCTTAACACAAATAAGATCATAGAAAAGTTGCGTTGCGTGTTTGGAGGAAGAGCGATCGTTCCTGAGATCTCGGTTTTTACAGGAAAGGTGAATTATTTAGCTAGCTGATAGATTGATCAGCGTTGAATAAAGTATTCGAGCAAGCTACTTCCTAGATAAACATAGGCAGCTACAACAGCGATCGCACTCACAATCAACGCAACTAAAAATCTCCAGTAGTTCACTCTCGTCAGCCCCACTGCATAGCTGACAATATCTTGTGAAAGCGGCATTAATAAAATGATGTAAAAGATACTTTGGTGAGCCGATAGGCGATCGATAAAGCGATCTAATTGCTCTAAATCAGTTTTGCCAACCAGCCGTTCTGCAATCTGACGGCCCAGTGTTCTCGAAATCCAAAAATTGACACTACAGCCGATAATTGAAGCAAAAAAAACTGAGGAAAAAAGCAATTTCTTTGCCAAACAAAACGCCCCCAATCACAAAAATAGAGCTTCCACTGAGTGGAGCAACAATCAGCGAAGATGCACAAACTATTACAAAAATTACAGGGGCCCAAATCCCTGACTCTTTGATGAAAGTATGGGTGTTTTCTAACCCCACTTTTTGTAAAACAACCACTATCGCAGCGTAGGTGAGCGCAAATAGAAACGCCCCCACAAACACCTTTTTGAACTTCGATTTGATTTGCATAATCTCGCTGTGAACGGATAGCGGAAGCGTAAATGGGTTCGACGCAGAAGGGTCACGATCGTGACCAAACCTCAAACCAAAAATAGAACAAAAATATAGAACAACCGGCTTGAGTCTTGTTTCTCGGCTCACGATCGCACGCTCCGGAGACTTGCGCTGCAACGGGTAGGTCGCCATTAATATAGATAATAGATAAACCTGTAGGTTCCTCAACCTCACCTCATTGAGTCTGCATACCGTCATGTCTACTTCCCCTCATAGTGGCGCACAAATTAGTGGCGCTCAAATTCGACAACAGTTTCTCGACTTCTTTGCCACACGCAGACACAAAGTTTTGCCCAGCGCCTCGCTCGTGCCAGAAGATCCGACCGTGCTGTTGACGATCGCCGGAATGCTGCCTTTTAAGCCGATTTTTTTGGGACAGCAGCAGACAGAAGTGCCACGGGCAACGACGGCTCAGAAGTGCATTCGCACCAATGACATCGAAAATGTGGGACGCACCGCCAGACACCACACCTTCTTCGAGATGTTGGGCAACTTTAGTTTTGGCGACTATTTTAAATCGCAGGCGATCGCCTGGGCATGGGAGCTTTCGACGCAGATCTATGAATTACCACCAGAACGAATTATCGTCAGCGTGTTTGAAGAGGACGACGAAGCGTTTGCCATTTGGCGTGATGAAATTGGCATCCCGCCTCATCGAATTCAGCGCATGGGTGAGAAGGATAACTTTTGGGTGTCGGGGCCGACTGGGCCCTGCGGGCCGTGTTCTGAACTCTACTATGACTTCCATCCTGAGCTAGGAGACGCGACGATCGACCTCGAAGACGACACGCGCTTTATCGAATACTACAACCTGGTATTCATGCAATATAACCGGGATGCAGACGGCAATTTGACCCCGTTGGCTAACAAAAATATTGATACGGGGCTTGGCTTAGAGCGAATGGCGCAGATTCTCCAGAAGAAGCCAAACAACTACGAAACAGATCTAATTTTTCCCATTGTAGAAACCGCTGCACAAATTGCAGGAATTGTCTACAAGAATGCTGACGATACCACTAAAATTTCACTCAAAGTAATCGGTGATCATATTCGAGCGGTCGTGCATATGATTGCTGACGGCATCACTGCGACGAATGAAGGTCGAGGGTATATTTTGCGGCGGTTGATTCGTCGGGTCGTGCGTCATGGAAGGCTGATCGGCATTAACCACGAATTTACTCTCCAGGTGGCAGAAGCGGCGATCGCCCTCTCTGAATCCGCCTATCCCAAAGTCCGGCAGAAGGCAGATACGATCAAAAACGAACTGCAAAAAGAAGAATCTCGCTTTAGAGAAACTCTGGAGCGAGGCGAAAAACTATTGGATGAAATTCTCTCTAAAGTCAGCGATCGAGTTTCTGGACAGGATGCCTTCGTTTTGTATGACACCTACGGCTTTCCACTGGAACTGACCCAGGAAATCGCCGAAGAAAAAGGACTAACCGTAGATGCAGACGGCTTTGAAGCCGAAATGAAAATTCAGCGAGAACGGGCAAAAGCCGCCCACAAAACGATCGACCTCACCGTCCAGGGTGAACTCGATAAACTGGCTGAAACCATTCAAGCAACTGAGTTTTTAGGATATTCTCAACCCTCCAGCCAATCCAAAATTCAGCTTTTACTCGTCGAAGGCGAACAGGTCAAATCGGCAGAGGCAGGCACTCAAGTTCAGGTGGTTTTGGATCAAACGCCGTTTTATGCAGAATCCGGGGGACAGGTGGGCGATCGGGGTTATCTTTCTAGCGAGTCTGCCCTGATACGCATTGAGGACGTGAAAAAAGAATCGGCGTTCTCGGTTCACTTTGGGCGCATCGAACGGGGAGCCTTGCAAGTTGGCGACCCCGTAACCGCCCAGATCGATCTTGCTTGTCGCCGTCGCGCCCAGGCGCATCACACCGCCACTCACCTCCTGCAATCTGCCTTGAAAAAAATTGTCGATGACCACATCTCTCAGGCTGGTTCGCTCGTCTCCTTCGATCGCCTCCGTTTCGACTTCAACTGCCCCCGATCGATCACGCCAGACGAACTGCAACAGATTGAGGAACTGGTCAACACCTGGATTGCCGAAGCCCACACCGCCAACACTCACATCATGGGGCTGACCGAAGCCAAAGAAAAGGGCGCGATCGCCATGTTTGGTGAAAAGTACACTGAAACTGTACGCGTGTTAGATGTCCCCGGTGTCTCAATGGAGCTTTGCGGGGGAACGCACGTCAGCAATACGGCAGAAATTGGCATCTTCAAAATCGTGTCAGAATCCGGAGTTGCGGCTGGCATTCGTCGGATCGAAGCGATCGCCGGAACTGCCGTTTTAGAGTACCTGAACGTGCGAGACAACATTGTGCGCGACTTGAGCGATCGCTTCAAAGTCAAGCCCGAAGAGATTCCCGATCGCATCACCACTCTGCAAACAGAACTCAAAACCACTCAAAAACAACTCGACATCCTCAAAGGTCAGCTTGCTGTCGCCCAAGCTGATCAGCTACTTACTCAGGCAGAAGCGATCGCAGGCTTCAAAGTTTTGATCGCCCAACTCGAAGCCGTCGATCCAGAATCGCTCAAAACTGCCGCCGAGCAACTGCTCCAAAAAATAGGCGCAGGAGCGGTGGTGTTGGGGTCTATTCCTGAAGCGGGCAAAGTGAGCTTGGTGGCGGCGTTCAGCCCTACAGTGGTTCAGAAAGGCTTGCAAGCGGGAAACTGGTAGGAGCGATCGCAAAGCTCTGTGGCGGTGGGGGTGGGGGTCGCCCCAATCTCGCCCAGGCGGGGGGACGTGATGCCAGCCAGTTATCTAATGCTCTGGCAGAAGCTCGTCGCCAACTCCTTGCTGGCTTGGGCTAGTGGTCTGTCAGTCAATTAAAGTTTGACAGACTACGAGTAAGTAGGAAGGCAGAATGATTGATCAGACCCATTTCGACTGCGCTCAAGGCTCAAAATCTCCCCTAGAGGAGGGTTGAGCGGAGTCGAAACCCGGCATCTGGTTTGCTCTAGTTTCACCTCAATGCTTAGATCGCGATGCTAGTTTAGACACCCTTGGGTAGAGCAATTCCACTGAGAAAAGTTTCTAGATAGGTAGATGCAAAACTTTGAGGCTAAAGGTGATGAGAGATAGGAAGAGAATAAAGCCGATCGTGTCGAGCATGGTGGTCACTAGGGGGCCGCTGACCAGGGCAGGATCGAGTTTGAGCCGCTTTAGACCCATCGGTAACAGGCTCCCTAGGGTGACAGCGACGATCGAGTTAGTAGCCATCACTACTCCTGCAACGATCGCCACCCAACGTTCTTCTGGCTTTGTCCAGATCAGTGACAAGAGCACCATTGTGCTTCCCAGGGCCAAAGCGGTTCCTAGCCCTGCCAGCAGTTCTTTTTTGAGAATTTTTAGCGTGTCTTGAGACGTGACTTCGCCGACACCGAGCGATCGAATCGTGACCGTCAAAGCTTGAATGCCCACCGTGCCCCCGGTATTGGAGAACAACGGCATGATCACAGCCAACACTGGCACGGAAGCAATGGTCGTCTGAAAGGGTGCGATCGCGCTAGATGCCCCAATATAGAGTCCCATAATCCCCAATAGCCAGGGCAACCGATTTTTGAGCTTCTGTAAAGGATTGGAAAGTGACGATTCATCGCCCCCACCGACCCCCGCCAGCTTCTGGATGTCTTCGGTGGCTTCCTGTTCGAGAATGTCTACCACATCGTCAACGGTGATGATGCCCACAAGACGGTCTTCACGATCGACCACAGGCACAGCAATCAAGTCGTAGCGCTTCATCAACTGCGCCACTTCTTCTTGGGGCATATCGGTTCTGGCTTTGATCACGCGATCGCTGCCAATGTCTTCGATGCGAGCATCGGGAATCGAAAAGACAAGCTGCCGCAGAGATACGACTTGCTTGAGTTTGCGGTTGTCATTGGTGACGTAGGCATAGTAGACCGTCTCTTTGTCTCGGTCTGCCAGGCGAATTTTGCTCAGGGCTTCGCCCACGGTCAAACCCTGCCGTAACCGCACATATTCTGTGGTCATCACCCGGCCAGCAGTACCTTCGGCGTAACCTAGAATTGTGGCGGTTGCCTGTCGTTCTTCGGGGCTGAGTTGTTGAACCAGTCGTTTAGCAATGCCAGCGGGGAGTTCGTCAAATAGCTCCGCCCGATCGTCGGGACGCATTGATTCAACGATGTGGCAAACTTGAGCATCATGAAGCAGCCCAATCAGTTCTTCTTGAACCTCTGGAGGCAAATACTCGAATACGTCTGTCGCCTGAGTTTTGTTGAGTAGCCGAAAGGCGATCGCCCGGCGTTCTGGAGGCGCAACTGCGATGTAATCGCCCACGTCGATCGCGGGCATTTCGTTCAATTCGTACTTCAACTGATTGAGATCAGCGATCTCCATCAGAGAAGTACGGCTTTCCTGGGTAAGCATACAACCTCCTCGATCTCCTCAGCGCTGGGAGACCGACGGGTTCCCAGGCTAGAGGAGCTTAATACTGTGGGGTAATGGACTTTTGTCCATGAAGTTCACAAAATTCGACATCAACACTCGTTACAGAATGTTGCTAAAACAATGCTAACCCTGAAGATGGAATTCCACAATGTTGATCATGATGCTTCGTCCCAAAGATCACACTTTTGTTAAAGGCAAGTAAAGCGATGACCCTTCTCAAGTGGTATTTCTCCTCTCTCCGAGTGATTAACCTAAAAACAGGAAAGCTGCACAAACTTTTGTTTTTGATTGTTCCTTTTTTCTGGTTTCTAGGCCTGAGTGGCTGCTCCAATTCTCAATCTGCCCGGCGCGAACCTGCGCCGATCGTCAATTCTACAAACTCACCCCAGCCAGCAAATTCGCCTCTTGCCTCTAAACCATCCCCCTCCCCCAAAAAAGCTGCAATTGCACCCAACCAAAGCCCGATCGGGCAAAAACCGTCTTGATTAGGGTCTATAAATTGGACAATCAGTGTAAGGGTTTTGTCTCTGAGAAGGTGAGGGTTCCGGCTGATCAACCTGTGACAAAAGCGATCGCGATGGTGCTAGAAAACGCAGACAATGCAGACTTTAGCTTGTCGGGTTATCGGGTGAGTGTGTCTTCGGGGGTGGCGACGATCGATTTGCGCCTTCCTCCGGCATCAAAGCGTCGATTTAGTTCACTCTCAAACTGTGAGCAATTGGCGTTGTTTGGCAGCCTTCGCAAGACGTTAACGGGGAATAAGCCCTTAAAAGTTAGAGGGGTGAAATTTGTCGATCGGGGCAAGGAAATTAAGGGATGAGGGGTTGCCTCTGGCACACTGCGCGCGAGGGATGGGGAATTTTTGGTAGTGATGGCTTGCTTTTGAAGGCTTTCCTCGCTATTTTTTTGAGACTGCTGGGCAATCTTTGACATACCATCGCCAGGGTAGATCTGCTCCTTGGGTCAAGCCGATTCGAGTGGTTTGTATGAAGGAAATGGTCTGACGATCGACTTGCTGCTGATAGTCAGAACTGCGATGCTCTAGCCAAAGGGGTTCTCCTGGTTGGAGGGGGTGCGCCGTTAGGGTGAGGTCGATTTTGAGCGCGCGGCAGAGCTTGCCGGGGCCGGCTGCTGACCCGTGCTAGCTTTTCAGGAGGACACCACTCCGGCATCGTTTCTAGTTGTAATGCACGAATCAGCACAGCGCTGGGGGTGTGCTCTAAATCGGTGACAACATTTAAACAGTGGTAGATGCCGTAGATGAGATAAACGTAGGTCAGCCCTGCCGCCCCAAACATGACTTTGTTGCGAGGAGTCTGACGGCGATAGGCATGGCAAGCAGGATCACCTTCTGTGTAGGCTTCTGTTTCGACGATCGTGCCGCGCAGGGTGAGACCGTCAGGAAATTGGCGGACGATCGTACAGCCGAGCAAATCGGGGCGACTTCGAGGGACGATCGAGCGAGCCAGTCGGGTTGAATGGAGGTCATGGGTGGGAAAGGATACATAGCTTCTCACCGATCCTCTCCCACTTTACCTGCCCTCTTGCACGAGAATCTGAGAAAAATCTTTGGTTTGCTAGGATAGCAGAGGGCTTGGGATAGGATCATTATCAATTTGCGTGTGATTCTACGCTCAGCAAACTGTAAAATTCATAAGTCATACCTAAAAGCCAAATATGGATGTCAAACTCGTATTACTCGTTCTGACTGGCATTTTCACGGTTGCCTGCCTATTCTTTGGCACACGCAACGGTTTCTACGATTCTGACAATTATCACGGAAATGGGTCAGCCCATTAGCTTCTGAGTGCTTAGTCTGAGCGACGTTTGATGAACAAATTTTGATAAAACCGCTATTGCGATCGATAACATGTGACTCAACTGGAATGTTTGCCCTATGGCGTGGGTCATGCAGATGAAGGGGTGTGCTTACTCGTCCGCATGGGGCCCTATCGGATTCTGCTTGACTGTGGGTTGCGAGACATTTCATCTCTAATTGGTCAAGGGGCTGACGCGCCGCCTGCCGATGTGGTGCTCTGTAGCCATGCCCATGCCGACCATGCCAGAGGGCTGCTGTCTCTACATCAAGCGTTTCCAGAGTTGCCAATCTACTCTAGCGAGGTGACGACTCAGCTACTGCCGCTCAATTGGACGGACGAGTCGGAGCCTGTGGGCATGTTTAGCCATGCGTTGCCGTGGCGATCGCCCGTCGAGTTTCAGGACGGGCTGACCGCAGAACTGTTTCCTGCGGGGCATTTGCCAGGGGCGGCGGTAATCTTGCTTACTTACATTCCTCCGACGACAGGGCCAGATTCGCGCGCCCATACACTGCTCTACACGGGAGACTTCTTTCTCTCGAATTCTCGCCTAGTGGAAGGGTTGCGCCTAGAGGAGCTGCGAGGCCTAGAACCAGACGTGCTGATTGTGGAAGGCAGCTATGGCACGGCGCGATATCCCCACAGGCGACAGCAGGAAAACCAACTGGCAGAACGAATTAGCGGGGCGATCGCTCAGAGGCAGTCGGTTTTGCTGCCGTTGCCAACCCTGGGCTTGGGGCAAGAATTGTTGATGCTGCTACGAAGCCATCACTTGTTTACGGGCAGAGATTTAGATATCTGGGTAAATGGGTCGATCGCCGCAGGGTGCGATGCTTACCTGGAACTTTTACCTAGTCTGCCGGGCGCTGTGCAAAATTTTGCCCGTCACCAACCGCTCTTTTGGGATGAGCGTGTTCGCCCGCGTGTGCGGCATCTTCCAGTTGAGCAGCGTGCTCTGGTGAGTCAAAATCCCTGTATTGTGCTGACAGATCTGACGATGAATTTGAGTCAGTTTTGTCAATCTGAAGAGGATTCGTGGGTGATCTTGTTGCCTCAACATGTCAGCCAGCAAGAAGTTGGAGCCGAAATAGAACTTTCTATCCCCCACCCTACGCTCGAAACTTATCTTCTCGCGCAGCACTGCGACGGCCCCAGCACGACACAACTCATCCACAATTTACGACCTCAGCACGTCATTTTTGTGCATGGTGCGCCAAATTATCTGGCAGATTTGACAGCACTGGAGGAATTGCACAATCGATATCATCTGCATTCACCATCGGCGGGGAGTTTGGTAGAGTTGCCGATCGGGGAAACTTTTTTGCAGCCTGCCGCTCCAGACAATAGTTATGAGGGCGAGTTGGCAGAACTGGGAAGCGTGGTGACGATTACGCTGCCAGATTCGGTGATGGCTGACCCGCGCTGGCGAATCTTAGCAGATACGGGCTTGGTTGAGGCGCGGTGGCAGGGCGAAGAACTCGTTGTACGGGGATTGCACCAGCGAGAACTGTTGACTCAGGGGGGCGATCGGCTCTCTGCCTGGTCAGATGGGATGCTGAAAGATTGCTGCCTAAACTGCCGGCACTTTCGCGGCCAGCGCTGTTGGAACCCCAAGTCTCCATTGTTTAACTTTAAGGTGACACCAGACGGCTACTGCCCTGTTTTTGAGGCTGTCCCATCGATAGAAGCATCTCTTGAAGAAACAGACAATTTGGATACAACCGATTAACAACAGTTCGGACAGTTTTTGGGAAAGAGGCTGAAACCCTTGATTTTTCATTCGCTGATCACCCTAGAGAAAGGCTGAAATTCCTATTCTGTCGTTGGCGATCGAAAACTGTCCGGAGTATTGA
>JAAUOZ010000407.1 GCA_012034655.1 Leptolyngbyaceae cyanobacterium CSU_1_3 | reverse complement strand
TTGTGTATAAAATCACGGTTTCATCTGAATCGACAATTCCAAGTCCGTTGCGTATAGTGCTTTTCATCCGAACAAGAAGCTAATTGTTTTGCTTCCTTTGGCTCAATTTAATTCTTGAACAGGTCTAATTCAGACCCTACTGCTTGTAGAAGGTTTTGCACCCGATCGAGAGCTATATCGGCGCTGTCTACTGGCAGATTCAAGCTGCACTTATCGTCTATTGGAAGCGGATACTGCAACGGCAGGGTTGGAATTGTGTCGCACTCATTCGATCGATGCCATTCTGCTCGATTACCGCTTGCCCGATGCGGATGGGTTGGAGTTCATTGAGTTGCTTCAAGCTCAGAATAATGGGAGCAGTCCGCCTGTAGTCATAATTACCGGGGAGGGCAACGAAAGGATTGCGGTCAGAGCGATTAAACTGGGTGCTGAAGATTATTTGGTGAAGCAAGGGCTTACCTCAGAACAATTGCAGTTGACGATGCGAAGCGCGATCGATAATGCTCGATTACGGCTACAACTGCGGCAAAGTGAGGAGCGCTTTCGGGTGTCGATCGAGAATATGCTCGATTGCTTTGGCATTTATTCGGCGATTCGAGATCAATCGGGGCAAATTGTTGATTTCCGGATTGATTATTTGAATGCAGCAGCACTGGAGAGTAATCGAATGAGTGCGGCTGACTTTGGCAAAGGCTTGTGCGATTTGCTACCGTCCCATCGCGAGACAGTATTATTTGAAGCCTACTGTCGGGTGGTCGAGACAGGCGAACCCCTGGTCAAAGAGGATTTGATTTACAAGGATGTATTTGGCACTCAGAATCTGACTCGTGCCTATGATGTCCATGTAAATAAGCTGGGCGATGGCTTTGTTGCATCCTGGCGCGATGTGACGAACCGCAAGCAAGTCGAGGCAAATTTGGCACAGATGATCGAAGTGTTGCACTCGATCATTGAAGGAAGTTCTGATGTCATCTTTGTCAAGGATTTGCAGGGGCGATATGTGATTGCGAATTCGACGGCAGCGACTTGGCTAGAAAGTACACGCGAACTGATGTTGGGTCAAGATGATGCGGCTCTGTTTCCGCCTGAAATATCAGAACGGATTCAGCAAATAGATCAGCAAATTCTGCAAACTGGGGAGTCGATTGTTTACGAAGAAGAAGTTCCCAAGCAAGGGGAGCTACGATCGCTCCTTTCAGCCAAATACCCTTGGCGAGATGCAGAAGGCAACATTTTGGGCGTAATTGGAATTTCGCGGGATATTAGCGATCGCGTTCGTTACGAACGCGATCGTAGGCTCAGTGAACAGCGGCTCCGGGAATCTGAGGAGCAATTGCAAATAGGGGTACAAGTGGCAGGCGTTGCCTTAGCTCATTTCGACTACGCCTCGAATATGGTGACGCTCTCACCCGAAGCGGCTACGTTGTATGGCATTGATGAATTGACCGTTACACGCGATCGTCTTCACGCCACATTCCACCCCGACGAGCAGGCAATGATGGCGCAAATTATTGCTCAAGTGATTGATCCGGCAGGTGATAGTTGGTTTGCCCGTGATCATCGCGTCGTTTGGCAAAACGGTGAAGTGCGCTGGCTGAGTGTGCGAAAACAAGTGTTCTTTGATCGTTCTGGTGAAATTCCACGCCCAGACTATGCAATTTTGGCAGCGATCGACATTACTGATCGCAAACAACTCCAAGAAGCCCTGTATCAGAGCGAAGAACGGTTGCGCCTGATTGCTGATACGATTCCCCTGATTGTCTGGACAACTGATCCCTACGGCAACTACGGCGACACAGACTACGTGAACCAGCGCTGGACGGAGTATACCGGGCTAACCGCAGAGCAAGCCACAGCATACGGTTGGCAGAACTTAATTTACTCTGAAGACTTACCTGCCGTCCAAGCTTTCTGGTCAGAAGCTTGTGAGACTGCCTTGCTCTATGAAATCGAGTACCGATTGCGACGAGCAGACGGAATGTATCGGTGGCACTTAGTCAAAGGATTACCGCTGCGAAATGAGCAGGGACAGGTGATCAAATGGATTGGCACTTGTACGGATATTCACAACCAGAAGCAATCTGAGGCTGAACGCGCTCAATGGCTTGCTGAGGCTGAAGCTGCCCGTGAAGAAGCCGAAGCCGCAAACCAGAGTAAAGATGAATTTGTCGCAGTGGTCGCCCACGAACTACGATCGCCGCTCAACTCGATCGCAGGCTGGTCGAAACTGTTGCAATCTCGTAAGTTCGATGAAGCAACCCTCTCCAAGGCGCTCGATACAATTTGGCGCAACACGCAAGCCCAGGTGCAACTGGTCGAAGACTTGCTCGACATCTCCCGCATGGTCAAAGGCACATTGCAGATCAATTTTGCGCCTGTCAACTGGGTGGATGTGATTGAAGCTGCATTGGACATCGTGCGCCCAATGGCGGAAGCGAAACAGATTCAGTTAGACACTCACCTGAGCTTCACGCCGCACATTTCTGGGGACTTCAACCGACTTCAGCAAATTGCTGTCAACCTGCTCACGAATGCCGTGAAGTTCACGCCTGAAAGCGGACGAGTCGAGGTGCATTTAGAGCAAGTCGATGCCTATGTTGTACTGAGAGTTCAGGATACTGGGAAAGGCATTGCGTCAGAGTTCCTGCCCCAAATCTTTGAGCGGTATAAGCAAGGGCAGAGAAATACAGGATCAAAGGATGGACTGGGATTGGGACTGGCGATCGTCAAAAATCTCGTCGAACTCCATCACGGCACAATTACCGCCGAAAGTGCAGGGCTAGGAGCAGGCGCAACCTTTACCGTACAAATGCCGCGATTAGAGATTCCTGTGATTCAACGAGAATCCTTAGTCATTGATCCGAATTCTCTGACTGGAATTCGCATTCTCGCAGTCGATGATGACCCCGATATGCTCAATCTGATTGCCTTCGTGCTGCAAGACTTTGGAGCCGACGTGAAAGCGGTGACAACAGCAGCAGCGGCGCTGGAGTGTTTAAGCCAGTTCAAACCGAATATTTTAGTCAGTGATCTTGCGATGCCTGGGGAAATGGATATGAATTGGTGCAGCAGATAAAATCATATCCAGAGGGGCAAATTCCCGCGATCGCACTCACCGCCTATGCCAGTGCCACCCATCGAGAGCGATCGCACCTTGCCGGATTTCAGCAACACCTGACAAAACCTGTTGATCCGGAAGATCTTGTTGCCGCAATTCTGAGTTTAGTAAGAGGAGAACCCCCTTAATGGCTAACATACCGGCGATATCGAATCCGTTCTCTGCTCAGGGGTTTTTTCAAGCAATCCGTAGTGATGAGATCGGAAGCCAAATTGCGCGACAGATGATTCCGATTGTGGTCATACTCCCTTCCCGCTGTAAGATTAGGAGAGTAAAGCGGAAGAAGCCATGAACCGAACCGAAGCTGTTCAGCAGAAGCCATTTGACCCGGATGAATGGCAGAAACTCTATGATCGACATCAGCAACAA
>JAAUOZ010000093.1 GCA_012034655.1 Leptolyngbyaceae cyanobacterium CSU_1_3 | reverse complement strand
AAACTATAGCTTTGTCAGGGACATAAAATTAAAGATTTTGGACGGGGTGGCAGGGGTGCGGACTGGCTGGGGGCGCAGCCCCACACCCTTTCTAAACCAAAATCTATAGGCTGACGCAGTATAGCAGCTAAAACGCCCATGCCGAGAGTGTTGTAAATCTTTGAGGTCTTCATTGTGAGTATCTCTGTATGTGAACACTTCAAAGAATATTCGCTGCCAGGGGCGGCTCCATCAGGCTTAGGCGTGAGATGCGCCTCTGCTTAAAGTTCAGTAGTGACGGGCTGAAGATTTTCAGTGAGTCGCGATCGTAGTTTTTCAACCACTTGGTCGAGTCCGACTGCACGGGAAGCTTTGAAGAGTAACCGATCGCCAGGTTGCACTAAGGTTTGTAAGCGATCGAGGACTGCGGCGTGGGTAGAAAATCTTTCAGCAACTAGGGGAGATGCCCCGATCGCCAGGGCCGATGCTTCGGCTTCGTCTGCCAAGATCAGCAGCCCATCGAGGTGAAGTTGGTTGGCCATTGCGCCGACTTGTTGATGAAATTCGAGGGAACGATCGCCCAATTCTTTCATCGTCCCCAAAATTGCAATGTGGCGTTTGCCAGGCGTTTGGGTCAACAATTTGAGGGCGGCTAGCATCGATTCTAGTCCCGCGTTGTAGGTCTCATCCAAAATCACCAGATCGTTGGGTAGTTCAAATTTGCGGGCCCGTCCGCCAGGAAGCGTAACTTCTAAACCTGTAGCCAGGGGCGACCAGTTGAGGTTAAGGGTTTTAGCAACCGCCAGGGCCGCCAAAAAATTGAGGGCGTTGTGCTGCCCAGCCAGGGGAAGAGTGAATGATTGCCCTTGAACGGTTAACGTTTTTAAATCTATCATCTGACCGTGAAGATCACCGTTCTCTAAACCGTAGGTGAGGGTGCGTCCCTGCCATACGGTTTTAGCTGTTTCAAGCAGGAGTGGGTTGTCATGATTAAGAATCGCCACTGCATTTATGGGCATTTCTGCTAGCAATTCACATTTTGCTTCAGCGATCGCCACTTCTGATCCTAGCCTACCAATATGGGCCGTTCCCACATTCGTAATAACGGCGATATCGGGATGGGTGATTTTGCTGAGTAGGGCAATTTCGCCTCGTGCTCTCATTCCCATTTCGATGACGGCATAATCGTGATGTTCGTCGAGTTCTAGCAGCGTTTTGGGGACTCCAATTTCATTGTTGTAGTTTGCTTGAGTTTTGAGCACACTGCCATATTGCGAAAGTGCTGCTGCAATCAATTCTTTTGTGGTCGTTTTGCCCACTGACCCAGTAATTGCAATCACAGGAATCGTAAACTGGGTTCGCCACCATTGAGCGATCGCTTGATAGGACTGCAACGTATCTGCAACCACCAGAAGTTTGGAGTCTTGAAGCGGAAATTTTGAATCAACAATCGCCGCGATCGCACCTTTTTCCAGGGCAGAATTCACAAATTCATGGCCATCAAATTTCTCTCCTCTCAAAGCCAGAAAAACCTCGCCCGGCTTGATGTGGCGGCTGTCTGTCGTGAGATTGGTTGCCAGTTTGGCTCGATCGTTTTCTGATAAGTTGTGAGTCGATGCACCGAGAACTTTAACCAGTTGAGCAAGGGTAGCGTGAAAAGGCATAGATTGAGAAAGAAAAGACGAAAGGGCCGACGCAGAAACGTAAAGATGAACTGAAATAATGGACTAAGCAACAGACTGAAACATTAGTATAAACATCAGTTCAGGTTTCTCATCGCCTAATTGAAAACGATGCTGGTTTTCGCAGCAAATAATATCAGCCCGCCCGATCAGCGACTTCTCAAAAAGACGGCTATCTTAAGGGCACGGCCGTGCCATGCCCTACTCGCAATCATCTTGAGGAGTATTTCAGTTTTGTGCTTGTCCCTTGCTCAACGAATGATCGTGATTGGTATATGCACCTGTCTCTGGTTGGAAGGGCGCAATTTCTTCAACGATCTGTAGACCCCGATGATGCAGCAGATCTTGCAACACTGAGTCCGGAGAAAGACGCAAGTAGGCTTCAGTAATTTCGAGGGGGACGTGACGATTGCCCAAATGGTAGGCAGCTTGTAGCAAATCGATCGAGCGTCTCGCCGTAATCGTGATCACTGGTTCGGGTTTGGCGCAGACCAGCGCAACTTCGCCCGATGGGGCTTGGAGGCGATCGCCCTCTTTGAGAGTCGTCCCTCTGGGCAGATTGAGATACACCTCTTGCCCGTCATCCGCTTGAAACAAGTGGCGCGATCGGGTGCGTTCTTCTGCCGTCAGCAATAAGGTGTATTGAGCACCGTCATAATAATGAGTCAACCGTTGGGTAAAAATTACAGTCACAGATTCTTCACTTGATAGAGCGATGAAAGCAGTCTATCGTCTGGAATAACTTTTTTGAAGGAAGAATCGTTGAGTAAAAATTATTCTAAGCTAAATGTAAATACAGGTATTTTATTGCTGAATATTTTGATAATTTTGGTTAAATTTTGAATGATGACTTCAGACTTTATTGTAGCTTTTGTAACTCAACCTTCTGCCCTTCAAGAAGTCTTACAAAAAGCACTGATTTGGGTTCAGAATTTGGGTCTTGGCGGTGCGATCGCATTTATCGGTCTCTATGTTCTAGCAACTGTATTCTTGGTTCCAGGAACCATTTTAACCCTGGGTGCAGGCGTTGTCTTTGGGGTGGGTTGGGGTTCGGTGTATGTATTCATCGGGGCAGTATTGGGGGCGATCGCGGCCTTTCTGATCGGGCGTTATCTAGCACGCGGTTGGGTAGCGCGAAAAATTGCTGGCAACCCAAAGTTTGCCGCCATTGACAAAGCCGTGGCGAAGGCAGGCTTTAAGATCGTCCTTCTGACTCGGTTGTCGCCGATCTTTCCCTTTGTGCTGCTCAATTATGCTTTTGGGGTGACTCAGGTGGCCCTCAGAGATTTTTTCTTCGGCTCCGTCGGTATGATTCCGGCAACGATCTCCTTTGTCTATGTCGGCTCACTGGCTGGGAGTTTGGCAACCATCCACACGATGTCTGGGTCTGATTCCTCCCAAATCGCGCGATCCATCCTGCAAGTGATCGGGTTTATTGCCACCATCATTGCCACCGTCTATATCACGCGCATTGCCCGAAGGGCGCTAGACAGCAGCATTTCAGCAGGAGAATCGCCCCATGACTGACTCAACGACTGACCCAACAACGATCGTTGCGAGGAGAATCGCCCCATGACTGACCCAACGACTGACCCAACGACGATCGTTGCGCCCATGGATGACTATAACCAGCAGTTGATATCACGAGTTCACCCTGGTGATTGGGTCAATCCGCGACCCGTCGATCGCTATGATCTGGTGGTAATTGGGGCAGGAACGGCGGGCTTGGTGGTGGCGGCGGGGGCAGCAGGCTTGGGCTTGGGCTTGAAGGTGGCGCTGATCGAGAAGCATCTGATGGGCGGCGATTGTCTAAACGTGGGATGTGTGCCGTCAAAATGCGTGATTCGATCGTCGCGAGTGGTGGCAGACATTCAAAATTCTCATCGGTTTGGCATTGGTTCGCCAGACTCGATTGCGATCGACTTTGCAGCCGTTATGGAACGAATGCGCCGTCTGCGAGCGGGAATTAGCGATGTAGATTCTGCCCACCGATTTCAAGAATTGGGAGTGGATGTATTTTTTGGGATGGCCCGGTTCGCAGATGCCCAGACGATCGAGATTGAGAATCTTAACGTTAAGCACCAAAAACTCCGTTTCAAAAAAGCAGTGATTGCCACGGGGGCGCGGGCAGCCCAGCCCAATATTCCAGGGCTTGCCGCAGCAGGATATCTTACTAACGAAACGGTGTTTAACTTGACCGATCGCCCCCAGCGTCTAGCGGTGATCGGCGGCGGATCGATCGGGGCAGAACTGGCCCAATCTTTTCAGCGGCTCGGCTCTCAAGTCACCCTGTTACACAAAAACGATCATCTGCTCGATCGCGAAGATCCAGAAGCAGCAGAGATTTTACAACAGGTTTTTGTGCGTGAGGGCATTCAGGTGGTGCTTAGGGCGGAAATTGAGCGGGTCGAAAAAACCGCCGATGGTAAGGTAATTTACTTTCGCCAGCAGGGTCAATCTGCCAGCGTGACGGTCGATGAAATTTTAGTTGGTGCAGGGCGATCGCCCAACGTGGAAGGACTTAACTTAAAAGCGATCGGAGTTGAATTCACACCGCAGGGTGTGCAGGTGAATGATTATTTACAGACCACTCATCCCAAAATCTACGCGGCGGGTGATGTCTGCATGAGTTGGAAGTTTACCCACGCCGCCGATGCCGCCGCCCGCATCGTGATCAAAAATACGCTCTTTGCCCCCTTTGGGTTGGGGCGATCGCGCCTGAGCGATCTGATCATGCCGTGGGCAACTTACACCGATCCAGAAATCGCCCACGTCGGTCTGTATGAGCGAGAGGCAGCGGCCCAAGGGTTAGCGACCGATACGATTAAAATTCCGCTTGAGAAGGTCGATCGCGCGATCGCAGATGGCGAAACGGAGGGCTTTGTCAAAATTCTGCACAGGCGAGGCTCCGATCGAATTTTGGGGGCGACGATCGTGGCTCGTCATGCTGGCGAAATGATCAGTGAAGTGACGCTGGCGATCGTCGGCAACCTGGGGCTGAATGCCCTTTCGGGTGTGATTCATCCCTACCCCACCCAGGCAGAAGGAATCAAGAAAGCGGCCGATGCCTATCGACGCACATTGCTTACGCCCAACTCAAAACGACTCTTGAGGTTCTTGACTAAACTCAGCTAGCACAACACATTCTCAGACTCCGACATAGCCCATTTTTGCTAAGGAATGTGGATTGATGAATGCCAAGATCTTCGCCCTCATCCCCTAACCCCTCGCCCAGATTGAGGGGAAAGCTGGGGTGAGGGCAGGTCACAATCTTGTTTAGAAATCGCCTAAAGCCCGTTGCCCAACATGAATAAGCTTAACAATGTGCCTGCATTCCACACACTGTGGAGCAACATAGAAGCCAGCAGGTTTTGGGTGCGCGTGTAGACAAATGCCAGAACGATTCCCAACGTCATCAGTGGCAATACTTCCGAGAGACTGAGATGCACGATCGCAAACAAAAAACTGCTCAGCAAAATCGCCTGCCACGTCGAAAAATAGCGCGTCAATGACGGCAACAAAAATCCGCGAAACAGCACTTCTTCAAAGATCGGAGCGGCGATCGCAGCGGTGACAAAAAAGATCAAAATTGACAGGGTATCTTTTCCTTCGAGGGCGATCGGCAAAATAGGATTGCTGCCGCCTTGCCCCTGCCAGATTTGTTGATTGATCAGCGACACAATAATCACCAACGGAAACGCCGCCAGATAGCCACCAACCCCCACAAAACCCATTTGCCCTGCCATCTCAGGCGAAACCAACCATCGGGAAGCGGCAAAAAAGGCTTAATGGATTGATAAAGAACAGTCAATCCACCGGAGGCCAGCAGCAGATAGGTGATCAGAAAATAAAAAGCTCTGCCCCGTTCGCCAAAGGTTTCCAGGCTGAGGTGGAGTTGATCGCGAACGGTTTGAATCGCCAAGGGCAAGAGAATTTGACCCACAAAGAAAAAGCCGACAATCATCACTTGCCAGACCACTTCGCCATCCCACGGGGTTTCCCACGTCACTCGATCGGTTCCCGACAACAGCGCTTGTTTGCCCTTGCTCACCCACTGCCAAATCAAGAAAATCAGCAGGGACAATCCTGAGAAACCGAGCACCGTAGGAATTAAGTTTGCACCCGCCCACTTGAAGAAGGCCCGTTGGGCGATCGCTTGCTCGGTGACTTGCAGTTGGCTCACCGCCTGCGATCGCTGCTGCAACTGGTAGAGCTTTGTCAGCGCCCGATAGCGAAACCAGCCGTTGAGCGTCTTTTGAATCTGCGCTTCGGCCGTGGGCAACAGGCGCGGCGGATCGCTCCACAACCCGCTCAGCGTCGAGGCAACAGTAGAACGATCGCCGATCGCATCCCAGGTTTTGGTGGCTTGATTTACTTTGTCTTGCTGCGCGAGCAACAGTCCGATTCGTAAATCCAACTCATCCACCAATAATTTTTGTTTAAGCAACTGCTTGTCTGTGGCGGGGGCAATTTGAAAAATCGAAGATTCGGCAGGCTGTTCGAGTCGGGCTTTTGTAGTCTCGACCGATTTTGGGCAGCCTCACGGGTTTTCTGATATTGGTCAAGGGCTGTTTTGAGCGGATCAACCCCCGCAAGGGCCTTGCGAGCCGTCTCTCCCTCCCCATCGCCCTGCCACTCCGAGGCTTGCAGCAGCAAGTCTGTTTCGTAAAGTTCTAAACGGCTACTAAATCGGGGTTGGCTCCAACTGCTGACTAGATCGCCCAGCACGAAGACGATCGCCAAAATCGTCAATGCTCCCAAAAGTAACCGCTTCACCGTCATGATTTTCTTCGTCCGTTGCAACGTTAGGCCCTGTGGACAAACTTAGCAGAATTGACGGAGAGAACGCGGGACAGGGTAAAATCTTCCTGATTTGAAAAGAAGTTTCTGAGTTCTAAATCAGTCAAGTCGCAGTGCGATTTTCTATACAGCTTGACTGGATGGCTTTCTGGTTATCAACCCAAAATTTCCGAAGGGAGGATTCCGCTTGACTACTCGCGTCATACTAGTTCGTCACGGTGAGAGCAGCTACAACGTCGATCGCAGAGTGCAGGGGCACTGCGATTTGTCGCGACTGACAGAGAAAGGAGAGGCGATGGCGACACAAGTGGCCACGGCTCTACGCGGAATTTCGGTTGATGCGGTTTATAGCAGCCCGTTGCAACGGCAAAATGTACGGCTGATTTGATTTTGGCCCATTTAGATCAGCCTCCAACCCTGCAAACTACCGATGACCTGAAAGAAATTAGTTTGCCCCTCTGGGAAGGAGTGCTGTTTTCGGAAGTGGAGGAAAAGTTTCCAGAAGACTACCGCGATTGGCTCAGTCAACCCCATTTGCTGAAGATGAGCGTGCCGATCGAGCACGGTTCAGAAGATTTTTACCCCGTTATGGCTATCTACAGCCAAGCGAAAAGATTTTGGCAAACCGTGCTGCCAAACCATGCTGGGCAGACGATTTTGGTCGTAGCGCACAGTGGCATCAATCGATCGCTGATCAACACGGCGATCGGGCTTGGCCCCGATGCCTATCAGCGTATTCAGGTGTCAAATTGCGGCATTAGCGTGCTAAATTTTTCGGGAGAATTGGGTCAGCCCGTTCAGATTGAATCGCTCAACATCACGTCTCATCTGGGCGAAGTTTTGCCCAAACCCAGACCCAACCGCCAAGGAGCACGACTCTTACTGGTGCGCCACGGTGAGACAGACTGGAACCGTCAGGGACGTTTTCAAGGGCAAATTGACGTACCGTTGAACGAAAACGGACGATCGCAGGCTCACCAGGCCGCAGATTTTCTCAGACCTGTGACGATCGACTATGCGGTCAGTAGCTCCATGTTGCGCCCCAAGGAAACGGCAGAAATCATTCTCAAACATCATCCAGACTTGGCCTTAGCCCTGCGAGACGACCTGCGAGAAATCAGTCACGGTCTCTGGGAAGGCCAGCTAGAAGCAGAAATCGAGTCGTCTTATCCCGGTTTGTTGCACCAGTGGCAGCGTCATCCCGAAACGGTGCAGATGCCAGAGGGCGAAAATTTGCAGCAGGTTTGGGAACGGGCGATCGCAGGCTGGAGAGCGATCGTTGAAGCGCATGCTGATGAACCCTGCACAATTTTGGTCGTCGCCCACGATGCCATCAACAAAGCCATTCTCTGTCACGTTGCTGGGTTGGGGGCAGAGTCCTTTTGGAACTTTAAGCAAGGAAATGGAGCCGTGAGTGTGATTGACTATCAGCATGGTGCAGATGCGCCGCCGACCTTGCAAGCGATGAACATCACAACTCATTTGGGCGGAGTGTTGGATAGGACAGCCGCAGGGGCGCTTTGAGGGAAGGAGGAGGGGGTGGCTTCTCCAGACTTCGCGAGAGGGAGGAGAGGTGGCCTTTGGCAGGCTTTGCGACAGGGATGATATTTGTATGATTGAGCTTCTGCGACAGGTTCGTTTGTTGGATGTGGTGGCTCAGACCGATCGGTGGTGGATGTGCTAATTGATGGGGGGATGATTCGGGCGATCGCTCCCCATCTCTCTGATCTGCCACCGGGGACGCAGATTCGACCCTGTGACCAATTGGTGCTAGGACACGGCTTGATTGACCTCTACAGCCACTCTGGAGAGCCAGGGTTTGAAGACCGTGAAACGCTAGGGTCGCTCACCCAGGCTGCGGCCGCTGGAGGGTTCACCCGTGTCAATATTCTGCCAGATACGCACCCTGCGATCGACAACCCCGCTTCTCTCTCTTGGCTGCAAACTACATCCTCCCTGCTGTCTGCGCCTGCCTCCCTCGCCTATTGGGGCGCACTCACCCTGGAGGCAAAGGGGCAACACATGACCGAACTCGCCGAACTGGCTGCCGCCGGAGTTGTGGGCTTCTCGGATGGGCAACCGATCGCCAATTTTGCCCTGCTGCGCCGACTGTTGGAATATCTCCAGCCTGTGGGCAAACCGATCGCTCTCTATGCCTGCGATCGTGCCCTCGCAGGAAATGGCGTGGTGCGAGAAGGGGCCAATTCGATGCGGTTTGGCTTACCCGGAACACCTGCGATCGCCGAAACCGCCGCCCTGGCTGCCCTTCTAGAGTGTATTGCTGACATCGGTACGCCCGTGCATCTGATGCGAATCTCCACCGCCCGTGGGGCTGAATTGATTCGAGATGCCAAGGCTCGCAGACTGCCCATCACCGCCAGCACCCCCTGGATGCATCTGCTCCTAAATACCCAATCAGTCGGAACCTACGACCCCACCCTGCGCCTCGAACCGCCGATCGGCAACCCTGCCGATCAGACGGCTCTGCTGCGAGCGGTCAAAGATGGCACATTAGACGCGATCGCCATCGATCACAGCCCCTTCACCTACGAAGAAAAAACCGTCGCCTTCTCAGAAGCTCCTACGGGCGCGATTGGTTTAGAAATCGCCCTTCCTTTGCTCTGGCACACCTTGGTCAAGACCCAACAATGGTCGCCGTTAGAACTGTGGAGCAGCCTCAGCGATCGTCCCGCCCGCTGTCTCGGTCAGAAACTTGCCGCGATCGCCCCCAACCAACCTGCCGAACTGACCCTCTTCGATCCCCAAAAAAATTGGGTAGTTAGCGGTCAGACCCTAAAGTCACGATCGCTCAACACCCCCTGGCTCAACCAGCCCCTCATCGGGCAAGTCCTCCAAACCTGGTCTCCCAATCAGCCCTGACCCCATTCAAGCACTCACCAAACTCAATGGGGCACTGCCGAATCAGAATATGAAACGCCCTCAAAGGAAACTCACAGGACGACTTGCTTCTGAAGGACAAGCACAAATCTAAAGCACCCGCTCAATATAAATGCGGGTAGGTTCATGATTTGTCTAAAAGTCCCTTACTTCCTATCCCTACGGCTGATAAATTGGCTCTGGGGTAATTTCTCCGACTCGATGGGGCGGCCAAAAGCGCACCACAGCCCGGCCGATAATCTTCTCACGCGGCACATAGCCCCAATAATGGCTATCGTAACTATTGTTGCGATTGTCACCCAGCACCAAGTACGAGTTAAGCGGAACTCGATCGGGCAGCCCAATCATTTCAGGTCGCCATTGATATTGGGGAGCTTCTTCGATGTAATTCTCACTGATTGCCTTGTCGTTGATATAGACTTTGCCATTTTTGACCTCCACTTTGTCACCCGGTAGCCCAATCACCCGTTTGATGAAAGCATCGTGAAAATTCTGTTTCTCTAGGGTGCTGGTGGGCGAAAAAACCACAATGTCGCCGCGCTGAGGATTGTTAAACCGATAGCTGAGTTTGTCAACGATTAGCCGATCGTTGATTTGCAACGTCGGCAACATTGAGCCAGAAGGAATGTATCGCGCTTCAGCCACAAATTGCCGAATGCCGATCGCCAACACTGCACTCAGAGCAATCGTTTTGAGGCCTTCTAGCCACGGGTTATCTTCCTTATTCATGGACTTGTTTTCGGGGACCGGGTTTTCGGTGCGGTTCATCGGGTAATACCAGGAAGCAAATTTGTAGGCAGGGTCAACGCTTGTCAGTCTAGTCTACAAGAAGTATCTAAAATTCCTCTTTAACTGTACAAAGTTTTTGAGGCGATCGTGATACGACCGTTGAGGTCTATCCCTATAATCTAGATCGCTGCTTATCGTCAGGATCAGGGGTTTTCAGTCATGGCAAATTCATCGCTTTTGATCCGCAACGCTCAAGTTTTGCTGCCAAACGGGGAAATTTCTTTGGGAAATGTGCTGATTAGAGGGGAAAAAATTGTTCAGGTGATAACCGACTTTTCTCAAGATCATCCTCCACAAAACGCAGATATCGCAGTAGATACGACAATTGACGCGACAGGGCTGACTTTGTTGCCAGGGGCGATCGATCCCCAGGTGCATTTTCGCGAGCCAGGGCTGGAATATAAAGAAGACCTGTCTACGGCTAGCCATGCCTGTGCGCGAGGCGGCATCACCTCTTTTCTGGAAATGCCCAACACGCGCCCGCTGACCACCACCCAGGCGGCTCTGGATGACAAGCTCAAACGCGCCGCCGAAAAATCTTTGGTCAACTATGGCTTTTTTATAGGGGCGACAGCCGAAAATTTGCCCGACCTGCTAGAAGCCAACCCCACCTGTGGCATCAAGATTTTCATGGGTTCGATGCATGGCGATCTGCTCATTGATGAAGCAACGGCACTGGAGCCAATTTTTGCCAACGGCGATCGTCTGATTGCCGTCCATGCCGAAGATCAGGCTCGGATTCGCGCTCGGCGGCTGCAATTTTCCGATCGCACCGATCCCGATATTCACTCCCAAATTCAGGACAATCAAGCCGCCCTCAATGCCACCACTCTGGCGCTCAAGCTCTCCAAAAAATACCAGCGCCGACTGCACATTCTCCACCTATCAACGGCAGAAGAAGCAACCCTACTCCGGCAAGATAAACCCGCCTGGGTGACGGCAGAAGTTACCCCTCAACACCTGCTTCTGAATACTTCCGCCTACGAAAAAATTGGTTCCTGGGCCCAAATGAACCCTCCCCTGCGATCGCCCCACGACAACGAAGTCCTCTGGCAAGCCCTTTTGGAGGGCGTAATCGACTTCATCGCCACTGACCATGCCCCCCACACCCTGACCGAAAAAGCCCAAACCTACCCCAACACTCCTTCTGGGATGCCCGGAGTCGAAACTTCTCTGGCGCTGATGCTCACCCAGGCCATGCAAGGACGCTGCACCGTGGCCCAAGTTTCCCACTGGATGTCTACCGCCGTCGCCCAGGCGTACCAGATTCCCTATAAAGGGGCGATCGCCCCTGGTTATGATGCCGATTTAGTGCTGGTTGATCTGCACCACTACCATCCTGTTTTGCGGGAAGAATTGCAGACCAAGTGTGGTTGGAGTCCGTTTGAGGGCTGGAATCTCACCGGATGGGCCCAGGTGACGATCGTCGGTGGGCAGGTGGTCTACGATCGGGGCAAATTCAACGAAACCGTCCGAGGGCAAGCCTTAGAGTTTGGCGGAGCGTAGCACTCTTCGCGTCCTAGTCAGCTAAAAGCATATCCTGGGCCGACGGGCCGATCGTCCTCACCTTGGCCCGTCGGCCCGATTCAGGATCATAGCTAAGACTGATTTGTAGATAATTTTCAGGTTTATCAGACAACCGTTCTGACCATTCGATCGCGACGATTCCCAGTTCGACCTCCAGCCCTTCCCAGTAGATTTCTGGGTGCAACCCGGCGGTTTCTGAGACATTGAGCCGATACAAATCCAATGGTAGAGCGGCAGCCGTCCGTTCAGATACTCGTTGATCAGCGTAAACGTAGGACTCTCGATCGCCTCCTCGATTCCCAATCCTGCTCCAATTCCTTGAACTAGCGTCGTCTTGCCGCTCCCTAAATCGCCCTCCAACAGCAACACACTTCCTGCCCCAAGCCTCTGACCCAGATGCACCCCCAGGCTGCGCGTCGCCTCGGCATCTCGCAAAAAAATCACTTCAGCTTTCATCCCGCTCTCCTCTGACCCGCCCATACCAGCGCAACAATACCCTCGCCAACCGCTCCGGGTCGTGGCGCAGCCAGCCCGTCTCCTCGTCTTCGTCCATCACATTCGCCCGAATGATCCGCCGCCCCAATTGCATGACTGCCTCACGATCGAGAATCACCGGATGGGAAAATTCCTCTGCATATCGGCTCAACGCCTTAGCAGAAGGACACTGTTTTTGCACCAAAACCGCATCAAACAATTGCTTGCCACAGGCAGCATCGATCGCGCGGATGTGATCCGCCACGCTATAGCCATCGGTTTCTCCGGGTTGCGTCATGATGTTGCAGACATAGACACAGGGAACCTGACGCTGATCGATCGCCTCGGCAATTTCGGGTGCGAGTAGATTAGGAATCACGCTCGTGTAGAGGCTACCGGGGCCGATGATGATGTATTCCGCGTTATAAATCGCCTCCAGGGCCCTAGGGAGCGCAGGCGGATTTGGCGGAGTGCAGCCAATGCGGACAATTTTGCCCCCGGCTTCTGTGATGCTCGACTCGCCTTCAATGCGTCGTCCATCTGCCAATTCTGCCCAAAGTTTGACATCGCTCAGGGTGGCTGGAAGCACCTGCCCCCGAACGGCCAGAACCTTAGAACTCGCCGTAATCGCCTTCTCAAAGTCGCCCGTAATCTCGCTGAGCACCGTCAGAAACAGATTGCCAAAACTGTGCCCCACCAAACCATCCCCTGCCTTAAAGCGATACTGAAACAGTTCGGTGAGCAGTTTTTCTTCGTCTGCCAAAGCCGCGATGCAGTTGCGAATGTCGCCCGGTGGCAATACTCCAATTTCTCGGCGCAGCCGCCCCGATGAGCCACCATCATCCGCCACTGTGACGATCGCAGTAATGTTGCCACTCGATCGCTTTAGCCCTCGCAGCAGCGTTGAAAGCCCTGTGCCACCGCCGATCGCCACAATTCGCGGCCCCCGATTCAGCCGGCGAGCCGTCAGCAAAACATCCACTAACTCTTCATTGCGATCGGGCATCAGCACCTCAGTAATCGCCCCAAACGTGCGAGTCTGCCCCCAAAGAATGAGCAAAATCCCCCCCGCAAGAACTAACGGCCCACTGATGTAGCTCGGTACAATACGAGTCAGAGCTTCCAGCAGATCGCCCGCAAACTGAGTTAAGTAAAAAACCGGAGTCAGCTTTACCCAGATGGCTAACCCCAAACTCACCAGCAGAACCCCTCCCGCACTAATCAGCATCCAACGTTTAACCAGCAAGCCAGGAGCCAGCCATTTGAACCATTGCCCTAACCAGATCGGCGTAAAATGACGAGATTCCTGCCGCAGATTCCGCATTGCTTGTTTAATGAGACTGTTTGTGGTCATTGTGTGATGCTTACCGCTCCAAATAGCAGGAACTGAAGATAGGTTCGCCAGAATCTTACGCTGATCCCTTACCTTTAGCAGCAGGATAACTCAAGTTGATGAGGAGGGATGAGGGGTTGGCTTTGCCACGCTTCGCAAGAGGGAAAAGGAATGAAGGAGCCAGAAAAAAGAGCTAAAAAAACGTCAGTTCGCCGACGGGGCTTTTGCCCTCACCCCCAATCCCTATCCTCAGGGCGAGGGACTTCAAAGCCTGACGCTTACACGGCTCCTCCGTCTCCCCAAGGGGCAGGAGGCGGCGAGGATGAGGGCGCTGTTAGCGGCATCGAATTCACGTTAAAAAATATAGGAGCGGTGCGTTAAAGTGTGGGTTTAGCTGGAGGCGAGACAATAGGAGTCTGGTAGAGTTTTAGGGATATAATCTCTGCTAATCATTGTCTGCGCTGTAGATTTCGGATTGCTTGAGCAAAACTTCAAATAAGCACTGAAGTATAAACACTGAAGTTTTATTTCTCATCTTTGTTTCTTATTCTCAAGCAAATGGTTGAGCCATTGGTTGAACTTAAGGGAATCTGTAAGACCTTTGGGCAAAATGTTGTCTTAGATCATGCAGATCTGACGATTCATCAGGGAGAGGCCCTAGCAGTGATCGGCCCTTCGGGCACGGGCAAGTCTACGGTGCTGCGGATCATTGCGGGGTTGCTGGCTCCTGATGCAGGTGAAGTTTATGTGAAGGGCAAACGGCGGCACGGGCTACTTCAAGACGATGCTGGGTCTATCAACATCGGCATGGTGTTTCAACAGGCGGCCCTGTTTGACTCGCTGACGGTGGAGGAAAATGTGGGATTTGTGCTCTACCAGCATTCTCGCCTGCCTCGCCGTCGGATTCGGGAATTAGTCTCGCAACGCCTGGAAATGGTTGGTTTGGCAGATATTAGTCGTCGCTACCCGGCAGAGCTTTCTGGAGGGATGAAAAAGCGGGTCAGTTTTGCGCGAGCCATTATGTCTAACCCAGACAGCGTTACCGATCGACCAGACATGCTACTCTACGATGAGCCAACGGCAGGGCTTGATCCGATCGCCTCCACGGTGATTGAGGATCTAGTCAGACATCTCCAGCAGATTCAGGGGGGCTGTCAGAGCTACGTGATGGTGACGCACCAGCAAAGTACCATTCGTCGCACTGCCGATCGTGTCGTGTTTCTGCATCGCGGCAAAATTCAGTGGCAGGGTAAAGTTCACGAAATTGATACGACTGACAATCCGCTAATTCGCCAATTTTTTAGCGGTAGTGTGGAAGGGCCTATACAGGTGACTGGGTGAAATTATGCAATCGCGAGCGGTTCGAGAAGGCTCAGTGGGGCTTTTTATTCTGGCGGGGGCTGGGCTGTTTGTTGGGCTGATTTTGTGGTTGCAGGGCATGAATCCGGGCAATCGTAGCTTTGCTGTGACGGTGGATTTTGCGACGATCGGAGGTGTGCAGCCAGGGTCGCCCGTGCGCTATCGAGGCGTAACGGTAGGCAGAATTTCTCGACTTTCCCCTGGGCCCAACGGGGTAGCGGTAGATATTTCGATTTCGCCTGCCGATTTGATCGTGCCACGCAATTCTGACGTGACGGTAAATCAGTCGGGTCTGCTGGGTGAAACAGTCTTAGACATTGTGCCGCGCAAACCGTTGCCAGAGTCAGCCGTCGCTGCCAAGCCGCTCGATAAAGACTGCAACCGGGAGCTAATTTTATGTGAAGGATCGCGGCTAACGGGGGCGTTGGGCATCAGCACGGATGAGTTGCTGCGGGCAACGATCAAATTTGCCGATGTTTACAGCAACCCTCAGTTCACGGGCAATATCAATACGCTGACCAAAAATTCGAGTGATGCGGCGGCTGAAATCGCGGCGCTGAGCAAAGAAGTGACGGGGTTGGTCAAGGCGGCAAAGGGTGAAGTAGTGACCTTTTCGGCTACGGCACGATCGATCGGAACTGCGGCCGACCAGCTAGGCCTGACGGCGGGCCAGGTGAATGAGTTGGTGACGGCAAATCGATTGACGCTAGTTTCCACCCTGGACAATTTGAATCAGACGAGTGGGCAGTTGCGGGCGACGGTGGGGCGACTGGGGCCAACCCTCGATCGGGTGGGGCAGGGGGAACTGATTCGCAATGCTGGAAACCCTGTCGGCGAATGCGGCCGTGGCTTCGACCAATCTCAAAGATGTGACAGTGGCGCTGAATAATCCCGCAAATCTGACGATCCTACAACAGACTTTGGAGTCAGCGAGGGCGACGTTTCAGAATGCTCAAAAGATTTCGGCAGATTTGGATGAGTTGACGGGCGATCCGGCGTTGCGAAACAATCTGCGAAATTTGATTAATGGGCTGAGTGGGTTAGTGTCTTCGACTCAGCAGTTGCAGCAACAGGCGCAGGTGGCGCAAATTTTGGCCAATCCTCCCCAGGGGCAGGTAAATTCTCAGGTTTTGAAGGCGATCGTGCCCTCGCAAACGGTTGTTCAGAATTCTGCTATTCAGACCGTTCCTCCCCAACAATCTCCTCTCATTCCTAACTAAAATAGCGCCCTGTTTTAAGTAGGAAGGCGGAAGGATGGATCAGGCACATTTCGACTTTGCTCAAGGCTCAAAATTTCCCTGAAGGAGGGTTTCGACTTCGCTCAACCCGGCATCTAGTTTACTTTAATTTCACCCTACTCCTTACCAGCGATCTGTCAATCCTTAATTGACAGATTGTTAAAATCTGGGAGGCTAATTTGAGTTCAATCTTGAAGGTCTTCGACCTGACAAAACACTAGCGCAGCCTAATCACTAAAATGGCTTGGGTTCTCTCGTCTGGGTTAACAGGAATTGCAGTATTTGTTGCAACGAATATTGATGATTTGGTGATCCTAATGTTGTTTTTTGCTCAGGTGAATTCAACTTTTTGTAGACGGGATATTTTTGTAGGGCAATATGTAGGATTTATGGCGATCGTGTTCCTCAGTTTGCCAGGTTTTTGGGGTGGGCTGTTGATTTCTAAACCAGTGATTGGGTTGTTGGGATTTGTGCCGATCGGGCTGGGAATTTGCACTCTAATTGATTCTAAAAGTGATAATAATGAACTACAAACTGTGAACCCGTTGAGCAATTTTAAGAATCAAAAGAGGCGGATCGATCGCTTAGTTAGCCCACAAATTTTGAGTGTTGCCGCCGTCACTCTTGCCAACGGAGGTGATAATATTGGCATCTATATTTCACTTTTTGCCAGCCAAACCTTTGCAAGTTTAGGGATAATTTTGAGCGTGTTTTTCGTCTGTGTAGGCCTCTGGTGTCTGGTTGCAGATTGCCTTGCAAAACATCAGGCGATCGCTCTCTTTTTGACTAGCCATAGCCGTGTTTTAGCGCCGATCGTGCTGATTGGCTTAGGAGTTTACATCCTCGCTGAAAACCAATCCTGGAGACTCATCTCTGGTCTTTCTAGCTAACTAGATCAAAGTAAATTTTCCTTAGCTCCAATCATCTCGCTTTGCACCACGACCTTTGTAAACCTGGCCAATTTCATGAATTTGACGAGTTTTTTCAAACAGCATTTCTTCAGTTAATTGCCACTTTTTGAGAATATTATCGAGATCAGATTTGATGTCTCTTGCCCCCGGAAAACCGTTGTAGCGCATTCGCAACCGTGCCAGTTCTGCCAGGTTGTAGTCGGTCGGCTCACCATTGAGTAAGGTATCAACAACCTGGCGATCGTTATTCCACAAAGGGTGCTGTTGGTCTTTGTTTTCTGCCATCAGATTCGCCTAAAATAAACACCGTGATAGTATAGTACACCAGGCAAAATTTCAGACAGCAATGAATAAATTAATTCTCTTGAGTTTTGATTTAGAAGAATTTGATGTGCCTGAAGAGTATGGGCAAGCGATCGATGACAGTGTGAAATTCAAAGTTTCGCTGCAAGGGTTGGAGCCAGTCTTAGCATTATTAAATCGCCTGAATGTTAGAGCAACCTTTTTTATAACTGCAAATTTTGCTATTCACCATCCGTCTAAAATGCTGGAGATTGCCAAAAATCATGAGGTTGCCTCCCACGGATTCTATCATTCATCTTTTAGCACCAAAGATTTAGCCGATTCTAAAAAAGCGCTTGAAGATATCACCAGTCAAGCCGTCACAGGGTTTAGAATGGCACGATTGCAACCTGTGCACGATCGAGACATTCAATCTGCTGGGTATCTCTACAATTCTTCAATGAATCCAACTTATTTGCCCGGCCGATATAATCACTTTTTCAAGCCCAGAACTGCTTACTATTCAGACAAACTTTTAAATATTCCTGTCTCAGTCACGCCCTTAATTCGCTTTCCGCTCTTTTGGTTGAGCTTTAAAAACTTTCCTCTTCCGCTCTACAAATTTGCCTCGAAACTAACCTTAAATTGGGATGCTTATTTGAATTTGTATTTTCACCCCTGGGAATTTATAGACCTTCGAGGCTATCAATTGCCGGGATATATTAAGCGGCATTCTGGCAAAGCCATGAGCGATCGTTTAGCAAACTATTTAACCTGGATCAAACCCGCTGGAAGGTTTGCCACCTTTTCGGAGTTTCAATCAAGTCTAGATCCTATTTCTCTATTTAGAAATGATAGCAACCCCTAAAAATAGGGCAGTCTCAACAACTGCCCTTCAGAAAGTTTAATAACGGGGCTAAATCATCTCAGAATTGGCGCTGACCGTGGGTTGCGGCTGCGGTTGAAACTGGAACAGCGAGTAGACCACATCGCGACGAATGTTGATCATCATCTCCAAAAACAATTCGTAACCTTCACTCTTGTACTCAATCAGAGGATCTTTTTGCCCATAGCCGCGCAGACCCACCGACTCACGCAGCGCATCCATTTGCTGCAAGTGTTCGCGCCAGAGGGTGTCAATTCGATTCAAGATAAAAAATCGCTCTGCTTCACGCATCAGACCCGCTTGAATTTGATCGACCTCAGCCTCTTTAAGGTCGTAGGCAATCCGCGCTTGTTCGTGCAGAAAAGCTTTGATTTCGCCCACCGACATTTCTTCTAGTTGACTCGCATCTAAATCAGACAGCAAATAGACAAACTCTTGCACCTTGCTGACTAGCTTGTCGAGTTCCCATTCTTCGGGCGGCAGATCGGGGTTGATGTAAGCCTCCACAATGTCATCCATCGTGCGCTCGGCGTACTTGATGACTTGCTCTTTGAGGTCTTGCCCCTCTAGCACGCGACGACGCTCGGCGTAGATAGCGCGACGCTGATTGTTCATCACTTCGTCGTACTCAAAGACCTGCTTCCGGATGTCGTAGTAGTAGGTTTCTACCTTTTTTTGCGCGCCTTCGAGCGATCGTGTCAGCATTCCCGACTCGATCGGCATGTCTTCCTCGACGCGGAAGGCGTTCATTAAGCCAGCCACGCGATCGCCACCAAAAATTCTCAACAAGTTATCCTGCAAGCTGAGGAAAAACTTGGTAGAACCGGGGTCGCCCTGTCGCCCAGCCCGGCCGCGCAGTTGGTTGTCGATGCGCCGAGATTCGTGACGCTCCGTTCCGATCACATGCAAGCCGCCTAGCTGAACCACTTCGTCATGTTCGCGATCGGTGAAAGCGTCGTATTCCTGGCGAATCAGCCGATAAACTTCTCGCAACTTTTGAATAGAGGGATCATTAGTCGGCGCTTTTTTCTGCGGCAGTTGCGATCTTATCTTCTGCTTCCAACTCTGGTAAACTGCGCTCACCATATTGCTGAACGGCAAAGGATACCGCACTTTTGAGCATCTGTTCGGCTTCGCGAGAAAGCTCCGTGGGGTAGATATCCGATCGTACTTTCCAGGTTTTCACCTTTTTGCCCGCCCCAAATCCTTGTCCGCCATCGCGGGGTTCGCCAAAACCACGACCCCCGCCAAAGTCTTCGTCATCTTCGGGTTGGACGATCTTAGGCATGAAATATTCGCGAATTTTGAGCCGCGCCATATAGTCAGAGTTGCCGCCCAAAATAATGTCGGTTCCTCGCCCTGCCATGTTGGTGGCGATCGTCACTTTGCCTTTGCGCCCAGCTTGAGCAATAATCTCCGACTCACGCTCCACGTTCTCTGGTTTGGCGTTCAGCAAATTGTGGGGCACTTGTTGATCCGCCAGCAGACTAGAGAGCAATTCTGACTTCTCAACACTGGTTGTGCCCACCAACACCGGACGGCCATCGCGGTGCATTTCGGCACATTCTTCGGCGATCGCATTCCACTTAGCATCTTCGGTTTTGTAGACCACATCCGATAGATCGCTCCGCTTGGTGGTGCGATTCGTCGGAATAATGGTGACTTCGAGCTTGTAGATTTTCTCAAATTCGGCTTCTTCGGTCTTAGCAGTCCCCGTCATGCCGGCCAGCTTGGGGTAAAGCAGGAAGAAGTTTTGGTAGGTAATCGTCGCTAGGGTTTGGGTTTCGTTTTGGATCTCGACACGCTCTTTGGCTTCGATCGCCTGGTGCAATCCATCGCTCCAGCGTCGCCCTGGCATGACTCGCCCAGTAAATTCGTCTACAATCACCACTTCGTCATTGCGAACGATGTAGTTTACGTCGAGAATAAACAACTCTTTGGCTTTGATGGCGTTGAAAATGTAGTGTGCCCAGGGGTCTTGAGGGTCAAATAGATCGCCCACCTCTAGCATTTTCTCAGCCTCAATGAAGCCTTCGTCTGTCACCAGAATATTGCGCTGCTTCTCATCAACTTCGTAGTGCTCGTCGGGTCTGAGGCTATGGGCAACCTGAGCGGCTCTCAGGTATTTCTCAGTCGGACGCTCAACCTGACCCGAAATAATTAACGGGGTGCGGGCTTCGTCAACCAGCACCGAGTCTACTTCGTCAATAACACAATAGTTAAACGGACGCTGCACGACCTCTTCCATGGAGGTGGCCATGTTGTCGCGCAGATAGTCGAAGCCGAGTTCGCTGTTGGTGGCGTAGGTGATATCGCAGGCGTAGTTTTTTTGGCGCTCAGGCGGACTCATATTTTGTTGAATCAGCCCCACGCTCATTCCCAAAAAGCGGTGCACTTGCCCCATCCACTCTGCATCTCGTCGGGCCAGATAGTCATTGACCGTAACGACGTGTACGCCTTTCCCAGAGAGGGCGTTCAAATAGGCGGGCAGTGTGGAAACCAGGGTTTTGCCTTCCCCGGTTTTCATTTCGGCAATTTGCCCGTTGTGTAGCACCATGCCACCCAGCAGTTGCACATCAAAGTGTCGCATCCCCAACACGCGCTTACCTGCTTCTCGGACGACGGCAAAGGCTTCGGGCAGCAGGGCATCAAGCGTCTCGCCCTTGGCAATGCGCTCTTTGAATTCAGTGGTTTTGGCTTTGAGATCGTCTTCGCTCAAAGCTTCTAAGCCTTTTTCTAGGCTGTTGATGCGCTCGACGGTTTTGCGATAGCCCTTGAGCAAACGATCATTGCGGGAGCCGAAAAATCTTGGTGAGGAAATTGGTAGCCATGCGGTCAGGCCTGTGGCTGCATGAGGATGCAGCAGAGCACAGGCGATTCTTTCTCT
>JAAUOZ010000092.1 GCA_012034655.1 Leptolyngbyaceae cyanobacterium CSU_1_3 | reverse complement strand
TTCCCCGTTGCCCACGGGTACAAATCACTTGTGCAGCGGCAATATCCCTCGGTTTAGTTGAACCGCACTCAGGGCATTGATGCACTCTTACGCTCAGGTCTTTTTTGACCTCAGCCCCGCAGTCTGGGCACTCCTGAGAGGTTCCCCGTGCATCGACCTTGCCGTAAAACACATCGCGCTTAAAGCACACCCAAGGCAGCATTTGATTAGCAAATTGCCCCAGTCCAGCATCAAGCGTGTGTTTGCCTAGCATTCCTTTCGCCATGATGCGGAAGTCCAAGTCTTCCACAAATACCATCCTCGCTTGATTGCAGAGATGATGGGCTAACTTGAAGTGCCAGTCCTTGCGTGTGTCGGCAATGCGTTGATGCACTCTTCCAATTTTCTTCTGAAGTTTCAGCCAGTTTGCAGACCCCTTTTGCTTCGTCTTCAATCTGCGTTGCAGCAATGTCAGCTTGCGTTGCAGTTCGTTGAAAAAGCGGGGTCGTTTGACCTGTTCTCCGTCAGACGTGGAAAGAAAGTATTCCAGACCAACATCAATTCCGAGCGCATGACCATGAGCCATCGGGCTAGGAATCTCTACATCAGCCGCTAGACTCAGCATGACGAAGTATCCCGATGCCTTGCGAACAATCCGAGCTTGCTTGACTTGGAAGAGTTCGGGAATCCTTCGCGACCATCGCACTCGGACGAAGCCAAGTTGAGGGAGTTTTATCCCTGCTTCTGAAATGCAGTTTTTGAGCATTTGAGGAAAGACAAAACTCCGCATCCGCCCCCGTTTCTTAAAGCGTGGGAATCCACATCCCTTGGACTTCATATCCTCAAACGCCCTGTCCAATGTCCTTAGAACGTGTTGAAGGGCTTGAGCATTCACGGTCTGCAATTCTGGATATGCGGTCTTGGCAACTGTCAGCCGTTTCGCCTGAACATGGTAGTTAGGAAACGGTGCGGCAGCAGGAAGAATGTATTCTGCCACGATGGAGCAGGCATTCACGGGTGACTTACGGGAATTGAGCCAGTCCTTGCGTTCCCGTAAAGCAAAGTTCCAGACATTGCGACACACCTCTAAGATGCGGTCAATCTCTGCAACCTGGTCGGGAGTTGGTTCTAGCTTGAATTCCCACGTCATGTTTAGCATGTCTACGTCATGTCAGATACTGTGTAGACTCCCGAAGAGGGTGCGACCTCCATCCGATACATTAAGCAAAACAAACAACCTTTTGCTCCATAAGGGTTTTGAGTGTCTGTAAAATCGATCAATGAATAATTCAAAAAACTGTTATGAAATCGTTCAAAAGCTTTGCTAGTAATGGACTTCAGTCACTTTAGTATCAGGTAAAGGTCGCACCCGTCCAAAGCCTCGCAATCCCTCACGTTTGAGATGCTTGAGTTGACCAATTTCCTCACCTTTCGGATTGACAATGCTGTACAACGTTCCGGTTGCATTAGCAGTCAAGCTCCGCGTCGAAACTCCACCCAGCCAGTATTGAATGTCATCTTTTGAACTCACTTGTCGCACAACTGCATCCGCAAAAGGGACTGCTGGCTGACTTAGATAAATCGGTTGTTTGCGGTACTCGTCTCGGCTTACATCAAATAGAGGTTGTTGGTCAGAGAGCGAACTTTTGCCTATTTCCTGAGTACGACTGGCGATGTTGGCAAATACTGCCTCGATCGCGTCATTCACCGGTTGTTGCCAGAGATAGCGGGTCAGGGTATACGTCAACGCGCCTGCCTGAAAACCATCAAATCTAGCATCAGCAGCTAACTGATCGTATTGAACTGACCCGATCGCCACTCCCGCCGCAATCCCAGCCTGACGCAATTCTTGAAACTTAGCTTCCAGGTTCAAGTCCCGCAGCCAGCGCTTTTGATAGTCTAGTTCGATCGCACCTGGCTGGCCCTGGGGAATTCCATTCTCCTTATTGACGGTGCGAACAGTCAGATTGCCTCGAAAACTGCCGCCAGAGTGACAGCTATCCAGCACCATTGTAATATTGGGAGTCTTTTTTGCCAGAGCATAGGTTAGCAAAAACAGCGTCCGACCCATGATCGGGTTGGTTTCTTCCGGGTTGTTTGTGGCATAGTCGATCGGCAAAATTGTCCCTGCACCCCCTTGCGAATTCGGCTGTTTCACACGGTTGCCGTCAAAGTCCACCGTCAACAAGTACGGCAAAGGATTGGGGTCTTTGATCAACCCACCATGTCCAGAGTAGTGAAAGACTACGGTACTATCAGCAGTCGCTTGACCGATTAAATGCTTTTCAAAGGCTTCTAGAATGTTTTGCCGGGTAGGTTGCTGGGGTTTGTAGTTGAGAAAGGAGAACTCACGATCGGCAACCACCAAAATATCATTCGGACTGAACCCATAGCGATGCACCAACAATTCCCACTGCAATTCCACATCGGTATGACAGCCAGACAAAGGACGTTGAGTGTACCGATTGATGCCGACTAGCAGAGCCAGTTTGCGACCTGGTTTGCCTTGGGCGAGGACACGATCGAATTGCTGGGCTTGGCGGAAAAGGTTCGTCTGACCCAACCCAATGGCTGCAACTGTGGAACCAACACCTTGAAGGAAATGACGACGTTTGACGGTAGGCATGGGGCAACACTCCTAACACTACAACTGAAGAATATTCGTTAACTTTATATCTTTCCGGGTCAGATCAGGTTATGTAATTCAAAACTAAGTGTCTATTAATACCTATGCTTACTCAGCCTCACCAATTAGAGTGAATGCTGCCCAGTCTAGCGGCTGAGGATACTTGTCTCGCGTGGTGAGCATGGCTTGGCGCAACGCTTGGGCTTTGTCGAGTTTGCTTTGGGATAGCTATAGTCCTCTGTCTTAGCTCTGGGAGTTATGCGGAGCGAGTAGGCTTTACTTAAAGTAACGATGACAAGAAAAAGCCCTAATCTGATTGAGAGTTTAATGTTCTTGCATAACCTCAATGGGTTGGAGCGATGTATCAGTAGTACACCAAGGAGACCATTCCTATGAAACTACTAACTCCACTTATCTCGGTTACGGTTACTCTCCTGATCAGTTCCGTTGCAATGGCACAGGAATCCCCTTCCACGATCGCCACCACCTCTATGCAGGGAACTGTTCCTCAACTCCAGCCTGCCAGTCCTGCTTCAGGCGACGCGCTTGCTAACCCAGGAGCTACTACCCAAAAAGGAGGCTTAGAGACAATTGCGATCTCACTCCCGACTCAAAAAACAGCACTGACAAAATCTATCTACACGTCCGAGTTTTTGAATCAGGTTGCCAAATCCATTCAACTCCAGCCTGTTCAGGGAAACCAGGAATTCAAGACGATCCTTTCCTTCCCGCTGTAGAGCCAGAACATGCAAGGAAGCATCACTTGGGGTGGGAAGTAACTCACCCTTTTTTGGTAACTACTCAGACACTACATTTCAATTCTCAGACTACATCTGCACATCGAAAAAAGCCAAGCTTCTTATCTAGCTATGGGCATGATAGTTGTCGCTCAGACTTCCTGTATGGTTGCGGTTTGGCGACTATGCGGAACTTTCATAGATTGATGCTAGAAATCGATCGATATGGTTTGAGATCTCAGATTAAAGCGATCTCTACACGCAGTGAGAACGTTAATTGACGAATTGAAGTTCATAAGAACAAAAAGCTGGTTTGTAGTCCTCAATAATGCTGTGAATTAAGGCTTCATCAATTGGAACGGTTGGATCAGGGCGAAGACGCACAATGAAGTGATAGGGCTGTCCGCCGCCAAACATAGAATCTTGTCCAAAGCAAGTTTTGCCCATGATGAATCCTTGACTAGAAACTTCTTCAATGCTGATGTGTTTCTCAGCTTCGGGCAAATGCTCATCGAGCGGTAGGTTTGTATAAAGATGGAGGTAAAAGCGCAAACCTTTCCGAGTTCCGTGCCATCGGTAGAGCGTTAGAGCATTGCGAATCAAACGACGTTGCAGGCTCACATCCCATCGAGAATCTACTTTCCAGGCGACCCAGTGCGCTAAGAAGGGTAGAAAAGCCTCCGGTGCTGTGAGAGGGTCAATGTATGCCCAAAGCGTTTCTAGGGTCTGGACTGCTGGATCAAACGTCTGCTCAAAAATAGCGAGAAAGCGACTCACAAAATCTGTTTCTTGAAACAGTACAGGGAGAAAGTTGAGATAGGTGCTAGAAGGGCGCACAGACAGCGTGAAGACTTCATAGTGTTCTAACTGAGAACCGCCCGATCGATGGACATACACCAGAACTTGACTTTGATAGTCTAACTGTAATTGCGATCGACCTTGATGCAGTGCTAACTGACTTTCAAAAAAATCATGGGGTATCTGAAAAATAATGCTCAAATCAAGCGCTTGATTGGGCGCAATCTCTTGAGGCTGCGTTTGCGAATAAAGACACCACTCAGTTGGAAAATTTCCCTTGACTTCCAGACTGCAAAGCAGAGGGCGATCGCTCTGATTCTCTAACCGCACTACTACCTCGCTGAATTCGTCAGGATATACAACTAAATTCTTGGTTGCAGCATCTATCTGACTTTCATAGAGAACCAGTCCGGGTGTATCGGTTGCCTGGGGAGGACGCATTGAGGTCACTTGAACCAAAAGGCTAGGGCGAAAGGTCGTCATAGTGGGTGAAGGATTAATCTGAGAAAGTAACTTCGTGACCAGACTGTAACGCTGTGTCTTGATCGTCCCAGGAACAAACTAGCCCAGAAACGCCTGGATTGATGACAGAAACCGATTGAGGTGAGCGAAACCAGCCCTGATCGTACTTGCGGATTTCAAATAGCTCGATCGCACCCCAATAGCGCACGCCTGCAAGCTTCTGGTTTTGGCATAAAGCAATGATATCCGAGGGATAAACGGGAACACCCAGCGGCCAGCCAAGCTGATGAATACCGCCGACTAGGGGATTGAGAAAACGGTACAGGGCACTCGATAGCGTCCTGCGAATTTGTGCTTGATTAGTCGCATTGTTGTACTGCGGATCGAGAACTACTGGAACTTTAACCTGGACTCCGACGTAATCAGGCTCCTGCAATTTGACTTGAATGCCAAGTGGTTTGCGGTCTTGCAGATAAGTGAGAACAGTGGTTTCTAAATCAGAACTCAGCGCAAAACAAGCATCAGGCTTCATTCCTTGTTCGTCAAGTTGGAGAACATCGCCTCTAGGCACTACCAGCAATCGAACAATTCCAGCAGTCTCTTGTTTCCTGATACAGTGAACACGAGCGATCGCTCTAGACGATTGTTTGGCAACTCGCTCAAAGTCTTCGGGAATCACGGCTGATTCACGAGTTCTCAACAAGCTGGGTACTCGAATCATGGCTTGTTCTAAGGATTCTTCGTCGCTGCCGTCGTGAGCATCTTGATAGTTCACCACACTCTTGACATAAGGAACGGCTGACTTGAGAACCGTGAGATTTCCAGCTTGTACATTGCCTTTGACTCCGCCTCCCGTTCGATAAGACAGGATGATAATTTCGGAGCCAAGCGGCGGAATTCGACCATACTGATGTTCTAGTCGATCGCTGCCTTGCTCAACTGCTAATGTATCAAGATTAGTGCCAGTGCGCGAAAATTGATGGCTAAACTGAATCCGCGATCGCTCCCAGGTTTGCTGCTTGAGTCGAGCCGGTTCTCGAACTAAGGGGCCAAACTGTACACTGCCGTTGCGGGAATCCAAAACATAGTGAGCATCTTCCGCACGAGAGTCTGCAAAATCTTTCACCTCTGTCCAGTCTTCTGTGCTGCCGTTAGAGAGCTTGATCTGAATCCGTTCGCCCTTTGTCATCCGTTCAGATGGTTCCCCTAGAATGCCCTTTCTCTGCAACTCAAACGTTTGTCCAGGCTTGCCATTGCTGATTCCCAGTGATTCTTCCTGAATGCAAACACATTGCGTTGCCTTGACAGTACCCCCGATCGAACGAACTGCCAATCCGACAATCTCAGGAGAACTGCTGTAGGGTTGCTGAGAATTGGTGAGAGGTGTGTATCGACAGCGAATCCAATATCCCTGATAGTTCGTGTCAAAGCTAGTTGCTTCTAGTTGCTGAGGTAGATGCAAAATAACATCGGCTCCCTCAGTATTGGAATTGGTAGCCGTTTCTCCGAGTTCGCTAAAGCTAAATCCTCTGGTGCGATCGTCGTCACGTTGACGCAGCACAGGTCGCCAAGTGTGACCGTTCCAGGCTTCCCAACACAAAGGAGGATTGTCTGGATCAATTCCAGTGGTAGTAGCGGCTCTACCACGAAAGTTGAATGCGAGAACAGTTCCGGCGATCGCCTGTTGGTCATCTAACACGACATAAAAACAGTTGTCTGGTCTGGGCGGTGATTGCTCAAATAGAGGAAGTTCTTCAAGGTTATTCCAGCGAGTTGCGGCAGGGGTGCGATCGCGCAAAGTAGTTGGGTTCAGTTCAGCAATGTCTGCGGTGAGCAAATGTCGAAGTTGAGGTCTACCAATCACGAGTGGACGGTCGATCGTAAAGACAATGGCTTCTTCGGTTTCCGTTCTCAGCGTGGCCACCTCTGTTCCCAGTGGAATCGTCAGCGCCTGGGATTGTTCTCGCGTCAAGTAAAACGTAAGTTCGGTAGTAGCGGGAACTGGAGGTTGCAGTCGGATTCCCAATAGTTCTAGAAAGACAATGTAGAGGCGATAGGGAACCTGATTAAACCGATAGAGCATCTGGTCGGTCAACCAGGCAAACAGTTCAATAAAGGTAATGCCGGGGTCACTGGGATTGTAGTTTGTCCATTCGGGGCAATAGCGGGGAATGCGAAGTTTGCACTCTTCGACGAGATCATTGAAGGTACGATCGTCCAGATTGGGCTTGGGTAACTCTGGTAAAAAGTCGAAGCTCATGCGGACTCTCCCGATAGCGATAGATAAAATGGATAAACTAAGCTCCGCACATCGTAGCTATTGTTGGGTTGATAAAGAATAGCGATGTCAATGCGTCCGTTTGGGTAAGGGTCGGTTTGCACTTCTCGCAAAATGATGCGCGGCTCCCACATTTTCAACGCCTCTTCGACATATAAGCGAATCAGCAGGAGCGTTTGTGTATTCAATGGCTCAAAGACCAGTTCGGATAAACGACAGCCAAAGTTGGGACGATACACTCGTTCGCCAGGACTGGTTCGCAAAATCAGCAGAATCGATTCTTCGAGATTGGTCGTGTTGGAACTGAGTTGAATCCCGCCCTGAACATTGACGCGCAGGGGAGCAGCAAAACTGGCACCAATGTAGTCTAGAGGCTGATCTTCGGTGAACGGAGGCATAGGTAGATGACTACAGTTACAGCGTTTGAATCGTGACCTGATTTGCGGATCATTCTACTGCCATATCCAGTGGAACTAGTCTGAATTGCAGCTTTATTTAGGGTTTGGTCAATTCAGCTTGATCTGATGTGAATCGCTTCAGGCATCCGGTTCTCTCGTTGGGTCAACCTGCTCGATCGCCCGGATTGCCTCGATCGGTAAAACTCCCTCCTGAATCACCGCTTGGTAGCTTTGATCTCGATAGCACTGTTGTCAGAAAATTCAACTGTTGTAGAACTGCGAAGTTCAGGTTTGAGATTGAACAGAGTGTAGCGATCGATCTGTTGATATTGTTCAGAACTAGATTGCCATGTAATACGACATTCTGTGAGTTGCTCGGCTTGATAGTTCAGGGAGATTGTCATTTCATCAAGCGGAATAGAAGTAGCCGTGGAATTGTAAAAAGTTAGCTGCATTTTTGTTGAAGAATGACAGTGTTAAACTAATGCGGTGTTTTTCTGTTGATGAATGATGACTGAGCCACGCGATGAGTACGATAGCCCGTGGAAAGACATTCTAGAAGCCTACTTCCAGGATTTTATCCGATTTTTCTTTCTTCAAGTTCACGATGATATTGATTGGAGTCGCGGATATGACTTCCTGGATCAAGAGTTGCAACAAGTCGTGCGGGATGCAGAATTAGGAAAACGGCTGGCAGATAAGCTGGTGAAGGTCTGGAAACTCACTGGTGAGGAGACTTGGGTATTGGTGCATATCGAAATCCAGAGCCAGGAAGAGGGCAACTTTAGTGACAGGATGTTTGTGTATTACTACCGATTGCGGGATAAGTATCAGCAAAAGATTGCAAGTTTGGCAATTTTGGGTGATGAGCGAGATTCTTGGCGACCGCAACCGTTTTCAGAGGAATTATGGGGGTGTCGCGCTAGCTTTGAATTTCCGATCGTCAAGTTATTAGACTATGCGCCGCGTTGGGATGAGTTGGAAGTGAGTCGAAATCCGTTTGCGATCGCGATCATGGCTCACCTAAAGACGAAGGAGACGCGAAATGATGCTCAAGCTCGTAAGGACTGGAAGTTTAGACTAACTCGACGGCTCTATGAGCAGGGTTTTGAGCGGCAGGATATACTAAATTTATTCCGGTTTCTCGATTGGATGATGGAGTTGCCGGAGGGCTTGAAGCAATCGTTTCGGGCAGAACTTGAGCAGTATGAGCAGGAGCGACACATGCCTTACGTCACCTCGATCGAGCAAATGGGAATTGAAAAGGGACGGCAAGAAGAGCGAGAAACGATCGCTCTCAACATGTTACGGAAGAACATTTCTACCGTAACTATATCTGAACTAACAGGACTTTCCATTGAGCAACTTCAACGGCTTCAAGCTCAGGTACAGAGAGAAACTTGAGTAGTATGAGCAGGAGCGACACATGCCTTACGTCACCTCGATCGCCCGGATTGCCTCGATCGGTAAAACTCCCTCCTGGATGACCGCTTGTATTCCCGGAAGGTACGCATCCATCATCGTGACATTGGTATAGACGATCGAGTTCTAAAAGGACATTCGCGAGGAGTAAGGATGATTGCGATTGCTTCCAGAGCGTGAATTCAATACCGAATGGATAACTTTCTGTTCTCGCTGTCATTGTTGGTGTACCCATAAATATTGGACAGGTCACATTGGCAGAGTCAGGAGCGATCGCCTCATTCATTCAGAAAAACATCTTCGTAGAGTAGATCAATGGAGAACTCAAACCCAACGCTTTCTAGCTCAATCAAATCTGGAGATTGATAAGCGGTGTAAAGCCACAAACGCCCCTCACCTCGACGGTAAATTTCGACGTTGATTTCGGTGGAACTGATCAGAACATATTCTTCCAGACTGGGCAGGGAGCGGTACTCCTTGAATTTGTCGCCCCGATCGAGTGCTTCTGTGCTGGGAGAAAGCACTTCGATCAGGTGCTAAGGATCATGAATTAAATAAGGTGTAATACTCCCAGTTAGATCAGTAAGATAGAGAAGCAAACTAATGAACCAGAGAATCGATGGGTCTATCGGAGTTTGTATGCTAATGTATAGCGAGATACTTTTTCGGTCTTTATGCAGCCTCTCCTCACACAATTACTTGACTTACCCGGTATGGACGTTGAAGACTACTCCGATTTAGGTCGAGAATTAGTCTTAGAAGTGGAAGCCAGAACGACAAAAGTCACCTGTCCGCGTTGCGGAAATGACAGCACTCATCTCCATCAAAATCACTGGCATTTGGTGCGAGATTTAAGCATGAGTCAGCATTCGGTTTTACTGAAGCTAAATCGACGACAATTCAAGTGTCATGTTTGTCAGAAGCCGTTTAGTGAGACCTTTGAGTTCATCGGAGAACGTCGCAGACATACTGACCGATTTGCTCAGATGATCGTGCAACAGGTGATTCATAGCGATCTGCACAACGTCGCGAAGCAGAACGATTTAACGGATGAAGAAGTTGCCTCCATCGTGCAATACCTGAGTAAAAAAAAATGAAGGTAGAGGTGAAAGGACTGAAGCGGTTAGGAATGGATGAAATTGCCCTGCGAAAAGGGCAGGGTCACTACGTCGTGGTGCTAGTGGATTTAGACCACAAAAAACTGATTGGGATGGTGCGTTCTGGTAAACAGGAAGATATCCAGGAAGTTATCAGAGAGTGGGGCACTCAGGTTCTGAGCCAAGTTGAAGAAGTGAGCATTGACCTGTCTGGAAATTATCGAGGACTGATTCAAAAAGTCATGCCGAATGCGGTGATTGTGGCTGACCGATTTCACGTCATGCAGTTGATTAGCCGCGAGTTAAACTCAGCGCGTCATCAAGTGATTAAAGCCAGCGCAACCCAGCCAGATAAAGCCCAGAAAGACCGCATCAAATCCAGTTTGAAGTCGAGTAAATATGCCTTGCTCAGACCGGAAGAAAGCTTGAGTGAAACTCAAAAGCGAAAGCTCGAAGCCGTCAAGCAGATATCCCCTCTTTTAGCGCAAATGCACCCGCAAAAAGAGACGTTAAGGGCGATTTTTGAGAACACCAGGACAGCAATGGATGCAGTGTTTGAGATTTCAGATTGGTTAGAAGATGCAAAAGAAACCTTCCCAAAAAGTGTGGGAACGATTGAGAACTGGCTGGAGGAAATTACGAGCTATTTTTTCAACAGAACGACGAGTGGAGTAGTCGAAGGAATCAACAATAAACTTAAGCTGATCAAACGCTTAGGGTATGGGTTCAGAAACTTTGAGAATTTTAAGCTGAGGTGCTTAATATCTTGGCATCTAGACTTTAACTCAGCATAGCTTGAACGGTAGAGCCATTAAATGACTGCGTGTATTTGGTCTTGCCTGTGCCCTTGCTACTCTCAATGCCGATGATGCCCGTCTCCGGTAGATTGTCGAGGGTGAGCGTCGAGAGATCAGCGGTCGTCAGCTTGACGGTTGCCGGGTAGGTCGATCGCTGCTCTAGCCGTTGCCAAATCTGCCAGTGGGTGAGAGACAGGGCCTCAAACTTTGCCCGCTCCCAGGCTTGCCAGCCCTGGTTGGCAATCAAGTCGTCAATCCCTTTGCCATCTCTGCCATCCCACTGAGCAATCTCCACCTCGCAACCTGCTTTTGCTAGCAGTCGTCCCATTCGCCCTTGAGCGATGTCCACGCGCTGTCGGGTTTCGCGTTCTGCGTCTTGGTCAAAGGCGAAGGTGATTCGACGACCCGACTGGCAAAATCGCGCAAGGTCGGAAATGAGTTGCCGTGAATCATTCAACAGCTTGTGATACCCACCATTCACACCATAGAGGGCGATCACCACTTCCCCACCCGACAATAAAGACAGCCCTTTTTTGCCGCCCTCAGTCAAAGTGATGTCAATTTCTGGATGGGCTTCGACCCATTGCCAGAAGGATTCGTCGTCGGAAATTTCCAAGTTGAACCGTTGGGCGATCTTCTGTCGAATATCCAGTGGAATGGGCGGCAAAAATGCCCGCGAGCCATTGCCAACCGGGGTCTCGTACTTCTGATAGTGAGTGGTGCCTTTTTCTCAGTCTTTTTTGATCCACGCGAGGGGTGCTGAGTTTCGCCTGCCAGGTTTCACCTGATTCCTGTTGCAGTAGGACGGCATTCATCGTCGATCGGGCAGACTGCCCAAATCGAGTTAATCGCCAGTTCAGGGCTTCATGAATGGGGTATCTAGCCTCTCCAAACTGCTGCTCTGTATCGCTGACGATGCGAGTGGCAGTGGCATAGAGAGCGGGAGCGATCTCGCTGCCGCTGATAAACTCCTGCTCGATCTGGTGCGTGAATTCAGCCAGGGTCAGTTGTTTGGTTGATGCAGGGAAGCTCATGCTTGACCTCCCTTCGCAGTCGGTTGACTCGCAAGCCACTGAGGATCTGTGACCCAACCCGATGAACCACAGCTACGCGCTGGGTTAGAGCAAAGTGAGGCATCAAGTCCAGGGATGGCGATCTGCAAACCGCACACCCGGCAATAACCGTAGGGTGCAGGTTTGGATATGGAGGTTGATGTGGAGGGTACAGGCTTGATCTTTGACTGAGCCGCTACTTTGGCTGCGGGCGTGGCAAGTATCTGTTTCGGCTCAGTGGATTGATGTTGCTGAAGCGCTGTCTTTGGTGAAGGCGGTGCCTCACCAAATAGCGGGAGCTGCGAATTACGTGACACGATCGGTTTCTCCGTAATGGGTGAGAAACCGAGGGAACCCGCCAGCTATGACGTTTGATACGCCTCGAAGATTGGCAAAAGTTCTGCTGCATGGGTTTACAGCTAAACTTGTTGCCATCCTATTTCAAGGCAACATATACTGTAACGTCAGTTCGGGTTAAGCCGGAAGCAGAAGATTGTGGTCGAGTGCGATCGACGGCTTCTTTGGTTGATGGCAGTAGGCAATCAATCCACCCAGAATGTTGACAAAGCAATTGACTGGAGAACGATGGCGCGAATGCTCAATTTGCGAAATATTTTTCAACTGGTCGATGATGGTTTCGATGATTGAGCGCTTGCGGAGCATCAAACGGTCATTCAAGGGTATCAATCGCTGCTTCATGTTGCGCTTGAGCTTCGTAATGAGTTGAATGCCCGCAGTTTTGAGCAGTTGTTTGGCTAATTTCTGTGAGACATAGCCTTTGTCAGCAAACACTTTGCCGAACAACTGCTGCAACAGCTTTGAGACAGGGGTGCGGTCATCGGTGTTACCCGGAGTCAACATGATGTTGAGCAATTCGCCGCGATCATTGACAACTAGGTGCAACTTGAAGCCAAAGAACCAATCGACTGAGGTTTTGCCGCGTGCGGCTCAGTCTTCAAACACTTTGTGTGGCTTGATGCGGCGGTTGTGACAAACTTTAAGCGAGGTCGAGTCCATCAAACTGATGCCACTACATTTGCCAAAACACGAGCGTAAATAAGCGCACCTCGGCACTAACGTTCCTGGAACCCATTCGATGAAGCGTTGATAGCTCACCAGTCCTGGAAACGCACCCACCCATTCGCATTGCACTTTTTCTTGATAATAGGTTTTGAAATTGCGGTAGCACGATTGATGAAAGCCAATCAAAATCGTCATGATTTCACTCAAGCTCAGGCTTCGGGGTCGATTGCGTTGCTGCAATCCAAACCCTAAAAGTTGCTGTTTCCATTGTGGTTCAAAGCTTTCGCAGAAGTCATCGACGGAGCAGAACAGTTCTTCTAAACTAAACAGGGGGGCAAACTGGGCGTGATTTTTAGTATTTTCAGCCTATCGGGTTTGCCCCTTTCTTGCCTCAATCCTTATCCCGAACTGACGTTACTGTAGATGAATGCCAGTTCAAAAGCATCATCTGTTGGGGTTTCACCCCGGCTAAAGTTTTTTCAAAACCCCTAGGTCGCATTTCGTGACGTTGGGGTTTTAGCCGTTATTGGGGTTGTGCGTGTTGAGCTAACCAGGCTTTGACAAAGGGAATCTGTTGGCGTTCCTCCAAAATGTAAACAGCAACTCGCTTTTGGACGAGCAGAACTTTCTGATCACCGATGATGGCATACATCTGTTCGGGATGCTTACCCAATTTTGTTTCTCCAGTTAACACGAGCACTTTCACAACAGCTCGGTTTCTGTCCTTCGATGATTGCCCAAAAAGGGCTTGTCGGTTCTTCCTCAGCCAAAATTCTTGTAAACCAATCCGTCGAAATAAATCCACTTGCCAGGGCTTAAGTCCACCGCTCTGCCTTCGACGGTATAAATTTTCCTTTTCCTTGTTATAAAAAACCGATGAATGCCCATTAGAACGTAAGCCGATCGCGAAATTGGCTTTGGGTGAATTGGGAAATCGGACAAACAGGTCAAGCGCTCCATTGTCAGGCACTTTAAGATCGGGGGTAATGATAACGCCCTGGCTCTCGAACGCCTTCAGCAGCAGTCCCATATTTGTGCAAATCTGGCTGGTCTTCTGCAATCGAGGCAGCATCCCCCTGAAAACTGGAAACGCCATCGCCATCAAAACTGGAGTTGTCAGTGCTAAACCTGCCGTTAAACCTGCCGCAATGTAGCAGTTGGTCGTCAACTGGTTCCGTTCCTGTTCCAGTTTTTCCAATGCCTGCCAATTATTCAGCAAAGCAGGCTCGTCAGAAGGCAATGTTATGGATGGATCATGGAGTGCGTCCATCATTCACCTACTCCTCCTCTGGCTCAATTCCGAGCCGCCGAAGCTGTTCAGCGAGTTGTTGCGCCCGTAGCCGTTCCTGTTGTGCCATTTGTTCTAATTGTTGCGCCCGTAGCCGTTCCTGTTGTGCCTGTTGTTCCGCTTGCTCCGCTCTTTGTTCGAGTTGTCGCTGTTCCTGCCGCAGCCGCTCTTCCATCAGGTTTAGGAGTTGTTCTGCGGTTAGAACGAGTTCTGGAAAAGTTGGAGAGATAATGCGATCGCTCCCTTTGAACACGCCCAATTCGACATAGCGCTCCCCTTGTAACTCCAGCACAACCACTTTGTCTTCCTCCCGGTCTAAGAGCCAGTATTCTGGAATTTGTCGTCTGGCATACTGGGCGCGTTTCCGCTCGTAATCGCGATCGCGATTGTCTTTTCCGGGGCTGACCGCCTCCACAACCACAGCGGGTGGCAGCATTTGCTGGGTGATCAGGAGTCGCCGCTCCACGAGCGGGAGGTGTTCTGGTCGGAGGATGACCAGATCGGGAATGCGGGTACGAGGATCGCCGGATTTAACGGGTGGCACTTCAATCTCGCAGTCACCAGATTTGATCAGTCGGAAGGGGATGCCTGCGTTTAACAAGACAAACGACAAATATTCCGCAAGGGCTTGGTTTGGCTCTGATTCTGGGAGCAATGCGATAATTTCTCCATCCACATACTCACATCGTCCCTCTGGCAGACCGAGCCGCAGCCAGTCTTCAGCGTCCAGGGTCAAATATTCTTCAAACGTCAGTTTTTTCGCGGCTTGTGTCATGACTTCTACGCTTCTCCCGCTGAAAGAACTTGCTGTGCTGTCAGGGATAGTGCTTGGAAGGTTGGAGATTGAATGCAATCTGTCCCTAGAAACTCTGCTGCTTCATAAGTGCTACCCACCAAAGTCAGCACTAACACTACAGCCCGCGATGGATCAATCAGCCAATACTCAGGAATGCCCCGCATCTGGTACTGTTTACGTTTTGCCTGATAGTCCCGCCTCTCGTTTTCTTCCCCAGAGCTAACCACTTCAGCAATCAATTGAGGCGGCAGCATCTTGCGGGTGATGGTTGCTCTGTTTTTGGTTAGCTCAAGATGATCAGGGTGAAGAATGACTAAATCGGGGTAACGAGTCTTTTCCTCCGCTTGCTCTGTGACTGGAACCTCTATTTCAAAAGCGTGTGTGTAAATTAGTTCAAACGGAATCCCTATTTGCTCAAAACACCTACTCAGATATCGGGCTATAAGTAAATTCAGCCTAGATTCTGGTGGCAACTCCTTTAACTCCTCATTTTCGACATATTCACACCGACCTTCCGGCAAGCCTAGCTCTACCCAGTCCTCAGCATCTAGACTGGCGTATTCCTCAAAATTCAATTTTCTTAGCGCTTGAGTCATGGCGATCGCCTTCCTATGCTGCTACTGCCTACATCAATAATGCCTCAAATCCTTTAACTGAGTGCTTTTTCGATCGCAGCCCCCAACTGAGCCAACGTTTTTTCCTTGGCAAAGTCAGCCGCCGCCCGTGCCGACTCAGCCAAAATTGTGTCTGTGTTGGGAGTTAGCTTTAACGCTCCACCCAAGTAGCCCAATGCCTTGCAGTAGTGGTCAGACAAGTGAGTGGATGCAAGACGCTTCACTACCTGATGATCACCGCTCTGAAATGCTTTAAGTGCCTTACTGTGAAGCTCAGATTCAGGGTTTCCTAAAACCTCAAGAATCGCTTGAACTGCCTGGTTGACTTTTTCTAGTGTTAATTCTGTGGGTTGAATTGCTTGCATCGTTTTCTCTAAGTTCATCCGTTATAGGTTCGGTCTAATTGCTTCTCCAACCGATCGCCGAAACTCTTGTACGGCTTTGAGGTGATTGGGTTCGCTTAAAGCTTTTGTCAAAAGTAGTCTATCTAAATTTGACAAAAGCTCAGATTGTTGGATCGCCTCATATCTATCTACTCGCAGCGCGTAGAAAGAAAACTGCTCTTTCTCCCAAAACCAAACTTCAGGAATTTGAAGACGACGATACGCTTCCAACTTATTGATTCCACCCCTGGTTACAACAACTTCAATCGCTAAATCAGGACGATCTCGATCTGTTCCAATCTCATAAGACTCATCTGCTTCTCGTCGCACTAGACCAGACTCACTCTCTAATGTCATTGAGCCAGTCGGTGTATGTGGAATACCTGCAATTTCTAGATAAGCTTCGACGAGAATTCCAATCCGCTTCTTCACGACTTCGTGCTTTTTCCCTGGCATTCGGCGAATTTCTAGTACTCCATCTAAAAAAGATAACCTCACCCCTGGGACATCTAGCAGAGGTTCAACTGCCTTAAATTGCTGCCAAGTAAACCCAGGAAACAGAAGTGGTTCTGCAATCCTCTCCAGATCAATTTCTAAAGTCATGGTCATGTTCATCTACCTCACTTGCTCTTATTCGTAGGGTCTACCTTCAGTTCTCCGCTTGCTTCGGCTTTGGCAACTTCTTCTACCAAGACAGACTCAATTAGGTTACTTAGGCTTCGCAAACGAGTTTCTGCCAGCCTCTCAAGTTTTTCTTTGATTTCTGGTTCGCAATAAGCGACCAGTCTGGCTTTGTTTGTTGCCACGTCGTTGAACTGCATACACTTCGTATCCCTCCAGATTACTCGATAGCACGGTATTTAACTTAAGTGTACACACTTTATGTAAACTGTGTGCTATTCTTTTTCGTAAGCGAGCGGGAACCGACGCACCCAGAACACCTTGAAACCGCTTACGAGTTTTTCTAAGGAGAATACGAATAATGGACAGAACCTTTGCTGCTACTGATGTTCAAGCAACCTACGAACCTACTGCGACCAATTTCACTCCGATGAGCGATCGTTCCTACGTTCCTTTGCACGAAGACGCTACGAACACCGCTACGAACGAAAATCTGGACGGATGCGAACCGACAAGCCCCCGGCTAACTCCTGTTAATGAGTTGCTCAAGATCGATCACTGGAAACCCGCAGAACCCCAGTTCTGCAAAGAGATCGCCGCTCACTACGGGCAGTCGAAACGGAATATTCAGAAGTGGTTTGTTGATTTGCGCGAAATCGCCCCCTGGTTTTCCGAAGCGGAATTGCGGCTGAGTGACGATCGCTATTCGCCCTTAGCAGTTGACCTACTAGGGCATCGCTACTTTACAGGTTCCAAAAAGAAATGGGCATCGGTTCTGGCTGAACAGTTTACTGATCGTGATGCTGCCGCCAGTGCCCCAGCATCAGAACCCCCTGCGATCCACCCCGATGTTTTGCCACCAGAGAAAGAACCTTCCTGCAACAGCATTTCTGGAGGTGGCAATGCTACTCGTCCCGGTGGAATGGTGCTGCACATCGGCTCAAGTCTTGCTCTACCCGCGATTCCTGGCGTTATTCCCCCCGGCGACGATACCGCCTATCTCACCCAAGCCCAACAGCGGATGCAGCAGTTTGAAGCGATGCAGCAACAAGTTCTTGCACAGATCCAACAGCAGCAGAAAGAAGCTGAAACCCTGAATGTTCAGTACCAGGAAGCAACCAGCCTCAGCGATCAACTCCTCCTGCAAGAGTTCCAGCTAAAAGGCGTTCAACTCGGTTACACCGCCCTGCAACTGAAGCAGCAAGCGTTCAAGGCAACGGTGCAAGCTGCTGAGGCTGGAACTTTGCCAGCGCCGGGAAAGCCCCAATCCGAAAATGGTCAATCGGGATCGGCGTGATTGTTTTGGCGATCGGCTTACTTCTGATTTGGCTGATTGCCCCTCACCTTTCTCAAACCCCTCAGAGTCCTCAGACCAATGGAAAGCACGAAACTCGCTGAACTGACTGCGGCCCAACACAGCGTCAACCGCGCTCGACTATAGACCCACCAAACTTTTATCGATTGCCAACTGGCAGCAATGAACCTACAGATTGCAGTGGAAACAGCTCGTCTAGCCGCAATTCACTGTCAGCAAGAGCGAATCAAATTAGCGATCTCTCTTTCCTCTCAGCCGTAATTTGGAACTTTGGGCCGCGATCGAGAGCACGGAACGTGCCGCCATCCACTGCGAAATCGCTGGCTTGTCCGCTCAAATCGACGATCGGTGCTCTGCCTGCTAATTTTTCCAACCCAACATTCTGGTTCCCTTAGGAGGTCATCTCGCATGGCAAAACTCAGTCAGGAATTCCAGGCGCTCGCGAACCTCTTCGCTCACCTCGAAAAGCAGGGACAGGAAACGCTCTGCGCGGTCGTGGATTCACGCGGCAACGACATTACGCTCGACTGCATTGAACTGGCTCAGTACGTAGCGACGGAAATTCTGAGCAATCCCACAAGTCGTCCCCTACTGAAAGCGGTCAAGGACTGTGGCATCAAGATCTACAAGCTTGGGACTGGCACTCCGAGCCAGACTGGACAGCACTAATACCTTCTGATACTCGAAAACTGCTCAAAACGTTTTAACGCAAAAATTCCCAGATTTGAAGGAGAAAACACAATGCCTAAACCGAAGAAAAACCCAGTCACCGAAATGCCTGTCGTGGTTGAATCTCCCCCTGAGATGGGCAGTCCAGGAGTTTTTGAAAGTGTGAATGAACAGACTCAATCAAAGGTTATTCCCCTTCGTATAGACAGTCATCAACCTGCTTCTGAACGCGATTGGACAGACATTGATTGTGTTCTCTCTGATGTTGTCAGTTTCGTTTAAGGAGTTCCCAAAATGCCCTTTAACCTTCCCCAGAATTTCGAGATCAATCTACCTGATTTGCAGGAGTTTGCCAATGACGCGATCGGCTTCGAGCCAAACCCAGACCTGCCCCGCGTGTCTGACTCCCAGCGAGAACAGGATGCACTGGCTTACCGAGAGCAAATGAACGCCGCCGCCAACCTCAAAGACTCAATTCAAGTCGCAAACAAATACGTGGATGCTGCGATTTCAGCCACCAAGTCAGACACCCCCGGCGAAGCCGGGGGCTTGATGAGTGTGACCGCCCCAAGGGCGGGTGTGCTTGACCAAGGATGTCTGTGGGTTGCTAGAAGGTTAGCTAGAACCGTCCACTTTGGTCAGACGCTTCCTGCTCACGAATATAGCGACGCACCTCCTCCTCTTCAAATCCAACCGTTGACACTGCGTAGCCTCGCGCCCAGAAATTCTCCCCTTCGAAATTTCGCTGCTTTCCCTTAAATCGTCGAGCAATCGCAATTGCGCTTTTCCCTTGGATAAATCCAACCACTGAGGACACTGCATGTTTTGGAGGAATCTCAATGCATATGTGGACATGATCCACCGACAGATGTCCTTCAATAATCTGACATTCTTTTTGACGGGCTAACTCATGAAAGACCGGACCTAAATACTGCCGTATCTCCAAAAACATGGCTTTCCGTCGATACTTCGGCACAAAGATCAGATGATACTTACCATCCCACTTGCTAGGGGACAAGCTTTGATACAATTCCGACATGTGTTTATTCTCCTACGGGTTGGTTCAAGCCACCGTGGGAGTTACTTTACATGCGCTTTGGTACTCCGGGAACGCTAAAAGCTGTTCAAGTCGCACTGGTAAAACCAGTGGCTTACCTTCTGAGCCACGGACAAGTTAACGTTCACAGAACTTCTCATGCTGGAGCAGCGGGAAGGATTGGGGCGAGAAGCCTCGTTCGCGATCGACAAGTTTTACCTTAAAGAGTTTTACTGCCTGAACTGTTTCACGCTGGAGGATGTGCAGTGGGACAACGAAGGGAGACGACGGGGCGAACTGCTCAACCTGGAGGGTCAACTGTTTCCTGGGGTTGCCCTCGATCGTACCGCCAGAGCCTTGGAGAAACAAGCTGCCTGGAATCAGGGATATTGCCCCTGGGACATCTCTGGCTCAGAACTGCGACGCTGGCTCCGCACTCAAATCGGCCTCGATGAACTGATTGCCAAGCTTTGCGCTGGCTGGCACTGGTGCCGATATGACTTGAAACCCTATGCCGATCGGGCCCGCGAACTCACCCGACCCATCAAAGTAGCGCTCCACTACACCATTACCCAAGACATGAGCGACACCCAGATTATTCACCAGCTTCTGTCACAACTAGGGATCAAACTGATTTTGCACTGGTCGCGATCGCACCCAGGTTATGAAGGGGAAAAGCTCAGGGTTTATTGTTTGGATAACGTTCATTGGGAACAGGTCTGGGCAACTTTACAACGGCGACAGATAAAGCGGCAGCAAATTCAACAACACCTTTCAGCAGAAAAAACCAGAACTGGATCACCTGCCCAATTTGAGGTTGAAGACGCAGCGGGTGATCCAAAGAAAACGCTTTCCTCGACAAGTGACCCGCTGACCGAAGCGGCTGAAGGAAACCCTGAAAGGCTTGCACAGATTCGTCAGGTAGTTCCCATTCAGGTGCTTCATCATTTGCAGATAGTGAGGCATTCATCCGGTTGAGAATTTGGTCAGGCTACACGATGCAGGGCGGACTATGGTGCCTTGAAGCTCTGCAATACCTATTTAGATCTGTAGAAGTGCCAAAGGCTCTTTAGATTCGTTCGTCAAAGAGCGCTTTCGACAGGTTGAGTTACTCGATCGCCCAAAAATATCGCAGCCTGAAATCTAACTTAAGCAAATTTAGCGAAGGGGAAATTTTAGAAGTTTCAAAAAAAGAGCCTCGCTTTGAAAATTCTTCTTTCACAAAATTTGAATGATCGAGTAAACTCCTAAGAAGCCCAAAGCCTTGTCAGGATTGAAGTCATGAGTCTTTATAAAAAACGCTTTTCTTTGTATCAATCACCTTTAGATGCACTCAACCATCTTCAAACAGTGATTTCTATCTCTTCCGTCTCATGATCCACGTCCTGACCCAAATCAGAGAAATTCTTTTATATGTTTACTTCTAGGGGTTGATCATTGTCTTATGGCAAAGCCAAAGCTGAAAACCGTCAAGATTGAAGTCCCGATCGAGGCTGGGGACAAAGAGGCTTTTGAGGCATGGTGTACGAAAAATCAAACCGCCATGAGTGAAGAAGTTCGCAGAAGAATTTCTCGCTGTATTCGAGAAGGAAAAAAGATTTTGGCGGAGCAGCAGGGCGCAGAAGCTTAAAAAGTTCGCGCACTTTTGAGGTGGACCCGTAGGGTTGGACAAAAGATAGATAGGGAATAAGCTACAGTTCTAGATCACAATTGCATTAGCTTTGTTGATCTAAAACTCATTCACGC
>JAAUOZ010000091.1 GCA_012034655.1 Leptolyngbyaceae cyanobacterium CSU_1_3 | reverse complement strand
ACTCATACCAGCAGCAGGGTCAGGGCGGCGCATGGGCAGCGCGTGGCAGTCTCAGGGTAAAGCCCAACGCAACAAATTGCTACTCGATCTGTTTGGCAAACCTTTGATCGCCTGGACGTTGCTCGCCGCAGAATCGGCCCGATCGATTCGCTGGATTGGCATCCTTGGGCAACCCGAAGATTGGGAAGAATTCACAGCGATTATCGCATCATTGGCACTGACGAAACCTGTGGAGTTGATTCAGGGTGGGGCGACTCGGCAAGAATCGGTGTACAAAGGCTTGCAGGCCCTTCCTCCCACCGCAAAACATGTCTTGATCCACGATGGCGCAAGGTGTTTGGGAACGGCTGACCTGTTCGATCGCTGCTCTGAGGCGTTGCTCACCTGTACAGGGTTTGTCGCGGCGATCCCAGTTAAGGACACGATCAAAGTAGTGGATGCTGCAAGAATGGTAGAAAGCACACCCGATCGTCGCCAACTGTGGGCAGCCCAAACTCCGCAGGGCTTCTCAGTTCCTTTGCTCAAAAAGTGTCATGCAGAAGGACGCAGGCAAGGCTGGGAAGTCACCGACGATGCTGCGCTCTTCGAGAAGTGCAACCTCCCGGTGCAAATTGTCGAGGGTGAAGAGACCAACCTGAAAGTGACAACCCCAGTTGATTTGGCGATCGCTGAGTTCATTCTGCGCCAGAGAGTCAACTTGTCAGGGATGCCTTAACTTCTCAACTCCTTCAAGGCAGTCTCTATGCGGCTCACTTCTGCTGCATTGCCTTGCTGCTCGTAGAGAGACTGGGCCTGCTGGAAGGCAGCGATCGCTTCTTCGATGCGATTGCGTCCTTTGAGAGCAGAACCCAACTGGTAGAAAGCATGGGCATTTTGTGGATCAAGCTGCACCACTTCGCGGAAAGCTAAGACTGCCCGCATAAATTCTTGTTGCTCTAAGGCCAAGTCTCCCAGGGCGACCTGGGCATCGATTAGTTTAGGAGTCACATTCACTGCTCGCTGGTAGGCACTCAAAGCACCCCGAACATCTCCCGTTTCTTGCAAGATTTTGCCAATCTGAAGGTGAAGTTTGCCATTGTTGGGATCGCGTCGGGCGGCTCGATTGAAGGCAGCCAAAGCCGCCGATCGATCTCCCTGGCTCAACCAAGCAATGCCCAAACCAATCTGAGCGCCACTGTTGCGAGGATCGATCTCTACGGCTCGTTGGAGGGTCGTCAGGGCTGCTTTCGGGCGATCTTGCTGAAGCAAAATTAACCCGATCGAGGTCTGCGCCTGGGCATTTTTGGGATCGAGGGCAATGACTCGTCGGTAAGCTTCGACCGCCCGATCGTACTCACCCTGGCGAGAAAGAACGACTCCCAAACCCATGTGAGCATTCAAGTTTTTGGGAGCAAGCTCTGTAGCTCGGCGATAAGCAGCGACGGCATCTGTATCGTTGCCTAGATTTGCCAGACTAAAGCCCAGGGCATATTCAAAATCAGGGTTGCTGGGATCAAGGACGATCGCCTGCCGGTAGGCATCTACTGCTTCCTGAAAGTTACCTTTTTGGGCATGGATGTAGCCAATCCCAGAAAAGATACGGGGATTTTTTACATCAATTTCTGCTGCCCTTTGGTAGGTCGCTAGTGCGTCTGCCAAATTTCCATTGTCGAGAAACTCTCGACCTTGTTGCAGCAGATCGTCGAGTTCTTCGGTTGGCTCGCCTCGCTTTTCTAGGTCAGATGCTTGCGCGTAGACGACTTGAGGCAAAGCTAGGAACAACCCACACGACAGAAATCCACCAAAGGACAGGGCAGTAATGACGAACGTTCTTGGCAGCCACGATCGCCCCAGAGAAGTCGATCGCTCAGAAATGGTAAGCATAGTTAAACAGCACAGGGGTAAAACAATCAAAGGCTGATTATTATCGACACGAGAAGAAAAATAAAAAAGAATTGCTAAGTTTTGTGCAACTAAAGTTTCCTGATTCTATAGCGATCCGATTTGATTTGTGAATTTTTTTATAGACTGTGCCTCTCCTTTTTTGCTCCTTGACCCTGCTTTCACCTACGTGCGTTACCTTTTTAAGGTCTCGGATTGGTTGACTGAGCCACTACATTTTTTTTAGGAGAACACGACGATGAACTTGAGAGCATTTCTGGAGCCGATCGCAGCCTGGTTTCGCAGTTTGGGCGTGCCTGGACCGATCGTCCATTGGGGACACCCAGCCATGATGGGAATTGTGATTTTTGTATTGGGTAGCTACGTTGCCTGGTCGGGTTGGCAGGGCAGATTAGCCGCAGACAAGGAAGTCGCGGCCAAAAATCGGACGGATCACAGCAAAGCCGCACCTTTGATGACCCTATTTTTGACCTTGGGCTACACCGGCGGAGTCTTATCGCTGGTCATGCAGCAAAAACCCATCCTCGAAAGCCCGCATTTTTGGACGGCAAACGGCGTGTTGCTGCTGTTGTTTCTCAACGGGGCGATCGCCTTCACCCAGTTTGGCGGCAAAGCAAACCTGCGAATGCTTCATGCTTATTTGGGCAGTGCTGCGATCGGGTTAATGGTTCTCCATGCAGCTTTGGGCTTGAAGCTGGGTCTCTCGATCTAGTGCTCGATCGGAGCGCCATCATTGCTGCTGCATGCTCAGAAATCTGGGCACTCTGAGAAGGCTCTTTTACCAACCAACACTCAGGGTGCAGCGATGCCTAAAAATGTGGGAATCCATCTCCAAGGTGGAGCAATTCTAGGACTGGCGTACATTCTAGGGTTGCTGTCTACAGGGATTCCCTGGGGAGGCGGGGTTGTGCTGGGGTTAGGAGTGGCGGCGGCGATCGGGTTGCCCCGATGGAGGCGAGGTCGGTTTAGTGCCAGAATTTGGCTCATTGCGGGTGTGGTGGGTCTGGTTGCCAGCTTGTATGGCCAAATCTGCGTGCCGCAGCCCTCTGCGTTTGATGTGAGTCGGCTGATGGCGGCAACCGTTGGGCAAAAGCAACCCGTGACGGTATCTGGGAAAGTAATGGAGATGCCGCGTCTGACTCGCCGGGGTGATGCACAAATTTGGCTAGAAACTCGGCAAGTCAATGGAGCAGAATCGGCAAAAATTTCGCCCGATCGTGTGCGAGGAAAAATCTACGCTACCGTGCCTTTGCTGCAAGCAACAGGGGTGCATCCGGGGCAAACGATCGCCATCACGGGGTCTCTCTATCTACCGAAACCAGCAACCAACCCCGGTGGTTTTGACTTCGCAAAATATCTGGCTCAAGCAGGCTGTTTTGCAGGCTTGAGAGGCAGATCGCTGCAAGGGATCGAGCAAGGAAATTCTTGGGGATGGTGGGCTATTCAGCAGAGAATCGTACGATCGCAAATTGATTGGTTGGGTAGCCCAGAGGTCAATTGGTTAGCTCAATGGTTTTGGGAAGTCGCGTGGTTGATCTACCCTACGACGTGAAAGATCAATTTATTCGCATTGGTCTATCTCACGCTTTAGCCGCCTCCGGATTCCAGGTATCTTTGATCTTAGGGGTTGTGCTGGCGTTGACGAAGCGTTGTTCTGAAAGAGTTCAAGCGGGGTTTGGGTTTTCTGCATTGCTGATCTTTTTAGGGTTGACAGGGCTTCAACCTGCCGTGCTTCGGGCTGTAATTATGGGTACTGGTTTGTTGATCGGCATCGTGATGAAACGCAACATCAAACCATTGGGTGGATTGTTGCTCGCCGCAATCATTTTACTGTTGGCAAACCCAAATTGGATTTGGGACTTAGGATTTCAACTTAGCTTTCTCGCAACAATGGGTCTGCAAATCACCGTCTCACCTCTAACAAAGCGTCTTGACTGGATGCCCAGCCTTTTCTCTACCATGATTGCGATTCCGATCGCTGCCTATATTTGGACGTTGCCCCTACTACTCTTCACCTTTGGGATCACCTCTCCCTATAGCATTCCTGCCAATGTGATTGTAACCCCGCTCATTTCTATCATCAGCATTGGTGGAATTATCAGCGCACTGTGTTCTCTCGTGTCACCGATCGCCGGAGCCGCATCAGCCTGGCTATTGCACTACCCGACCTATTTGTTGCTGGCGATCGTAGATTTTTTCTGTGAATTACCCGGAAATGCAATCGCAGTGGGGACAATTTCAGCATTCACCGTAGTGATTCTATATGCGTTGATTTGCCTGCCCTGGCTGCGTCCCCCGCTACAACGACAGATATGGCTCATTGCCATGTTTGCGATCGCCCTTGTATTTTTGCCTGCCTACTACGCAAAAGCCAATTTGTTTCAAGCAACGGTGTTAGCAACGTCTCGCGATCCGGTGTTGGTGATTCAAGATCGAGGGCAGATTGCTTTGATCAACAGTGGTGATGAGGCGATCGTTCGTTCGACCGTGTTGCCCTTTTTGCAAAGAGAAGGCATTAATGCGATCGATTGGGCCATTGCAACCACAAACACCAGCCGCAATATTTCTGGCTGGCTGGCACTTCTCAAAGAGATGCCCGTCAAGTCTTTCTATCAAACGACGGCTTCTCATTTGCAACTCATGGAAGCTGTGAACGCCCAAAAAGGGCGCTACCTAACGCTCGCTACTGGGCAAACTCTGAAACTACGATCGACCACCATTCAACCCATCAGCACCGACTCTGAAATGGTGCAATTACAAATCGATCGTCAGACCTGGGTGTGGCTCAAAAGTGCGCCCAATCTGCAACAAACAGAAGCGCTGAGGTTGCAGTCGCCCCAGGTGCTTTGGTGGCCGGGTGGCTCCCTGAATGGGAAACTGATAAAAGCACTCCAGCCGCAGGTGGCGATCGCCTACTCCAGTCGAGTTGATTTGGAGACCGTCGATCGGCTGCAAGCCAACCAAACTCAGGTATATCAGACCAGCCGTGATGGTGCAATTCGTTGGATAAATGGAAAATTTGAGAAGACTTTAGGATTTAGTGAAACCGACGCTTCGCCCTTGTAGTATATTGAGAACTGGTACGCTAAATGCTCCTTGGAGAGGTGGCAGAGCGGTTGAATGCGACGCACTCGAAATGCGTTTTGGGGCAACTCAACGGGGGTTCGAATCCCCCCCTCTCCGTATTAATAATAGCCAAATCAACTCAGATTGCTCAGCCAGACGAGTGTGTGAGTCAAGCGAGCTTCGATGTGAGGCGCGATCGCAGCCATTCTCATGGGATCGACAGAATTCTAGCCCCCCTGATCGAGCGATCGTGATTTCGGCGCACTTCCAGCCCATAATAGTGTCGTCATGTTTCGGATGAAATCATATGCCTAGAACACCGAGCGAGTTTGCAGTTCATCTGTTGCTCGAAGGCGGACATCGTGAAGAAGTGCGATTTGCCACCATTCAAGACTTCCAAAAGTGGTACAGCGGTGAACTCGTGCCCAAAGCAGCTTCCAACGACTTCATCAGCGTTCCTATCAAAAATATTCAAGGAGAATACATGGTGGTGCGTCCCCTCAAAGTGATTGGAATTCGGGTTGAGCCACTGTACTCTGGAAGCGTCGATCGCTACTAAGACCAGGGATGAGGCATGGCTCTGCTTGACAACAAGAAGAAATTTGTGAGAAAAAACCTACGAATCGCTGGGATGGGTTCACTCTTGGCACTTTTGGGTTGGGCAGTGGGGATAGCACCCGATCGCTCTGTGGGTTCGGGGGTCACTCCTACGGCTCCAGTTCTGCCTACGCCCAAGCTGTCTGTGGTTCCCCTGAGACCGATCGCCCAGCCTCCCCAGGGATGGGATGAGCAGCTTTGGGGCGATCGTTCAGCTATGGTGCGCGCAATCGATTACAGCCTGCGCTACTTGCAAACCACCAAAGCCATAGAAGCGTATCGTCGGTATCCGGTTAAAGGGGTGACGCGCGATCGGGTGCAACGTAGCCTCAGACGGTTTCGCCAACTTCTACTCACCGCTCGTTCTGCCCAACAGCTACAGGTCACAGTCCAAAAAGAGTTTGTTTTCTATCAATCTGTGGGCAAAGACGGACAGGGAACCGTCTCCTTCACAGGTTATTTTGAGCCAGTGTATGCCGCCAGTCGCGATCGCACCGCAGAATTTCGCTATCCGCTTTATCGCTTGCCCAGCCAACTAAAGCTCCCCCATCCCACTCGCTTAGAACTCGAAGGCGAAAACGGCTTGCAGGGCAACAAAGGAATACTACGAGGGTTGGAACTCGTATGGCTACGTGATCGCCTAGAAGCCTTCCTGATTCAAGTTCAGGGGTCTGCTCGCCTAGAATTGACGAATGGCAGTGTGATGACGATCGGAGTCGCCGGATACACCAATCATCCCTACACGGGCATTGGACGAGAACTGGTCAAAGACGGCAAACTGCGATTAGAAGATCTAAATTTACCCAATGTCATCCAGTATTTTCAGCAGTATCCCGACGAATTGAATGTCTATCTTCCTCGCAATCGTCGCTTTGTATTCTTTCGAGATACTAACGGTGCTGCCGCTACAGGAAACTTAGGGTTTCCGGTGACGGCAGGGCGCTCGATCGCCAGCGACAAATCTCTAATGCCACCGGGTGCTTTGGCGTTCATCCAAACTCAGATGCCCAATGAACAATTAGAACAGCGTCCTGTTAGCCGTTTCATGCTCGATCAAGACACAGGCGGTGCAATCATCGGCGCAGGTCGCGTTGATATTTACACCGGCAGCGGAACCCAAGCAGGCAACCAAGCAGGGCTTGTCAATGCGATCGGGCAACTCTACTATCCCCTTCTCAAACCCTAGCCGCTAAAAGTGCCCTCATCCGCCCAGCCTCCTGCACTGATCCCCTCTTCCTCTCGCAAAGCGTGGCGCAGCCAACCCCCCATCCCTCCCTTCCTCTACAATAGTTCTCAACCCCAACAGAAAGTCATCCCCATGACTGCAACACAATTCTCTGAATTCACCACTACAGCCCTGCCTGACCACACCCAACTCCCAGAGTCAGACGGAACCTTTGTGAAAAATTTTCAAGAACATCCTCAAAGTAACCTGCTGACCAACTCAATTCGTCCCGTGCTGCAAGCCCTCCATTCTGATGAGCAATATTGCATCGGTCAAGACTGCGGCATCTATTGGCGGTTGACCGATCCCCCCGAAAAAGGAGCCGAAGCCCCCGATTGGTTCTACGTTCCCCATGTCCCTCCGATGCTGAATGGCGCGTTTCGGCGCTCCTATGTGCTGTGGCAAGAATATGTTGCGCCTCTGGTTGCCCTAGAGTTTTCCTCTGGTGATGGCAGCGCAGAACGCGATCGTACCCCTGTTACGGGTAAATTTTGGGTCTACGAACAGGCGATTCGGATTCCGTTCTACGGCATTTATGAGGTCAGCAAAGCCTCGATCGATCTCTATCACCTGATCGAAGGAAGCTATCAACCCGTTGCAGCCAACGATCGTGGGCACTTTCCCATCCCAGCCCTGGGCGTTGAGCTAGGCATCTGGGCAGGTTCTTATGAAGGGATGGAGCTTCCCTGGTTGCGCTGGTGGGATGATGCAGGGAATTTGCTGTTGACCGGAGACGAGCGAGCCGAGCAAGAACGCCAACGGGCCGAGCAAGAACGCCAACGGGCCGATCGCCTCGCTGAACGGCTGCGTCAGTTGGGCATCGACCCCAACGAAGTTTAACTTCATGCCGATAGAGACACCGCTAGATCTGACGCTGCAAATCGTCATCACCGTCATCGCCGGGATTGGCGCTCAAGTTGTGGCCGAATATTTGAAGACTCCAGGCATTGTTTTTTTGCTGATTTTTGGCATTTGCCTGGGGCCAAGTGGTTTGGGTTTGCTGCATCCCGATCGCCTGGGCGACGGGCTAGAGGTGCTAGTGGCGCTGCTTGTGGCAGTGATCTTGTTTGAGGGCGGCTTTAATCTGCAACTGCGAGAATTGGGGCGCGTGTCGGGCAGTTTGCGAAATTTGGTGACGATCGGAACCCTGATCACCCTGGTCGGCGGCGGGATGGCAGCCCACTGGTTGAGCGAGTTTCCCTGGTCGATCGCCTTTCTCTACGGTTCGCTGATTGTCGTCACGGGGCCAGTGGTGATTAATTCTTTGCTGCGGCAGGTGAAGGTCGATCGCCAGGTCGCGACATTGCTAGAGGGCGAGGGGGTGTTGATCGATCCGGTGGGCGCAATTTTGGCCGTAGGAGTGCTGAATGTGCTGCTCAACAACAACGCAGATGCCTGGACAGTTGCCAGAGATTTGGGCATTCGCTTGGGAATTGGTACAGGGATTGGGTCGGTGGGCGGCTGGCTATTGGGGTTCATCCTCAAACGCGCCACATTTTTGTCAGAAGATCTGAAGAATCTGGTAGTCTTGGCTGGCTTATGGGGCCTGTTTGGGGGCGCGCAACTGCTGCAAAGTGAAGCAGGCCTGATGGCAACGGTGATCGCGGGGATCGTCCTTCGAGCGTCAGCCTTGCCCGAAGAACGATTGCTCAAGCGCTTTAAGGGGCAGTTGACAACTTTGGCGGTGTCGGTGTTGTTTATTTTGCTGTCGGCGGATCTGTCGATCGCAGGCATTCTCGCTTTGGGCTGGGGTGGTTTATTCACCGTTCTCGCCTTAATGTTTGTGGTGCGTCCGATCAGTGTGTGGGTTTGCACATGGAATAGTGATTTGAGTTGGCAACAAAAGCTATTTTTAAGTTGGATCTCTCCAAGAGGAATTATTGCCGCTTCTGTTGCATCTTTGTTTGCGATTCTATTAACTCAACGCGGCATTAATGGCGGAGACTCGATCAAAGCGCTAGTATTTTTGACAATTATTCTAACAGTGGTAGCTCAAGCTTTGACGGCACAATGGGTTGCAAACCTCCTACAAATTAATTCTAAAAATGCCACAGGTGCAGTGATTGTGGGGTGCAATTCACTTAGCTTACTAATTGCCCGCTTATTTCTAGAAAGAGGCGAATCGGTTGCCTTAATTGACACCGATCCAAAATCTGAATTGCCAGAGCCTCAAGAAAATCTCAAGCTATTTATCAGCAGTGCCCTTGATACCGATGTGCTCGAAGAAGCCGGATTAGCCTCTGCCGGAACCTTTCTCGCCATGACCAATAATGGAGAAGTAAATTTAGTCGTGGCACAACGTGCTGCCGAAGAATTTAACCCGCCAAGGGTGTTAGCGGTCTTCCCAGAGGGTTCATCAAATCATAAGGTTCGGCAAGCGTTTTATGCTCAAGTTTTGCTTAAGACCTGGAATCAATACTTAGTAGATGATGCGATCAAACTGGGTGAAACTACGCTGCAAGAAATTGGATTTGAATCTCAGCAAGCCCATTTGAGATCGCTCATTCAGTCTGAAACATTAATGCCATTGATGATGGAGCGCGATCGCTGTCTCCACATCATCCCTGCTGACGAAACCTGGCAGGTAGGCGATCGCATTATCTACCTTTTACACAATCCCAAACCCAAGCTTTTGAAGTTGCTTTCTGGTTCGAGTCAGCCCCGTTTGACCTTAGAAACACTGCCCGAAGTTGAAGAAGTCTTCACCCGTGAAGTCGTCACAGAGGTGGTGCTCGATCGTGGATCAGAGAATGCCTGAAAAAATTATAACTAGTCTACAACTCCGGCATCGCCCCAACTCAAAAAGAAACTCTTCATACTGAAAATAGACACCCAACCCCGCACAATCGATCGAAAGGTTGAACTAATCGACCGAACGCCGCAAAATCGATGAATGCCGATCGTAAGAGAGATTTGAAATGCTTGAAGCCTACCGTCAACATGTCGCCGAACGCGCTGCCTTGGGCATTCCCCCACTTCCGCTGACTGCCCCACAACCTCCGAACTCTGTGAATTGCTCCAAAATCCTCCGACGGGCGAAGCCGAAGCACTGCTGGCGATGCTGCGCGATCGTGTCCCCCCTGGCGTTGATCAGGCTGCCTACGTGAAGGCCGGCTTTCTGACAGGCCTTGCCAAAAAGACCCTGACCAGTCCCTTGATCTCGCCTAAAGATGCCGTGATGCTCCTAGGAACCATGATGGGAGGCTACAACGTGCATTCCCTAATCGAGATGTTAACCTCCGATGAAACAGAACTCGCCCAAGAAGCCGTTGCCGCCCTCAGCAAAACCCTGCTGATTTTTGATGCCTTCCACGATGTGCAAGTGCTGGCAGAAACGAACCCCGCCGCCCAACAGGTGATGAATGCCTGGGCAAATGCAGATTGGTTTACCAGTCGCCCAGCCCTGGCAGATGCAATCACCGTCACGGTCTTTAAAGTGCCCGGAGAAACCAACACCGACGATCTCTCGCCGGCAACCCACGCCACCACTCGCCCCGACATCCCACTCCACGCGCTGGCAATGCTAGAAACGCGGATGCCTGGCGGGCTAGACACCCTCGTCGAGTTAAAGCAAAAGGGACACCCCGTTGCCTATGTAGGCGATGTCGTAGGAACTGGCTCGTCGCGCAAATCTGCCATCAATTCTGTGCTCTGGCACATTGGGCAAGATATTCCCTTCGTGCCCAACAAGCGTACAGGCGGCTATATTTTGGGCGGCACGATCGCTCCTATTTTTTTCAACACCGCTGAAGATTCTGGGGCGTTGCCCATCCAGTGTGATGTGACCCACCTCGAAACGGGCATGGTGATCACCATCCATCCCTTCAAAGGAGAAGTCACCAATGAAGCAGGTGAGGTGATTTCAACCTTTAGCTTGCAGCCCGATGCGATCGTCGATGAAGTACGTGCTGGCGGCAGAATTCCTTTGATTATCGGCCGCGGGCTGACCGACAAAACTCGCCTGACGATGGGGCTACCTCAGAGCGATCGGTTCATTCGTCCCCAAATGCCAGCCGATACGGGCAAAGGCTTCACCCTAGCCCAAAAAATAGTGGGCAAAGCCTGCGGGCTGCCGGGCGTTCGTCCGGGCACTTCCTGCGAACCCGCCATGACCACGGTCGGATCGCAAGACACCACCGGGCCCATGACTCGTGATGAACTGAAAGAACTTGCCTGTCTGGGGTTTAGCGCTGACTTGGTGATGCAGAGCTTCTGCCACACGGCCGCCTACCCCAAACCCGTAGACATCAAAACCCACCATGAACTGCCCGACTTCATTTCCTCTCGCGGTGGCGTGGCGTTGCGTCCTGGGGATGGCATCATCCACTCCTGGCTCAATCGGATGCTGATGCCCGACACGGTGGGCACGGGGGGCGATTCTCACACGCGCTTTCCGTTGGGCATTTCCTTTCCGGCGGGGTCAGGTTTGGTAGCCTTTGCGGCGGCGATCGGGGTGATGCCCCTCGATATGCCCGAATCCATCCTCGTGCGCTTTAAGGGTGAAATGCAGCCTGGCATAACGCTGCGAGATTTGGTCAATGCAATTCCCTATGTCGCGATTCAAAAAGGCTTGCTGACCGTCGGCAAAGAGAACAAGAAAAACATCTTTGCCGGGCGAATCATGGAGATCGAAGGACTACCCGATCTCAAGGTCGAGCAAGCGTTTGAACTGACCGATGCAACGGCAGAACGATCGTGCGCGGGTTGCACCATCAAACTCAGCGTCGAAACAGTTGCCGAATATCTGCGATCGAACGTTGCCCTGCTCACCAACATGGTGGCCCGTGGCTATGCCGATGCCCGAACGATCATGCGTCGGGTTGCCAAAATGGAAGCATGGCTGGCAAATCCCGTCTTGCTTGATGCCGATGCCGATGCCGAATACACCGAAATCATCGAGATCGACTTGAATCAAATCACAGAACCGATCGTGGCCGCCCCCAACGACCCCGACAACATCAAACTCCTCTCTGAAGTAGCTGGAGACAAAATCGACGAAGTTTTCATTGGCTCCTGCATGACCAACATTGGCCACTATCGCGCCACCGCCAAGGTGCTAGAAGGTGCGCCGCCTGTGAGTGGCCGGTTGTGGATTTGCCCCCCACCCGCATGGATGAAAAGCAACTCAAAGAAGAAGGCATATACGGCATTTTTGGCGCAGCCGGAGCCAGAACCGAGATGCCCGGATGTTCGCTCTGCATGGGCAACCAGGCACGAGTAGGAGACAACACGACCGTCTTCTCGACCTCAACGCGCAACTTCAACAACCGCATGGGCAAAGGCGCTCAGGTGTACCTCGGCTCGGCTGAGCTTGCCGCCGCCTGTGCTTTGCTAGGTCACATTCCCACCGTTCAGGAATATCTGGATGTGGTGTCGAGCAAAATTAACCCATTTGCGGACGATCTCTATCGCTACCTAAATTTCGATCAAATTGCCGGGTTTGATGATGAGGGTCGTGTGATTCCCCTGGAGGAAATGCCGCGAATTGAGGATATTTTAGGAATGCCGATCGCGGCAGGGAGATGATGGCGGCACGAGGGATGGAGAGTTGAGTTTTGAGAGCCTTCTAGCGTTGATCCAGAAGCCGAGGATTTGGCTATGAAGGATGAGCCGTGCTAGAAGGATACAAGAATGCCCGGCATTGCCGATCGTGTCATGGAAAATCGACGTTGCTAGATGAGGGGATGATTTTCTGATGATTTTCTGGGTAGGGGTAACGCTCCCGTGCTTACCCTCTTCCCACGTTTAGGGCAACCACCGGGAGATTGCCCTTACATACAATCATTCCTAATTCAGCAACGCCACGAAAATTACCCCGACTCCCAATTCTTTTCATCCTCATCCCTTTTTTCCTGATCCCTTTCTTCCTTCTTCCCATGATTGGACTAGAACGAGTTGTCATCCAAGCTGCATCGCTGACCCTAGCTTCGATCTTTAGTCGTGTGCTGTATGAAGGGGGCGGCAAACTGCTGGTGTGGATGAACAAAAATTTGGGCGACACTGCCGATCGCATCATTGCCCAAGCTTCCGAAAAATATGTGCAAAACTACAGCGATCGTCACGGGATTCTTAAAGTGCTGGGAATGCGCGAACCTGTGCCACTTGAGTCGGTTTACACGATGGTCAAGTTTTTGGATCGGTCAGAAATTCGCCGATTTGAGTCGATCGAATCTCTAGAAGCAGCTTACCGTCAGTCTCAGGGGCGCAGCTTTCAACCCCAAAATAGCATTCGCAGAAATGGGTTGCAGGTTGCTAATGAAAAGCAATTTCTGATGGTGTTGGGCAGCCCTGGAGCCGGAAAATCGACCTTCATTAGAAAAATCGGACTGGAAGCACTGAAAGGAGAGCATGGTGACTACGAGCACGAATGCATTCCAGTATTGCTAGAACTCAAATCTTTTAATGGGAATGAGATTGATATTGAAAAAGCGATCGCACAGGAATTCAAAATTTGTGGATTGCCCTGCCCAGAAGAATCTACTACAAAATTACTCGAAGCGGGTAAACTTCTGATCCTACTAGATGGATTGGATGAAGTCCCTTCTAAGAATCTTAACGAGGCAATTCATCAAATTCAAAACTTTGTCGATCAATACGACAAAAATCGGTTTATTGCTTCCTGTCGCATTGCTGCCTATCAAAATTATTTTCGTCGCTTTACCGATGTGGCAATGGCAGATTTTGATCCACTTCAGATCCGACAATTCATCAGCAATTGGTTTTATTCTCAAGCCGATCGAGAATTGGGAACAGCGTTAAAATGCTGGAGTCTGATGCAAAAGCCAGAAAACGCAGCCGCAAAAGAATTGGCACAGACACCGCTGCTGTTAACACTTTTGTGTTTGGTCTACGATCGTTCTCAAAACTTTCCGCAAAATCGCAGCGTCCTCTATCGTAAAGCACTGCGAGTCTTGCTAGAAGAATGGGCATCCGAAAAAAGAATTCTGCAAGAAGAAATCTATGAGGGATTAAATACTGAGCTAGAAGAAATACTACTTTCGGAAATTGCCTATACCGGATTTGTCAACGATCGTCTCTTCTTTTCGCAACGTGAAATTGTCTCGCAAATTAAATCTTTTCTGACTGATAACTTAAACGCCCCTAGACACTTGAATGGTGAAGCAATCTTGAACGAGATCGCCATCCAACAAGGAATCTTAGTCGAACGTGCTGAAGATGTGTTTTCTTTCTCACATTTGACATTGCAAGAATACCTGACTGCTCAATATATTGATGACCAAAGATTAACGCTAGAACTCGTCACTCAACATCTCAAAGATGAACGCTGGCGAGAAGTCTTTTTACTCGTCGCTGGCATCACACGAGGTGGTGCAGATGAATTGCTATTGGCAATAGAAGCAGAAGCGAAAACTTACATCGACACACCCAAACTACGATCGCTGCTGCAATGGGCACACACCATCACCGACGGCTCATCCGGAACGCTCTCCCCGTGCGTCAAGCGCACTACGGCAATCTTCATGGCGCTGATTGCCGATCGTGCCCTCGATCTGGCTCGTGTCTTGCATCCTGGGCTGTCCAGAACCCTCGATTTAGCCCGCACTTTAGCCCGTGCTCGTGTGCCAGAATTTGCCCATACTTTACCGCAGACCTCGGCCCGTGCTGCAACACCGACTCGCGCCTTCGCCCGTGCGATGACTCAGGCTCTCGCCGATGAATTAGAAAAACTCAAAATCTTTTGCAATGTTAATTTCACTGTCTTGATGGCACGACTAGAAGCAGTCAAAGCTAAGATGCCCGACATTCGCCAACCTGCGGATGTGCATCAAGCGTTTCAAAATCAGATTTCTCACACCTGGCTCACTGCACTACAGCTCAACCCCGCCTTGGTCAGTTTGTCAGAATCAGAATTACAATCTTTGGAACATTATCTCTACGCTCACTGTCTGATGGTGCAGTGCAAACAGTCAGCCGTCAGAGTGTCGCCCAAAACTTGGGAGGCGATCGAAGCTAGAATGTTGTTGGTTTAAGCTTTTGGCAAAAACGATCGCCCGTAGTTAAGCTAATATCACCCTTTCTCATAGATGCACAATGCTGCACGATCGCTACAACATTCAACACTCGCTGGGCAAAAAAGCCGGCCGACAGACACTTCTGGCACGAGATACTCAAACAGAAGAATTAGTTGTTGTAAAGTTACTCACATTTAATCATGATTTAGAATGGGATGATCTAAAGCTATTTGAACGCGAAGCAGAAACTCTGAAAACGCTAGACTACTCAGAAATTCCTCGCTATTTAGATTACTTTGAGTTTGAAACTGAGAATAGTAAAGGATTTGCTTTAGTCCAAAGTTATATCGAGGCAAAATCGTTAGAACAACACCTCAAAGCAGGTCGATCGTTCAGCGAAGCAGAAGTCAAAGAACTGGGGCGATCGCTGCTAGAAATCCTTGCCTACTTGCATGGGCAGCATCCGCCCGTCATTCATCGCGACCTGAAGCCAAGTAATATTTTGCTCAGCGATCGTACTGGAAATAGCGTAGGACAGGTTTACCTGGTCGATTTTGGCTCAGTCCAAACGCTGGTTGCCCAGGAAGGTGGCACGATTACGGTTGTCGGAACCTATGGCTACATGCCACCCGAACAGTATGGCGGACGATCCACCCCCGCCTCGGATCTCTACAGTTTGGGAGCAACGCTGATTTATCTGACCACAGGCAAACATCCCGCTGATTTGCCCCAGGCAAATTTACGCATTCAATTCAAACCTTTGGCGACGATCGATGAGGCATTTTCTGACTGGTTAGAATGGCTGACTGAACCCGCGCTCGATCGGCGTTTGGCATCGGCTCAAGAGGCCCTTCAAGCATTAGAGGAAGGCAAGTCACGAGCGGAGATCGTTCCTCAAAAAGCAGGCGAAGTTACTACTCTGATGACTCGCGAACGGGTTTTATGGAATGCAATTTGGCGCAGTGCTGCGCTGGGCGCGATCGTGGGCGCTGGCTCAGTAGGAGGGTCTGTCCTTTTCAATAGCATGGCGTACAGCGTGTACTCTAGCAAACTGGCCCTTTTGGTGAATATCCTGCTCTACTCAATTTTTGGAGGAGCAATGGGTCTGGGGTTGGGCTTCTTTAATGGGTTAGTGGCAGGGGCTTTGACGAATGCCTTTAGGAAGCTATCTAAAAGAGGTCTACTCTACCGAATAACGATCGCAATTGCGACCACTGTTTTTACACTCGTGCTGACACTTGCAGTGGTTAGAATGATTTCTCCTAGCTGGAAAGAGGTTAGCGTTGTGATCTTGGCTTTAGACATCGCGATGGGCTTGGCGGGTCAGCTTTTTGCCCACTGGTATCTTCGAGAAAGCCGAAAAATCGCCCAGAAAAAGTGATCGCGATCGCACAGCCGCAACAACACGTCTAGGTCATGCCCCAACTCTGATTTGGGCTGCTTCTGCCTGGGCAGGTCGGCAAAATTTTTGCACGATACGATCCGTCCTTAAAACCCTCCAATTGGGCATCTTGAGCAGCAACCGATTACACTGCTTATTTACAGTGTTTCGCCAGAGTGTTTCGCCTTGCCATGTTCAAAGTCATTACACCCAAACTTTCGCAAAGTTTCGATCGCTGGACAGATGCCCTCGACATGGCCCGATCGCTGATGTCTGAGTGCAAATGGTTTGATGAGATCCGCATCCTAGAAGATGGAGCATTAGTTTGGACTTATAGCAAATCTCACAAATATCCCCAATTCATCGGTGCAGGAACCTACGATCGGCTAGCACGAAGATTTTTGTTAGAAGCAACGCTAGAAGCAGAAAATCTTGAGGAACGTTCTGAGTAGAAAAAATTCCAAATCTAGGCATTGCAGAATCTAGGGATAAGCCGTCAGATTCGCCCTCGTCGTAGCTTTCTCTCAAAAGTCGAGAGCTACGGCGAGGGTAGGGATTCGGGCAGGAAGTCTAACAGATCGCCAGATGGGGGATAGAGGGTTTGAGCAGATCGCTGCCCAAGAAGGCGCGGAAATGCTTGCTCAAACGCTCATTGAGGGGTCTTCTGAAAAATCTTCGGTTTTTGGGAAAATAAGCTCCGCGATCGCCCCAAGGAATGGCATCCTTAGAGAACTGAGTTGCGCGGTAGACCATGATTCGTCTCTGGCGGAATGTTCGATTTTGGCGATTTGCAGGACAGGCGATCGCCGTGATTTTGATGGTTGCTGTGCTGGCGTTTTTGGGAAGCAATCTCGATCGCAATCTTCGCCAGTTAAACATTCGATTTGGGTTTGGGTTTTTGCGATCGCAGGCAGGCTTTACGATTGGTGAAACGCCGATCGCTTACCAGCCCTCCGACAACTACACACAAGCGCTCGTGATTGGGTTGCTCAACTCCTTGAAGGTGATCATCACTGGAATTGTGGCCGCTACGATCGTCGGTGTGACAGCCGGAATTGCCCGATTGTCAGATAACTGGCTCGTGCGACACTTGGCGATCGTCTATGTCGAAGCCCTGCGAAACATGCCGTTGCTGTTGCAGCTTTTCTTCTGGTATTTCGCCGTATTTTTGAGTTTGCCATCCCCAGAAAATGGGATTTCACTCGGACTGATCACCTTTAGCAATCGAGGTGTGGGTTTGCTCGGAACCCAGCTTTCTCCAGAATTCTCGGCTTTGCTGGCAGGGTTAACCATCTACACAGGGACGTTTATCGCCGAAATTGTCAGAGGGGGCATTCAGTCTGTGCCGCGCGGACAATGGGAAGCAGCCCGATCCCTCGGACTTGCCCCTCCGCTCGTACTGCGGTTGGTGGTTTTGCCCCAGGCATTACGGGCGATCATTCCGTCGCTCTCGAATCAATATTTGAACCTGGCAAAAAATTCTAGTCTGGCCGTCGCCGTTGGCTACCCCGACCTCTACGCGATCGCCTCCACAACCTTTAACCAGACCGGACGCGCCGTTGAAGTGATGATTTTGATCTGTGCTACCTATCTGAGCATCAGCTTGATAATCTCCCTCGCCATGAATTTCTATAACCGTTCCGTCCAATTTGTAGAACGATGACTTCTAAACCTCCTAGCCTCCAGACTACACCCCTCACCTGGCTTCGCAAAAACCTCTTTCACACTTGGGTAGACGGTCTATTGACGATCGTCAGTTCTGTTTTTGTCGTCTGGGTTGTCACCGGATTGTTGACCTGGGTTTTCACCAGAGCGCAGTGGTCAGTGGTCTCTACCAACCTACCTCTGTTTTTTGTCGGGCGCTATCCTGCGAGCCAATCGTGGCGATTGTGGATTGTGTTGTCGCTGGTGGTGGTGACGATCGCGTTTAGTATCCTCAGTCAGAGATCTAAATCATCTCGTCAGAAATTGCTTTCCTATGGTCTATTAGTTGTTTCTTTTTTCCTCTCTCTGTGGCTCATTGGAGGGAGTGGCATTCTCACTCGTGTTGGCACAAATCTTTGGAATGGATTGTTGGTGACATTGCTGGTCGCGATCGTGACGATTGGGCTGGCCTTTCCCTTGGGGGTGTTGCTGGCGTTGGGTAGACAGAGTGCCCTACCAATTGTGAAAGGATTCTGCACGGCATATATCGAACTGGTACGCGGACTGCCTCTGATTGGCGTTTTATTTATGGCCCTGGTGATGTTGCCCTTGGTCTTGCCGAGTCAGGTGCGGCTCGATCGGGTGGTGAGAGCGATCGCCGGATTGGTGTTGTTTAATGCGGCTTACCTGGCAGAAAATGTGCGCGGTGGGTTGCAGTCTGTGCCGTCTGGGCAAATCGAGGCAGCCAAAGCCCTGGGGCTAAACACTCCTCTGATTCTCTGGCTGATTGTGTTACCTCAAGCGTTGCGGGCAGTCGTTCCGGCGATCGTGGGTCAGTTTATTTCGCTCTTCAAAGACACGTCTCTGTTAGCGTTGTTTGCCCTGGTCGAATTGATAGGAATTTCCCGATCGATTCTGGCCCAGCCGCAGTTTTTGGGGCGCTATGTAGAGGTTTATTTGTTCACTGGGCTAATTTATTGGATCTTTTGTTACTCAATGTCGATCGTCAGCCGTCGTCTAGAAGTGAAAAAATAAACAGCAAATTAACTTCCGTTATTTTGACCCCCAAAAGCAGGCGCAGCTTGTTTAGTCTGTGCAGAAATATGGCATTTTAGAACCCTTATTTGGTTCGTCCGTTACCTAATGGACGCTACGAGTTGGGTTGCAGGTGAACGGCGCGATCGCAGCGCAAGAAGCTGGACTTCAGGACGTGCCCGTTTTGATTTGGGAATTTGACGATCAACAGGCACTCCAGGTATCCCTAATCGAAAATCTGCAACGTGAAGACCTTCACCAAAGAAGCGGACTAAATTGGAGAAGTTGCTTTCTCAGCTTGATGCATTAATTGGGACTGAGAATGCAGACTGAATTTTGCATCAAACTAAGATTTCTGGTTATGAGTCAAACAATAATTGCGGCTACTAAGTAGACAGACTTAATTAAATGTCAGATGCCTGCCATTAGCTCAAAGCTTTTGTGTGCCAAGGGATGAAATGATTGGGAACGGCTATGATCTGAGCCTCAACCGATATAAAGAAGTGGTGCATGAGGAAGTAGATCGTGTCCGCCGCAGCAAATCTTGGCAACCCTGGCAGAGTTAGAAACGAAGATTCAGCAGGGAATGAAGGATTTGAAGGAGAGGTTGAACTAATGCGCCGTGATCCGATTTTTTATCAACTGTTTCAACAAAAGCCGACGGTCTTGTTTGCCTTGATCGGGGAGTCACCCGCAAATGCGGAGCAGTATCGATTTGATTCGGTGGCGGTGAAGGAGCCAAAGTTTGAGATTGATGGCGTGTTTTTGCCGCCCGATGCTGAGCCTGGAGTTGTCTATTTCTGTGAGGTGCAGTTTCAGCGCGATCCGATGCTGTACGAGCGGTTGTTTGGGGAGTTGTTTTTGTATTTTTATCGGAATCGATCCAGGTTTACTGATTGGCGGGCGGTCGTGATTTATCCGAGTCGATCGACGGAGCAAACAGAAACAAATCCGTATCGATCGCAGTTGAATAGTGATCAGGTTCATCGGGTGTATTTGGATGAGATTCAGGAGCTTGAGCAGTTACCGATGGGGGTGGCGCTGATGGTGTTGACGACGATCGACGAGGTGCGTACACCAGAGGCAGCGAGATTGTTGTTGGACAGAGCGCGGCGAGAAGTTTCTGAAGTGGAGAGTCGCGCCATAATGGAGATGCTGACGACGATATTGGTTTACAGATTTACAGATTTGAGCCGAAGGGAGGCAGAGGCAATGTTAGGAATTTCGCTCGAAGAAACGCGATTCTATCGGGAAGCTAGAGAAGAAGGGCGCGAAGAAGGGCGCGAAGAAGGGCGCGAGGAGGTTCGGCAGCAACAAGGACAACTGATTTTACGGCTTCTAAATCGTCGAGTTGGAATGGTGTCTGAAGTGCTTGCGTCTCGAATTATGGGTCTTTCTATCCAACAATTGGAAGAGTTGACGGAGGCATTGCTAGATTTTCAATCGATCGCTGATTTAGAAGCTTGGTTGAAAAATTTGCCAGATGGAATATGAAAAGATAAGTAGGGAGGTGGAATTAAACTTAAGACCCTCATCCCCTAATCCCAACGACCTGCCGCCCGATCTCGCCCTAGAAGTAGACATTGCCAACCGCTCAGACAGCAAACTCAGCATTTATCAAGCCATGCGAGTCCCCGAAATTTGGCTCTATCAACAGGGGACAGTTAAAATCAAGCACTTAAAAAATGAGCAGTACATCGATGCTCTAACCAGTCGTGCCTTTCCATCTGTAACCGCAGAGCAGCTAAATCAGTGGTTAGAAGTGCGACGAACTGCGACAGATTTAACGGTTGTACGGACAGTCCGCCAATTCTGCCGTCGCTAAAATCATGACGCTTAACGCCGCCAAATTCTCGATCGCCTGTTACCTTAGAAGCAATTGATACATCGGTTAAAAAGGCAGGCAGTCGATGAGCATTCATTTCGAGTTTCTCAAAAGCGAATGGTCAAGAGTTTACGAAGCTGCTGCCAAAGCCGAATCTCTCGCTTGTCCCGATCCGCGTACTGCCTGCTTCTACAGCCGTCGCGCTTTAGAAATTGCGATCGCGTGGCTCTTTGAGTGCGACAACAGCCTGACCCAACCCTACAAAACCGATCTCTCCGCCTTCTTATTTGAGCCAAGCTTCACCGAAGACGCGATCGTTGCCATCCGAGAACTCTTTCACTTTTGCTACTGGCTCGGTCGAAACTAGGGACTCAAGCCCAGCGACAAACCCACACCCAACGCAACCTTCAACCCCGATCGCCTGCCAAAAATTTCCCCGGTTCCCATTCAAACCCAAGCACAACTGCAAACCCTAGAGCAGCAAGTCGTCCTCAAGAATGCCGAATAATCCTGAGTCGTGGCTAGTATAGACTGCTTCAATATCCCAACTTGCTTTTAGCCTTAAAGGTTGTAAGTAGACAGACTTAATTAAATGTCAGATGCCTGCCATTAGCCCTCACCCCCGACCCCTCCTCCCAGAGCGGGCGAGGGGAGAAAAATGGGTTCCTCTTCTCCCATTTTGGGAGAAGGGGTTAGGGGATGAG
>JAAUOZ010000090.1 GCA_012034655.1 Leptolyngbyaceae cyanobacterium CSU_1_3 | reverse complement strand
ACCCCTGCACCCCGTCCAAAATCTTTAATTTTATGCCCTGACAAAGTATAGGTTAGACGTGTCCTTTGACTCGTCGCCATTCTCTGTAGGAGGCAGTCGGTACGTGGTGACAAATCATCTCGGCTTAAGGCAACTGCCGCATTACCTCAACGGTTTATCTACCCGTTGGCAACAATAGGATGGGCTGATCTTCCTTGCTTTGATCAAAATCAGACAATGGGATGACGGGAATTAGCCTGCCAATCGTTTCACCATTAAACTAATTGATGCGATCGAAGAATGTAGTCTTGTAACTGTAGTCTTGTAACTGTAGTCTTGTAACTGTAGTCTTGTAATTGAGTTCTGAGATAGCCACTGGAGTACCAATCGAGCATTGGATTTGGGCATCGTGGCTGTAAAGAACAAACGGATTGGGTTCAAACACCTGATTGCTCATGATAAATTCAATGGGGATAAATTCAAGGGGAGACGTGCTTGGGGGTCTACCACAAATCAGATTGAACTCACACCACGATCACGATTTTAAGCTTTATGAGTGTGAACTTGCCCCCAACCTAGCAGTCTAACTATATCAAGGTAAAGGGATGGCATACAATGTCACAATTTGAGAATAACATTTGTAATGTTGTTGTATGGAATCAGCCATATCGATCGCTTTATCGGGTGATGACTTTGATCTACACGAATAACCTTGAAGAATTATGCAATTATGCAATTGCTGCCGCTAGCAGTCAGCCAAGAGTGAGCAGTTTCAGGGCAAACCCATCTAACTTGTTTGACTACTTCATCAATATGGCTATTGTCAGAGCATCTGTTATTAACTTTCTGGGTTAATAACAGATGCTCAATCACCTCAATCGCCCAGCAGCAAAATCATGGGATCGACTCATCGGAATATGCCTCAAATCAGTTCAGTTGCAGCAATTTTTGGGGACATTGAGAGAGAATAGCTATATTTAGGATCAGCGATCGACGGCATAATTTGCCCTGGGAAAGTGAGCATTAATTTGACAACCCGCACCCGGTTGGCTGACGATTTCTAGCTGCCCGCCCATTGCTTCTGCTCGTTCTTGCATTCCTTGCAGCCCATATCCTGCTACAGGCTGAGCAGACTGAAAGCCTCGCCCATTATCTCGAAGGGTCAGAGACAACCCTGCATCAGTGGTTTGAATTTGGATCTCAACGATCGTAGCTGCGGCATGTTTGCAGATGTTCGTGAGACCTTCTTGAACAATACGATACACCACATGATTGATTGGGTTGGGGAGTGGTTGTGACAAATCTATCTGACACGCTGGCAACACATCGGTGAGGTGATAAAACTCCTCAGCAAGGGTAACGATCGCCCCTTCAAGTCGTTGCCCCTGAAGGGGATCAGAGCGAATGGCAGACACCGACTCTCGCACGGCTTGCAGCGCCTCAGAGCCGAGTTGCTTGGCTTCGACCAACATTGACTGGGCACGATCGGGATCAGCCTGCCAAAGGGTGAGGGCTGCCTCTAGTTGAATGTTGAGGGCGACCAGAGAATGACCCAGCGAATCGTGGATGTCTCGCGCAATGCGATTGCGTTCTTCGATCACGACCATTTCTTCGATGCGTTGATTGAGAGTCTTTTCTTGTTCAAGCGATCGACACAGTTCTGCTTGGGTTTGGTGCAACCGACAATTTTGATCTTGCAGTTGTAGTTGTAGGCGACGTAAGGTAAGTTGATGCTCGATGCGGGCTAGCACTTCTTCAATCTGAAAGGGTTTGGTGATGAAGTCAACACCCCCCATTGAGAATGCCTGCACCTTGTCAAGTGCTTCATGCAGCGCACTGATAAAAATGACGGGAATTGCTTGCAGAGCCGGGTTAGATTTGAGACGCTGGCATACTTCATAGCCATTCATTCCTGGCATGTTGATGTCGAGCAAAACCAAGTCAGGGGGCTGAGTCTGCATTCCGACAAGGGCCATTGCGCCATTGGTTACACTTCGCACTTCATATCCCTGGTCTGATAGCATTGCTGACAGCAGCCGAAGGTTCTCTAAGGTGTCATCAACGATGAGAATATCGCCCTTGATGGATGAAGTAAATTCTATATTATCTGAAAGAATCATATAAGTTATCCAATTTTGACATTCAATTCAGAGAAGCTGTAAAGCACGTATGGGCTTCCTAAAAGAATAAATAGAAAAGAGTTTGGAATCCTGTTCAGAATCTAAAACTCCCAACGAGCCACCGATCAATAGACCTGCTGCGCGAATCCGGATAGTCCTCCTCACAAAGTGGGGCGAGAGCTTTGCCAACCCTTCTTTCTGGGGAGAAGAAGGGAGCTATCAGTCTTGTTTTCTCTGGTTTCCTCTCCTAGGGGAGAGGGCTAGGGTGAGGGTAGAGTATTTGTGCAGGAATTCTAATTTATAGGCTTATTTTATGGGCACTGCTCAACAACAGGTGACAACGTAAAGAAACATTACCTTAAATAGAATTTTGACCCGATCGTCCTCTAAAACTCTTATATGTAAATACTTCTAGCCTTTGCATCACCCAAGTTAGTGATTTTGTCTTGAATTATGATCAGACCACCGATCGAATCAAAATTCCTAAATTAGCGATCGTGATCGTGCCTTAATAGTTCTATTTAATACAAAGTTAATACCAGAAAGTTGAAGATGAATACTCTCACCGATCGAGTTGCCAAGCTTGCTAGAAGTGTCCCGTTGCGCCACGCTTTAGTAGTGCCATTTATTCTACAAATCTCCTTAGCAGTGGCACTTACCGGGTGGCTCTCTATTCGCAATGGGCAGCAGGCAGTGAATGAGGTTGCCGTGCAATTGCGACATGAAATTACGGCTCGAATTCATCAATATCTACAAACCTACGTTGACACCCCTCACAAGATTAATCAACTCAATGCTAATGCGATTCGTCTGGGGGAAGTGAATGTTCAAGATTTAACCGCATTAGAACAACATCTCTGGTATCAGCTTGAAACATTTGACACCGTGACTGCTGTGTATATCGGCTCAGAATATCGAGAACATGTAGCGGTTGAACGATCAGAGAGCGGTCGCTTTCAGGTGAAGGTTTCAGGAGAAGCAACTCAGCATGACATCCGAATTTATACCGCAGAACAGCCAGGGCAGCGCACCAAACTGTTGCGATCTCGGCCCAACTATGATCCGCGAACTCGCCCCTGGTATGCTTCGGCCGTCAAGTCAGGGACGGCGACCTGGGGCGGAATTTATCGATTGTTTGCCACGCCGAAATATGTGCTGAATGCTAGTTTGCCGATCTACGACGATCGCCGTCAGCTATTAGGCGTGGCTGCGGTCGATTTTTCGCTGACTGGCATTAGTCAATTTCTCCGCAGCCTAAGCATTGGCCGATCCGGTGAAACCTTCATTCTCGAACGCCGCACAGGTCTGCTGGTGGGGAGTTCTGCGACTCAACAACCCTATGTGATTCAAAACCCAACTGCGCCTCTCGATCAACAAAATCCCGTCCGCGTCCCGGCGATTGCAAGTAGTGATGCCTTGACTCGACGCACCGCCGAATATTTGCGGCAACGTTTTGGCAGCCTGGCTGAGATTGCCCAAGCCCAACAGCTAGATTTTGACCTCGCCGGGGAGCGGCAATTTTTGCAGGTTGTGCCATTAAAAACGGCCCAAGGCTTAGACTGGCTGATCATCGTAGTTGTGCCAGAACGAGATTTTATGGATCAGATCAATGCCAATACGCGCAACACGATCGTCCTGTGTTTGGCGGCATTTGGGTTGGCAACTGCTCTAGGCATTCTGACAGCGCGATGGATCGCCCAGCCGATTCTGCAATTGGGCAGCGCGGCAAAAGCGATCGCCGCAGGCAATTTAGATCAAACGGTGTCGGTGAGCAGCACCAGTGAGCTAAACGGGTTGGCGCAGTCTTTTAACCAGATGGCACAGCAGTTACGCGAATCTTTTTCAGCCCTGGCACGCACCAATGAAGAACTAGAAAGTCGAGTTGCCCAGCGCACCACAGAACTGGGTGAAAAAAATTTGCAGCTTCAGCAAGAAATTCGCGATCGTCAAGCCGCAGAAGCCGCCCTAAAAACCTCTGAGGCAGAGTTGCGGTTAATGTTTGCCGCCATGACAGATATTGTCATTGTTTTTGATGCAGAAGGGCGTTACTTGAAGTATATGCAGACGCAATCTTTTAGCTATGAGCCTGATGTCGATCGCGTTGGCAAAACTGTTTATGAAGTATTACCTAAAATAGTTGCAGATGTAATTACAAAGGCCATTAGTCAGGCATTGCATCTACGAAAGAAACCAGGAGCAGATGACAAGCGCAAAAATATTTTTGTTGAATATCACTTAGCGATCGAGCATCAAGAAACCTGGTTTTTAGCGAGTGTTTCGCCCCTATCTGACCATGCCGTTCTCTGGGTGGCGCGAGACATCAGCAAACTCAAAAAAACCGAAGCGGCACTCAAGCAAGCCAAAGAATCAGCCGATGCTGCCAGCCTGGCCAAAAGTCAGTTTCTCTCGAACATGAGCCACGAACTTCGCACACCCCTGAATATTATTCTTGGCTTTACCCAATTGCTACTGCGAAGCCAATCGCTCAACCCTCAACAGCAAGACTATTTAGATACAATCAACCGCAGTGGCGAAGACTTGCTGACGTTGATTAACGATGTGCTAGAAATGTCCAAGATCGAAGCAGGTCGCGTCACGCTCAACGAAACAGAGTTTGATCTCTACGGGCTGCTCGAATTCGTCTACAACAAATGTTTGACCTCAAAGCACGATCGAAAGAATTGCAACTCATTTTTAAGCGATCGCCCAACGTGCCGCACTACATTTGCGCCGATGAGAGTAAACTGCGCCAAATTCTCGTTAATCTGATTGGCAACGCGATTAAATTTACTCAAAGGGGCAGCGTGACTTTGTGTGTGATCTGCGATCGGCACAATCCTGATCCTATCAGCCTCTGCTTTAGGGTCGAAGACACGGGTTGCGGCATTGCAGCGTCGGATTTCGATCGCTTATTTGAGCCGTTTGTGCAAACCGAAGCAGGACAACAAGCACAGGAAGGAACAGGACTCGGATTGCCCATCAGCGATCGATTTGTGAAACTCATGGGCGGCAGGCTGACCGTCAATAGCACCCTGGGCGAAGGCTCGATTTTCACCTTTGCAATTCAAACCCGTGCAGCGATTTTAAACAGTTTGCCCATCCCTCAACCCATTCGGCAAGTCGTCGGCTTAGCCCCAGAACAACCCCCTTACCGCATTCTGATCGCCGAAGACAAACTAGAAAATCGGCGGCTTTTGATGGAGTTGTTGACCCCTGTTGGGTTTGAAGTGCGAGAAGCCGCCAATGGGCAAGCAGCGATCGACCTTTGCCAAAGCTGGTCTCCGGATCTAATCTGGATGGATTTGCGGATGCCAATCATGAACGGGTTTGAAGCCACCCAACGCATCAAGGCAGCAGAAAAATCTGCTCCAGCAATTATCGCCCTGACCGGAAGCGCCTTTGAAGAAGATCGGCTCACAGCGCTCTCTCTAGGCTTTGATGATTTTGTACGCAAGCCCATTCAGACTGCTCAAATTTTTGAAAAGATGGCTGAACATTTAGGCGTTTGCTACATCTATGCTGACGAGATCGAAAATCGATTCGGGGATGCCCTCTCTAACCTGACCAATGCCTCGCCTAGCACACTGCTCACCGTTGCCGACCTAGAAGAAATGCCGATCGATTGGATCAATCAACTCCATCAAGCTGCCCTCCGCATCAATGCCAAGCAAATCCTCAAATTGATCGAACAAATCCCTGAGCCGCATGACCACTTGATCGCAGCGCTAACCCAGCTTGCCGAACACTTTTGTTTTGAAGAGATTATCACCTTAACTCAACAGCACGGAGGGATGGCCCCTCCATCCAATCATTCCTGATTCGGCAGCGCCCCTGAGAGAATGCCTGACGTATGAAGTCAGCGACGTTGCACCAATAGCTTTGATAAGCCCACCTGGTCGAGCAGTGTGAGCAAATCTTCGCGACGGGTTGCCTCCGTGGGTTGATCTAGATAGCGAGTGGCGATCGCATCCACCGTGTCATACCAAAATCCGGCTTCGGCATAGAGAGCGGCGCGATCGCGATCGGAGGTAGCTGCTTTGAGTTGGGTTTCTTGATCGGGCGTTAGGTTGCCACGGGTGAGGAAGGCGTGAAAAACGGGATTGAGGGAAACGTCAACAGGATTTCGCAAGATCGAAACCGACCAGCGATATTCCTTGCCTGGCTTCAATTCGGGCAGCACTTTAGGCATGGCTAACTTGATAATCTCTGCCTGCTTGACGGTCACGCGTTTGACCCAAATCGGCTGCGACACGCCCCGCTCGAACAGGGCAAACTGAAGCGGAAACGGCGACCCATTAGAGACATGCCAATAAAAGTTGGGATGCCCCGCAGCAGTTTGCCCCAGGTGATCAGATGGAGCCAGAAGCGTGACATTCATCATTGTGAATGAAGGCGAACGAGAACCCGCTCCCTGGGTACTCCGCAGCCCTCGCCGTAGGGGCAACTTGGGAGGCGTATAGCGCAGCCTGGGCTGGCTTTTTTGTGCGATCGGCTTTGTCGCCGCAACAGCCAACTCAGCGTGAGAAGAGATAGGCAGTGCCTCGATCGCCAAGACGGAGAACATAGAGCCTGCAATCAGGATTGAGGCTGCAATTTTTGAAGAAATAATCATATTATGAGTCGATCAGCTACAAATTTTTTCTAAATAGTTCATCATCCATCGCACCCGTGATTAATATGACGGGCATTACTACTATTTTGTTGCAAAAACGCAAACCGATGCAGGGCACTTCTACCATTTTAGGTGTTAGAGTTGCGATTTTGGATGGAGAGAAGCTTGCGAGTCGGGTGCTTTGGTTTTTTGTCGCAAAAAATTGAGACGGTTTCATTCCGAAACATTAGCATTCCTGCACAAATCCGGGCAGCCCTCCTCACAAAGTGGGGCGAGAGCTTTGTCTTAATTCGCCTGAAGCGGAAACAAAGACAAAAAATCCCCGACTTTTAGGTTGACCAAAGCACTTGATCTAGAAGTCGGGGATCTGACTGGTATTTGGTTATTTGCCGACCAAGACGACAAGGGAACGATCGCCCAGCAAAATTCCTTGTTGATTGTCGAGAATAGGCTCTTTGCCAATCTCCCAGCAGTCCTCTGGGGCCGATGCACCTGTGTTAATAGAGACATGCCATTGCATTCCCGCAGGTAGACTGGGTATCTCAAACCAGTTGGTTTCCCAGTGCATATTCATAGCAACGTAGAGGAAGTTATCTTCAACAGTGCCACCTTTAGCATGTTTGCCGCAGAGCATAAAGGCAAGGGTATTGTCAGATGACCAATCTGCATTCCAAGCCTGCTTACCGTGCCAGGTGATGTCTGCATACCCACTATTTGCATAGTCGCGATTTTGGAAGTGCCAGTGATTGCGAAGAACAGGGTGAGCGTGGCGAAAGTGGATGCAGTGTTTGACAAATCTGAATAAACTAGCGTTAGTTTGGAGTAGATTCCAGTTTAACCAGTTCAACTCATTGTCATGACAATAGGTATTGTTATTTCCATTCTGGCTGCGTCCGACTTCATCTCCCATGAGAATCATCGGCACACCCTGGCTTAGAAATAGCATTGCCATTGCATTTCGCATTTGTCTTTGACGTAGAGCATTAATGCCCGGATTGTCTGTCCAGCCTTCTGCGCCACAGTTCCAACTGTCATTGTCGTTAGAACCATCATTGTTGTTTTCGCCATTTGCTTCGTTGTGTTTGTCGTTATATGAAACGAGATCGGCGAGGGTAAATCCATCGTGGGCGGTGATGAAGTTAATGGAGGTAGCGGGGGCGCGCCCTGACCATTCATACAGATTGGGAGAGCCTTGCAAACACTGTGCCATATCGCCAGCGCTGCCTGGTTCCCCTTTAAGAAATTTGCGAATGCCATCGCGATATTTGCCGTTCCATTCTGCCCAGCGGCCAAAAGCTGGGAATGAGCCAACTTGATATAAGCCACCTGCATCCCATGCTTCGGCAATCAGTTTGCACTTGGCGAGAATGGGATCAAATGCCAATGTTTCAAGCAATGGTGGGTTAGCTAGCGGAGCGCCCCAGGGATCGCGACCGAGAATGGAGGCGAGATCAAATCTAAACCCGTCAATGTGATATTCGGCTGCCCAATAGCGCAAGCAATCGAGAACGATATTTCGCACGATCGGGTTATTGCAGTTTAATGTATTACCACACCCACTAAAGTTATAGTAATATCCTTCTGGGGTGAGCATGTAATAAGTCTTGTTATCAATACCCCTAAAAGAAATGTAGGGCCCATGCTCATTGCCTTCTGCGGTATGGTTAAAGACTACATCAAGCATGACTTCGATGCCATTTTTGTGTAGTTCTTTGACTAGCGTTTTGAATTCATCTACCTGCATTCCCAACTTGCCCGTTGCAGCATATCCCGCTTTGGGAGCAAAGAATCCGACGGTGCTGTAGCCCCAGTAGTTGACTAACAATTCGCCTGTTTGAGGGTTGGGTCGCGAGTTCTCAAATTCGTCAAATTCATAGACAGGCATGAGTTCTACACAGTTCACGCCTAAGTCTTTGAGGTAGTCAATCTTTTGGCGAATACCTGCAAATGTACCAGGATGTTTAACTCCTGAAGATTCGTGCTTAGTAAAACTGCGAACGTGCATTTCATACACGATCAAATCTTCGGGGGCGATTTCGAGGGGGCGATCGTCTTCCCAGTCAAAGTCATCCAGGGAAATGCGAGAGCGATGGTGATAGATATCGCTCCAGTCGGGCGTGACTCCCCACACATCTCGTCCACCAATCACTTTGGCGTAGGGGTCCATGAGAATTTTCTGGGGATCAAACCAGTGCCCAGCTTTAGGGTCGAATGGGCCATCCATCCGATAGCCATACTCGATGTTTTCATAGTCCAAATCAAACACCGTCATGCTAAACACGTTACCAATGCGAAACTCATCAGGAAAGGGGATTTCCCCCATTGGTTCCGGCATTCCTTTCTTGAACAAGACTAGTGCACAAGATTTAGCATGGCTCGAAAAGATCGAGAAATTAACCCCGCCTGGCACGATCGTTGCACCAAACGGGAAGGGCTTACCCCGACGAAGCTTAAAGCCTTCGTAGGTATGAGTGGGATGAATGTCAATGCGTTCCATTTTGATGATTCCAAATAAAGTAATTGGTCATTCACTCTTTGTCCTTCGTTAATAAAAGACTAGAGACAAATGACCAAGGAACGAATGATGAATTAACTTAGTACTTGAACTTTGACACTAAGGGCTGTACAACCTTCATCGATCGTGGCGCAGGTTGTAAAAAAGTCGAGAAATCCGGTGACAGACATTGTATCTTGTAGTTCTTCAGCGAGGCCAACCAGAACGACTTGTCCTTCTTTGGCTAATACCTGACGATAGACAGAAAGCAACATCCGCAAGCCTGCGCTCGACATATATGGAACTTGAGTCATATCTAATATCACTCGGCTATTTGTCTCAGCGATGGGTAGCACTTGCGCCTGCACTTTAGATGCTGTGCTGCCGTCAATGTTGCCGACTAATTCGACGATCGCCAGATCATCATCCGTCCCAGGTTCCAATAGCGTGATTGGAATTTTCTTGATTGTGATTTCCATTGATGCAGACTTAATTGGTTAGAGACAATTAGTTAGAGGCAATTAGTTAGAGGCAATTAGTTAGGAACAATTTGCACTTTGATTTTGACGCGCTCTGTGGTGTCGGGAATCTTCACCGTCAGAGCATCGGCATCGAAATCAGAATAAGGTTGGTCGCCGATCCAGCATTGGCCAATGCGGATGCTGCCAGCAGGTAAGATGTCGGGCGAGACGCGCAGAATATTGTCTTTGAACGCGCCAGGCATCGGCTTAAAGTAGAAGTCCATTGGCTGCTTGGTGATTAGCAGATTGGTATAAACAGCGCTCAGATAGCATAGCTCAGTCGAGTGGTAGCCGCTCATGGAGTGGGAGCCTTTGAAGCGTTCGTTGCCCATCAAGAAAGGCAAGCCATTTGCCAACACGTTGAAGTATACGCCACCGTCATCATGGTCGAGAAAGAATGCATTATAGAAGGCTGCGGCTTCACGAGCATGGCGCAGATATTCTTCTTTTTTAGTGATGCCGTTCAAGATCATGTAGGCGAGAATAGCCTGTTCTTGTTGCCACCAGGCTTTGCGATCGTGCCACACAAATCGATGATTCTCATCACCCGGTTCAAGCTCTCGCTCTACCACGTCATACCAACCACCCCGCTGTTGATCGCTACCTACTTTAGGCATTAGTTTGGCAATCTTTTCTGCCAGTTCTTGGTATTCCTCTTTAGATTTTAAGGATTGCATTCGCATCAAGTTCCAGGCGATCTTCAAGTTATGCCCAACTACTGCACGGTTCTGTTGCCATCCCCATTCCTGATCTTTGCTCCAGTTCTCAAAAAACTTTTCTTGCACAAAGGGGCTGTTGTCGTAGTCAGGAAAGTATTTAGCGATCGTGTCAAAGGTATATTCCAAGAAGTCTGCATACTTCTGTTCACCTGTTGCTAGATACAAGTTGATCAAATAGGCAGGCGCATGGTCGCCGACAGAGTTCCAGTTCTTACGAGCGCGATTGTGTCCCAACGATTCGGCTCTCGGATCGAGGGTAATCGGGTCGAGGTGAGAGAAGTAGCCGCCACCTTCACGATCGATAAAGAACTTATCAAACAAATCAACGGTCATCTCTGCATCTTTGAGGATGCGCGGGTCGCCTGTAATTCTATAGGTCTGAATCGGGCCGGCCAGTGCATAGATTTGTTCATAGGCTGGAATGGCATCAAAGTCATCTCCAAACTCAGAGGTAAGCAGCTTTTGTTGACGATTTCCTGTCACCTGAACGCCGTGATACCAATAGATCAGGTTCTCATCAGGATCATAGAAACGCATATGATCTCGAAGGTATTCCGTTCCTTTTTCGGCGGCTTCCAAAAAGCGATCTTCGCCCGTCATCAAGAAGGCTGACGCAAAACCATAAACTAAACGAGAAACGGTATCGGTCTCTTGCAAAAAGTCATCTTTCTTTTTTGCGCCCGCCAAGTGTAAGTAAGTGCGATATTCGCGATAGTCGATCTCATGGGTAGGATAATTAAATTGCCACTTCAAATAGCTATCCGCGATCGATCGCACTTGCTTGATCCACCAATCGGGTTCTTCGTGGCGGTAGTCGTCGGTTGCTTCGCCCGGAAACACGAGAGATTTGACATCAAAACGATGCCCGTCGCCCTGGGGATAGAATATGCCATAGGCAAAAACATGCTGCCCCGGAGTCAACAATTCGGCAAAGCGACCCGTGCAATCGTTGTAGGGTTCTTCGAGGTTTTGGGCGATTCTACCGTAGGCAGCAGGGGTCAAGTGAGCTTCGTAGATACGTCCGTCAGAGGTTTTGATGCCAAAGCTTTTGGCGCTACGATCGAAGTGGGTGACATATCCCGCGATCGTATCTGAGAACGTAAAATTCATGCGTTCCATAAAGGATTTCTCCGGTTAGGTAATTACTGGTTAAAACGTCGTTCTAGCTGTTTGTAGTGTTTGCGGTGATAGCGCTTTGGAATGATGTAGTAGATCGAAACCGCAATCAACATAAGCTCAGCTAGGCTGACGCTGATAAATGAAGCAAAGATGGAGAGCGCATATACGATCGGTGCAATCCGAATATAGCGATGTACAAAGGTTACAAATTCTGGCTCAATGCCTTCTTCAAGTAAGTAATGGGTGCTGGAATACCACCAAATAATGTTCAAAAAGATTCCTGTGAGTGTCAATACAGCAGCATAGGCAACCACAGAAATTTGCTGATCGGGATAATGGCTGATTAATCCAGTTGTGAATGGGACGGATGCAATGCACATCAAGAAAAATGTGTTTAGCCAAAGCAGCGTGTGATTGTGATGCTTAATGGACATAAACATATTGTGATGAGCAATCCAGTACAAGCCTAAGATCACGAAACTGATCACGCAGCCCCAAATGCTAGGCATCAAATGGGCAAGCTCTTTGAACAACGCTGGAGTGATTTGATCTTTAGCAACTTCTTTTAGCTCAGGAACCTTAATCTCGATCACCAATAGTGTGATCGTAATTGCAAAAACACCATCACTAAAAAACGAGAGGCGATCGTTGCTGTGGGGTGCTTTTGGCTTAGGGGCAATTAATTCAAACTCAGCGCCGTCACTCATTTCTAACTTTCCTTCCTATAACTAACAGCTAACAGCTACTTGCTCGTCAATCAGTGCAGGCGGATTTTCTTCATCAATAAAACCTTCACTGAGTTCGATGATTCTGCCATCGGGATCAGCTAACCAAACAGTGCGCCAACCAGGAATGTAATCGTCAAAATTCAACGGCCCCAGCGTAATTTTGGCAGCATCGCCAATTTCAGCCAGTTTCTCATCTACGCTGCTGACTTTGAATGCCAGGTGACGCACAGAAGGAAACGGATAGCCATCATTAGTAGCAGGTGCGATCGGCGATTCTTCATTAGCTTGAAAAATCTCTAAATAGAATCCGCTATCTGCCATTTTGGTGAAGACAATCTGGCTGCCATCGGGTAGTTTTGCTACTCGTGCGCGTTTGAAACCAAAGTACTTTGTGTAGAACGTTTCGGTGGCGATCGCATCTTTGCAGGTGATCGCAAGTTGAGAAAAAATTTGCATCATCGTTGTTTTTCCTGATTGTGATGTTTAGCGCTGCTCTGAGAGCATTTTGATAATCTGTTTGGCAAACACATGGCAGTGCCCACCACTACGAGCCGTCACCAGATCTGCCGGTTCGGGCCAGTTGGGGAAATCTACAATTACATCTTGATCGGTGTAGATCGCACCCATATTAAGCACATCGCCATACAAATTGTTATGGCAAGTGACACGACGACCTTTGACCAAGTCGGGCGCACGAGACAGCAACCACATCCCGTGGCAAATAATCCCTTTAATAATGGTTTTTTCGGCAAAAGCACGACGCATGAACTCTAGAGCAGGCGGCTCTTTGGCGAGATCATCTGTCCATCGGAGGCGATCGGCTACCATTCCCGCAGGGACAATGATTGCCGAATAACTCCGCAGTTCTTGCACACTCATATTCTCAAAACTTTCGTGACACTCAAAAGGTGCATGATATTCATGTCCCTTGAAGGTTAATGAAGGTTGACCCCACAAACGCGAGAGAAAATGCACCTCTGCACCTTCTTCTTTGAACCGAAAGTTGTAATACCAGATCTCTTGTTCATAGAAGTCACTTTCGATCAATATGCCAATCTTTTTGTCTTTCAGCTTCATGGCTGCCACCTCATTGCTACTCCTGAATTTGAGCGACGATCTTGCCTCTGACATGACGTTGAGAGAGACGCACCAAAGCTTGAGGAATGTCTTCTAAACGAATGACTTCATCCAGCATGGGGTTGAGTTGATAGCGGCTCACAAGTTCACCAAACGCTTGCCCAATTTGTGCTAAATCTTGCTGTGCTTGTAAGTCATTCTCTAAGTAAGCGCCACCGAGCGCCACATCATGAACTGATAAGGCCTTGCCAAACGATCGCATTTGGCTAAAGTCGGGCAACCCGTTCACGCAGGCAATTCCGCCACCAAAGGCCAGCATTCCCAATCCAGTTGTGGCACTATCAGATCCTACGGTGTCGATGATGCCGTCAACGCCTCTGCCGTGGGTCAGCTTGGCAACCATTGCCGGAACATCTTCTAAGGTGTAATCGATCGAGTGTGTTGCACCCAATTTGCGAACCCAATCAACATTCTTTGCAGAACAAGTAGTGAAAATGTTTAACTGGGCGATCGCTGCTAATTGAATTGCAAACCCACCCACTCCACCTGCACCCCCATGAATTAGAATCGTCTGTCCTGCTTGCAAGTGCAGTTTTCGATGTAAGACTTGATAGGCAGTAAACCCAGAACAAGGCAATGCTGCCGCTTCGGGAAACGACAGATTTTTGGGGAGAGGAGCAATGGCGTGAGAACTGGCGATCGTATATTCGGCAAAGCCACCCGGTTTCGCTAAGTTACCGTGGTAGTAAACGGCATCTCCAATCTTCCAGTTTGTGACATTGGAGCCGATCGCATCAATCACACCTGCAACATCCAATCCTAAGATCCAGGGATAAGTCCAGGCTTTCATACCACGCAGAGCAAACTTGTAATCCGCAGGGTTTAGCCCGACAGCATAGACTTTAATTCGCACTTCTCCATCGTCCGGTTGCGGTTCGGGCATCTCAGACACATAGAAGGTGTCAGGTGTACCAGGCTTTTCAAGGATCAGTGCTTTCATTGAACCAATAGTTAAGGTAGCTTTGGTGGATAGTCATTAGTCATTAATCGAGATGTATAAATAATTCACAACTAATAGCTAATGACTAATGACTCAGTAGGTCAGTGCGATTGGCTTATAGATAGCCAGCAGATAGCCAGCAGATAGCCAGTAGATAGCCAGTAGATAGCGCCATAGTGGGATTGTCGCTATCGCGCGAAGTCCGCTCAAACAGACTGTAAACCTGGACTAGATTCAGTCCCTTGAGTGGACTTGGCTTGGTTAGCCCTGGATTTTCTAATCCAGGGTGAGGCGCGATCGTAGCCAGAGGGTTCTAAAACACGCCCTAGGCGAGGGTAGAGTATTCGTGCAAGAGATCTACTGAATGGTGAGGAGTAAATTAAGCTTTCAATTGATTCATCAACCCAAACACATCCCAGTTGTTCCAAAGCTGTGCGATTTTGCCATCGACCACTTGAAAAATAGTGATGCCAATCATGGTGACTTGCTTGTCGGTTGGCTCCATGCCAAAGAATGCACCTTTGTGAGTGCCGGTGCATACCCAACGAGTGACAACACGATCGCCGCTCTCGATCATATCTTCAACAGTGTAATGCGCGTCAGGAAAGGCATTCAAGAAACCAACAATAAATCCTTTGGCAGCGGTTGCCCCTACAATATCGTGACCATTGACATGTCCGACGTAGGTTTCTGCCAAAATTTCATCTAGCAGTTCAGGCTTGTTGTCGTTGTAGACCGAGTAGAAGCTTTGGGCGACAGATTGAGTTGTTGCAAACATGGGGAATCTCCAAATGAGTAAAAGTAAGAAAGAACAGCAGTTTTAAGCAACCGAACCATCGGGATATTGCGTCATGCCAGCAAAGTGGATGGCAATCTTACCGTCGCGCAGCACCCAGCTATCTGCAAAGCGCATTTTGGCTTCCTGTCCGCCTGCGGTCATGGTGATTGCTTCCACAATCATCAATGTTTCGGGTTCTTCGGTTTCTGCCCAAAATGCAATATCAGTTTCAAGACCTTCAATGCCTAAAATGCCTTGCATGTGCTCGCGCAATTGATCACGACCTTTGTAGTATTTTGGCTCTTTCATGAAGCTGCTGATCAGCACTGCATCATCGGTATATTGATCCAACAATGCTTCAATATCTTTTTTGAGGATCAGTTCGATATGCTCTTTATACAAGTTGCCCAAACGAGTGCTAGGTACGCCTTTCATCTTTGTATCTCCTAAGTTATTAGTTAGTTAGCCAAAATCAAGTCAGCAGCTTTTTCACCTATCATGAAACAAGCTGCAACAGTGTTTCCACTTGGCACGATCGGCATTACAGACGCATCTGCAACCCGCAATCCTTGAAGTCCCCAGACTCTCAACTGGGGATCAACCACAGCACGATCGTCCTGTCCCATTTTGCAAGTTCCCACGGGATGCCAAATGGTGGAGGCTTGCGATCGAATAAACCCTTCGATCTCGGCATCACCAGATGCACCCGGAACAATTTCACCCAGATTTAACTCAGCAAATGCTGATGTATTGGCAATCTCTCTAGCAAGCTGAATCGCCGCAACCAATGTCTGCACATCTGCATCCGATTGCAAATAATTGGGATTGATTATGGGCTGATCTTGGTAATTGCTCGATCGTAGCTTCACTTCGCCAATGCTTTCTGGTTGTACGAGAATCGCCAGAAAGATACAGGCAGGAACGCCAAAGTCAATCGGAAGCTGAACCGGAACCGCAGGCGTAAAGTTAAGCTGCAAATCGGGTGCACGATCAAATTGATCTTTGCGAGTGTTGACAAATAATGTGTTGCCCGTAAGTAGATCAGGTTTGGGTCGATCGTCCTTAGTGCGAAAGACGATCGGCAGTTGAACGTGATCTTGAAGATTTTGCCCAACACCTGAAAGGTCTGCCACAACTGGGATATTCAACGATTGCAAGTGTTCCGCGTCACCGATACCAGACAGCATCAGCAACTTGGGAGACTGTAAAGCGCCCGCACTCAGAATTACTTCTTGAGTCGATCGTGCCTGTTTCACTTGTCCATCTTGCACATATTCCACACCGATAACGCGAGTGCCTTCGGTCAATATTCGAGTCACTTCTGCACCCAGTTCTAAGATCAAATTAACCCGATCTAAAACTGGATGTAAGAAAGCTGTTGCACTACTGACCCGTTGATCAGATTCATCAATGTGAAATTGCAGCAGTCCTGCGCCGTTTTCTTGACGATCGCCGTTGTAATCCCAGTTTGCGTCATATCCTACCTGTGCAGCAGCATTGATGAATTCCTGTGATCGCATAATCTGCTCAGGACAATCCCGAATCTTTAAGGGGCCGCCAACTCCACGAGTGGCCGATGCTCCACCTTCGTAATCTTCTAACTTTTTGAAGTAGGGAAGAACATCGTCATAGCTCCAACCTGTTGCGCCAGAAGCAGCCCAAGCATCAAAGTTGCGTCGATTACCACGCACATACATCAGTGCATTAATTGAAGTGCTGCCACCCAGAACTTTACCTTGATCAATCACAATAGAGCGATCGCCCAACCCAGGCTGATTCTCTGTGATCAGTTTCCAGTCAACTTCTGAACCCCAAAGTTTAACAAAGTTGCCCATATGTTGAATATTGGGATCTTTGTCAGCATTACCCGCTTCCAGCACAAGTACTTTTAGATCTGGGTTTGCACTCAATCGATTAGCAATGACACTTCCACTTGCACCACTGCCAATCACAATATAATCAAAAGAAGAATCATCAAGAGTTGCGGTCATATGCCTCCAAAAGCCCAGTCATTAACTGTGAATGAATTTCTCAACCGCATCTACAATTTCGTCGGCTGCGTCAAACTGAGCGAAGAATGACTCTGCATTGAGTTGATGAACGCTGAACCAAGAATTTTTGAATGCAAAATCTTGCTGTGCAACTAGATATCCAGGATCTTTGGGCTGTCCATATAAATGCAATGTAGGAACAGGTGGATCGAGTTTAGCAAGTGCTTGGAGCGGAAAAATATGTTGATCAAACCCTGCGGCAATTTCGCGACCCGATCGCATCCACATTTCACCGCTATAGGAGGCCATTTCTTCTTTGATCAATGTTACCAACTTGGGCGGATTGGGAATGCCTTGAGTCCAAATCGTAAATAGCGTATCTCGTGCCTGCTGCCACCCATCAGGCGAAGCCAACCCCCTAACCAGCCCCATGTAAGGCTCAGGCGGCGGAAACACTACCCAATCGAGATGAACAATACGAGTGATTTTCGCCCCTAATCGCCGCCGAAGTTCGATCGCCACCCATCCAGAATGATGCATTGAAACCAGCGTGATTTCTTTTGCACCGCTTGCCTCAATGACCGCGATCGCGTCTTCTACTAATTCATTTGCACCAAAGTCACCAGCAGGAATTTCAGACTGGCCATGTCCGCGCCAGTCAAGTGTTAGGACTCGGTTGTTTTCTGCTAACTTCTGAGCGAGTTCGCCATAGCCCGATCGACTCATGCACCATGCAGTCATCAATAGAATGGCAGAATCACCTTGCCCAAAATCGTCGTAGTCGATCCGCACGTTTCCGGCGGCTGTTGCCTGTGCCATGATTTCTTTCCTTATTTATCAGGACTGTTCTTCAACAAATCTTGAGCGACGATATAGCCAGAACCGCCGCCAATGCCCAATCCTGGATGGGTTGCTGCTCCGATCATATAGAGATTGGGAACCACCGTCTGATGGCTCGGCTGGCTAGAAATCGGACGAAGTAGATAGCTTTGAGCAATGTCGTGGGAACCGCTATAGGGGTCGCCATATTTCCAATTCACATTGCCATTTTCTATATCTAACGGGCTGAGAATCGATCGTCCTAAGATTGACTTCTTCAAGTTAGGGATATGCTGAGTTGCTTGATCGATGACTCGATCTGCATACTGATTCTTTATATCTTCTGTCCAGGTTCCATTGCCAATTGGCATTTCTCCAGCCGCATCGCCCTTGAATTGGTAAGGAATATCCAACACCTGTAAGACTGCGACGGCCTTACCTTCGGGTGCGCGAGATGGGTCAAGCAGCGTCGGCACGCCCACCCCAATCACAGGCTCAGAAGGCAACAAGTGACGAGTTGTTTCATTGTAGTTTTTGGAAACGCCGTCAAGTCCATCGGTAATGTGAGTGTAAACAACATTATTCAAGCGATCGTCGTGCCACTGAGGAGTTTCATCCAATGCTAGATGGATATGTAGAACACTGTGACCATAACGATATTTGCTAGCTTGCTGCTTGACGATCGACGGCACAATTTTCTCATCTGCCAGCAGATTCAGATACAACTGATCAGGGTTCGCGGTTGCAATTACGGCACGCGTCGATCGATATTCCTCTCCCGATTCTGTTCTGACTCCAACTGCTTTCCCCTTCTTAATAATGATTTTATTCACCGCCGTGTTGCACCGGATTTGACCACCCTGATCTTCAATCAGCTTCACAAGCGATTTCGCTAGCATTTCTGTTCCGCCCACCGCTACAAATTGCCCCGCAGATTGCAGACCTAATGCAAAGATGTGTGTCCAAAATCCACTGTTGGCATCCTCAGGGCCGTGGCCACTGTGCAACACCCACGGCGCGAGAATTCCCTGCCACGCTTCAGACTTATAGAGCGAGGTCAAAACATCTCTCGCAGACACCAAAAAGTCATTCGCAAAAGTGGAAGGATGCTTGCCATCGGGAGTCATCAGTTGTTGAATAAAATCCGCCGATTGGGGATGGGTCAGATTCATTTTCAACAAACTGAAGACCTGAGGGGCATATTGTCCGATCGTTTGAATCATCTCCGCCCAGCCAGCGCCATCGCCCGGCGCAAGCCGTTCAGCCTCTGCGATATTCGCTTCCATATCAGTGGCAATGACTGCCGCTCTGCCGCCCGGTAGCGACACACCAGCCGGACGATTTGTGCCTACCATTTGCAGCCCGCGAGCTTGCAAATCTGCGCCAAAATCAACATTTGCCTGAGACAGTGCAAATAAAATTAAATACCCAGCATAAAGGTCGTGAGTAAAACCAGGTAGCGTCAGCGCTTCAGTTCGCAACCCACCACCGGGACGATCTTTCTTCTCTAAAATTAGAACGCTCCAACCTGCTTTGGTCAGATAGGCGGCGTTGACAAGTGCATTAGGGCCACTGCCAACGATAATAGCATCGTAGGATTTCATAGAGAGGAATGGGGGAGGAGGGATGATTTTTTATATAAATCACAAGTGATCTATATAAACTTTGAGTGCGAACATTTTGTGATGTTAACTTGCAACCCAAGACTCGGCAGGCTCACTAGGGCCATGTTTTGGCTCCGCTCAACTCACAAAGCCATTGAGGGCTGAGCGAAGTCGAAGCGCAACCTCCAAGTCTGCAAGAACAGATATTGCCGAGCTAATAGGAATAAGAGAATGCTGACCCTCAGGGACGATCGCGAAAACGAAGTAACCGCTAAAGATAAATTCTAGTAGGAGCAGGGTAATGCCGTGCCCTTAACGTTATGCATTAACGTTGATGCATAACATTAATGCATAACGTTGGTACACTTAGCATTGATCCATTCTTGATCTGCAAGTCCCTTAGTTAGAGAGTTTTAGCCGAATGCGCCGATTTGTTTCATCAAGCCCAAATCGTTTTCATTGACCCAGATCTCAGCAATTTTGCCACCTTCGAGAATGAAGATATCAACGCCCTGATCTTTGATAGAATTGCCCGTTGCAGGCATTCCCAAGAACGTACCTTGATGGGTTGCAGTGATATACCAGCGAGACGCAACTTTGTTGCCCTCTGCAATTTGACGCTCAACACTAAACTGAATGTCAGGAAAGCCAGTTCGTAGACCTGTGATAAATGCCTTCAATCCATCATGACCGCGAATTGGTTCAGGTAAAGTTGGAATGCGAAAGGTAATACCTTCGGTCATGATCTCTGGAATGATTTCTAGTTTGCCTTGGTTCATCAATTCGTTGAAGTAGCGATCGATGATGGCTTCATTCAAATCGATCGGTAACTCAGGTGGCTTGGGTGGTGCAGGCAATGCGCCAATTTGTTGCAGCAGCCCCAGAGTGTCTTCGTTGATGCGAGCTTCGACGAATTTACCGTTTTCGATCCGAATCCAGGAAATGCCGTCAATTACAAAGGGGTTGCCCTGGGCAGGAATGTCGCCCTTCAGCGTCTTGAGCGGCGTTCCTTTGTGGGTTCCGCGTGCCGTCCAGTGACCGACTACCGTATCGCCCTGGGCAAGCATATGCTCAACCGTGAACTTTAGATCAGGAAATGCACCGCGTAGCATCGTGACAAGATCTTTGAATTCTTGACCACGATAGGGTTCGGTGTGGGTTGGATTGGTAAACTCAAATTCGGGGGCAAAGTGGCGATCGACAAAACTCAGATCTCCAGCGCTCATCAGTTCGGTGTAGTAGCGATTGACTAGCACCTTGTTTTCTTCGACAGACATCGGGTTACTCCTTGCGGGTCATCGTCAACAACTACAAAGCGTCGATCGCTCAAGCCGCCAACACTTCTGCAATGTTAGTGAAACCTGCCCAAGTTTTGACGATTTTTCCATTCTGTAATTGTGCAAAGTGAATGCCTGTGACATCAACGCGACGATTGCTAGCAGGAAAACCTGCGAACTCATTGGTATGGGTTCCGCTAAACGTGAAGCTTGTCGCTACGATTTCACCATTGGACACAAAACTATCAATCGAGTAAACCACATCAGGAAAAGAGTTTCGGAACGCTGTGACACGCTTTTTGAAGTTCTCGCGTCCTTGCACTACATTAGTAGTCATACCTGCCAATTTTGGAACAATGAACTCGTAGCTTTCGTCATACAACTCATCAATCAAATCCTGATTGTCTTGGGTCAAAACTTCGTCAAACAAACGAGCCAAGATCGACTTAGAATCTTCGGGGTTCATGGATATTTTCCTCAAGAATGGGTGTATAGAAACTCAATATGCCTGTGCAGTTGTATCGCTATCACCGTATGAAGGGTGGCAAAGGTGAGTCAGGAAGCATACCCAGGTTTAGCATTTAACCTGTGAGCGATGTCCTAATCTCTCTGGCCAAAGCTATCATCTGCATTTGGTGAGTAGTGGTCTGTCAAGAAAATTTTGACGGGTTGAAAACCCTCAAAATTTAACCTGAATCAATCTCCTAGCGTTTGGTT
>JAAUOZ010000089.1 GCA_012034655.1 Leptolyngbyaceae cyanobacterium CSU_1_3 | reverse complement strand
CAATTTTCCGATCTGCTAAGGGGTTTGCATAAAAAATAAAATACCAGTGCATCGGGTTACGACTTTGCTCAACCCTTGACGGTTGAAGGTTGAGCAAAGTCGAAATTTGGCTGGTGATACATGATTAACTCGCAGATCCCTAAAACGATCCTTAAACTAAAGAGATGACCTTCCAACCTTTGCCCGGCGACTTTGCTCAGGGCGCAAGCTGGCAGAGCGAAGTCGAAGACAGCGAATCACTGGCTTGCTAGAAATCTCCTAATGCCTCGATCGCTCAGCCAGCAGGTCTTTGCCCTGTTTAATTTCTCAGCCTACAAATTTTCCTACAAATTTTACAAAGGCAACCCCTTATTCCTCATCCCTCCTCTTCTCTCCGCCACCAGGCCCGAACCAGCCGAATTTCGTCATAACCATAGACTTCACCCAAATAATCGCGCAGTTGAGTCAGAGAATCGCCACCCACTTTTGCGATCGCTTTGAGAATCCGAGTTTTGCGATCGTCTGCTACCAGGCGATCGAGATCAACCAAATAGCCCATCTCCAACAACTCGGCGAGATGACTGGTGACGGTCGAGAGGCGAATGTTGCGCTGCTCGGCAATGTCGGCGGGTTTCAATCCTTTTTGGTGCAGTTCTAAGGTGTAGCGCTGGGTGTAGCTGGCTTCGATCGGTTCGTCTGGGGGCGGGGGCGGAGGCGCAGAGAAGGTTTCGGACTGAATCGGCAGCCCTTTTTCAACCCGAAAGTCGCGAATCTCCGCCAAAAACACATCACCATATTGGGACAGCTTGCGATCGCCCACCCCTGAGATTTGCAGAAATTGCCCGCGCACCTGGGGTTGTTGTTGGGCCATCAATCGCAGGCTGGCATTCGAGAAGACGACATAGGGCGGCACGGCTTGCTCGTCGGCGATGCGTTTGCGAAGTTTTTGCAGTCGATCGTAGAGTTCTTCAGTTTCAGCCGTGTTGATGGGCGCGATCGGCGTAACAGAAACCGACGGCTTGATCTGGCTGACGGCGATCAAGACGGTTCTCTGCTTGCGTAACACTTCCCAACTGAGGTCGTTTAACCTGAGAACAGAATAACCATCGGTGGCTTCGTCGATTAGCCCCTGGTGGATCAGCGATCGTCCCAGCATTTTCCATTCTTCGGTGGTGCGATCTTTGCCGATGCCGTAGGTCGAGAGGGTGTCGTGTCCGTTGCCGAGAATGCGTTTGTCTTTGGAGCCACGCAGCACATCGATCGTATACATCAACCCAAAGTGCTGATTTTTTTGGGCGAAGCGAGCCGTGCACGAGAGGAATTTTTGGGACTCGATCGTCCAGTCTTCGATCGGTTTTGGGAAGCGACAATTATCGCAAGTGCCGCAGTTTCCTGGAAAGGTTTCGCCAAAATACGACAGTTGAATGGTGCGACGGCATTCGGTCGCCTCTGCATAGTTGATCACCCTTCGCATTTGCTGAGTGGCAATGCGCTGTTCTTCTTCGAGAGGCATTCCCGTTGCCGGATCGACTTTCTGACTGATGAGAAATTCGATCGTTTTGATGTCACCCACACCAAAGTAAAGCGTGCAATGAGACGGTTCACTATCCCGTCCGGCTCTACCTGACTCCTGGTAATATCCTTCGATGTTGCGAGGCAAATCGTAGTGAATTACAAACCGTACATCTGGCTTATTAATTCCCATACCAAAAGCAACGGTTGCCACCATCACTCTGACATCATCTCGAATGAAACGAGTTTGGTTCTCGGTGCGTGTCGTGTTGTTTAACCCAGCATGGTAAGGAAGTGCTGAAATTTTGTCTCTGGTCAGCTTTTCAGCAATTTCTTCGACTCGTTTGCGACTGAGGCAATAAATGATTCCTGAGCCAGGCGTGTGGCGAATTTGCTGGACGAGTTCCTGGTAGGAATTTTTGGTTTTGGGGCGTACTTCATAGTACAAATTTGGGCGGTTAAAACTGGCAACATGCACGATCGGGTTGCGTAATTCTAACTGCTTCATAATATCAGTCCTGACGCGAGGCGTGGCTGTCGCCGTCAGAGCGAGCATAGGCACGTCTGGATAATGCTGCCGCAGATAGTTTAGCTGCCGATATTCTGGACGAAAATCATGCCCCCATTCTGATACGCAATGCGCCTCATCGATCGCAAACGCCGAGATGCCCACCCGATCGCGAATATGCGGCAGCACCGCATTCAAATAATCTTCGCTCAACAACCGTTCGGGTGCGACGTAGAGAATCTTGATTTGCCCGTTCAGAACGGCTCGACCGCGCGATCGTAACTCCTCCGGATTCAAACTACTGTTGAGAAAAGTAGCGGCAATGCCATTATCGCGCAGCAGTTCTACCTGATCTTGCATCAGCGCAATCAAGGGCGACACCACAATCATCAACCCCGGCTTGAGCAATGCCGGAAGCTGAAAACAGAGCGACTTGCCGCCCCCGGTGGGCATCACCACCAACTGATCGCGATTGTCTAAGGCTTGCTCTACAATCTGTCGCTGACCCGGACGAAAACTGTCATAACCAAAGTAATGCTTGAGCGCTTGCTCTAGGGAAATTGAATCGGCTGTGGCGAATGGAATGCTGGCTGACATTGAACTCTAGGTGTGAACTCTAGATGTGAACTTCAGGGGGACGAAGGTTAGACGTGATGCGCGATCGTCAATGGGGCGTTGCGGAATGCAAATATGATTTGCCCTGCTCACAAAAATTCTTGTCTCCTCTTCCAAAGGGCAAGGGTGAGGGCAAGCTTAGCATCTCTTACCGCAAGTTCAGCAGTGCCGTCAATGGTTCGCGTCCAGGTTGTCTCACCTCAATTGAGTAGGGCAGACATCTGAGTAGGGCAGACATCTGAGTAGGGCAGACATCTGAGTAGGGCAGATATCGAAGCAATTATCGTATCAGCTTCTTCTCTGCTCTACTCGATATCGTAATACTTTTGATCTGGCTGGGTGATTTCTGACCAAACCACGACCCTGCGTTTTTTGCTGAAGTTGACCCCCTGAGCCAGCCCCTGATCCCCCTACCGCCCTAGCCATTCAGTCACAAGCTCTGGCTGACTTTTGGGCGCGAAGACTCGAACCGCATGGTAATTGACCTTCTCTCGCAAACGGTAAACCTGCTTGATGGGCACGTTCAGATCTTGGGCGATCGCCTCTTGAGAGCGACCCTGCAAATATAACTTCAGCCACTCCGCCGCTAATGGATCGACCCGTTCGGACAAATAAGTCTCAAACTTTTGCTCGATCGTTTTTCTCAACTCCTGCTGTTCTGCCTGGGACTGTTCTTCTTGGTATTCGGCGATCGCCTGACCATCTAGCAAACTCACCGACCCCTCAGAATCGTCGGGGGCGATCTCCTCAGAGACGAGCCGAATAAAGTCCGCCGCCGGAACCTGAGTCATGCCGCCGCGCTGCGATCGCCGCAAATAGTTGACAAATCGGTAAACCAGCAGAGGCTGATTGCGGATGGGTCGCAGGCAATATTCTTCAGTGGTGGCGAGAACCAATGCATTACGAAGGCGGGGATCGGTCGTGCACTGGGCAATCCAGGCGATTTGCTGCTGCATATATTTGTCATTTTGCAGCAGTTCTTGAATCACCTCTTGCAGCACATCAATGACAGAGCGCTGTCGATCGCGAGATAGGGCAATCCACGTCCGAATCTTATTGCGGATCAAAAACAGACTGCTCAACCGTTGGATCAAACCCTTGTAAGCCCGTTCTGGGCCGGCCTCTAGATAGCGCTGCTGTAGAATGCGATAGCGATAATCCATTGCTTGTTTGGCAATGTCTAGCTGGGTCGAGAGCAGTCCCTCAAAACGAGTTTGATCTTTTCCCAGGAGCCACTGAATGATGCTTTCATGGACAGCGCGACCGTGCTTGGGGAGGTCGCTCTGCAACTGGAGTCGCCATCTGTCAGCTAGTTCTTCTGCAAATACCATGAAACTGCCGTCCTCAATGCCCTAATGTTAAGAGTTTGCCTTATGAGCCAGTCCGAGAGCACTTACCCATTCGGGTAACACTGGGCGGATGTTTTCGGGGCTGGCGATCGAGTTTCTTAAAAGTGTTTTGCGCTAAAGTTTGATTAACCAAAGCTTTAAGCATCGAATCTCAAAGTATAAAACGTTCTTTGGGGTTTGTTGGGAACTTAACAAAATTGATCGAACGCTGACTTTTGATGGGTTTGTCAGCCGTCAGCATCAAGGCCATCAGCCCTCCAGAGATGTAGCTAATGACGAAGCGATATATTGTAAGGCTTCGGTCAGGCGACTGAGTCGATCGAGAGCCATGTCTTGGCGACTAGACAATGTTTGCAAAGCATCATTTAACGCAAAAAGCTGATGACCCTGTTGTTCTACCTGGTTTGATAAATCATCAACCCGCTCTGCTAAACTCTCAATCGTTTCAGTGGTCATCAGCATGGTTTCCCCTAGCTGCCGCACCACACCTTCGAGTCGATTGGTTTGACCTTCCACACCCTGACCCCTACTTCACAACTCGATCGAACTTTAGACTATAGGCAATGTACACCTATTTTCTGCATAGTTTAGGCGGCAAAACCCAGGTTGAGAAAATTATTCTAGAGATTTTCACTGAAGGGCGCGCCAAGGGTTGGAGAAGGGATGAACACAGATCAGCAACTCTAGACCATGAAGCTTGCTTCAATCATCGGCGTTGCTGAGTAGAAGGATGAAAATTAAGATCCCCGACTTCTCAGATGAGTCTCCAAAACTTTACCTAGGGGTGTGTCAAGAATTTTTTAAGGGATTCTCACTCATTAAAGTTTGACAGACTATCCGCGTTGATTGACCAGTCGTTGATTGATCAGTCGAAGATCTGGAAGAATCGTCCCGCCATTCAGCAACATTCAATCATCGTGAAGTAACCTTCACTCGTCACCTGTGAAGTTCGCTTGACCCAGACTCTCCCATTCACCTTCGCTCAGGTCTACTGTTGCGAAGGAGTTGTAGCAGACGCAATCCTCCGTCTGGGTGCAATTGACAGGAGAGGCAATGGGTTTGAGTCCATACATGGGTTTCCCCCAGGCTTCTAAAAAGCTTTCAGCATACCTATAGATATCCCTCGGTTTTCTTCACTGAAACTTCATAAATAGTGGACATCATAAAGGTAGCAAAAAGATTTGGGCACTGTGTCGGGTGGGTCTGTTGCTGGACATGAGGTTAGGTCTATATTCGGTACGTATGTGTACGGGACTTATCTCAGTGTTTTTACGGTTCCAGTAATTGGGTTCGGAATCATGACACAGACTGCATTCTACTCTTCCCCTGTTGATTCTTTGGGTTCTCCAGCGACTCCTTTTAATATCCCCCATCGATCGACCTACTCGCTGACAAAGCGAGCGATCGACCTAGTGGGCAGTCTCGTAGGGTTGGGGATTTTAGCGGTGGTGCTGCTGCCCATTGCGATCGCCATTCGGCTTGACAGTCCAGGTTCCATTTTCTATAGCCAAGAACGGTATGGTCTCCTGGGAAAGCCCTTTCGCATCTACAAGTTTCGATCGATGGTTAGCGATGCTGAGTTGCTCAAGTCTCAGGTCAAGAATGAAGCCAACGGTCTAATTTTTAAGAATCAGGACGATCCGCGTGTCACCAGAATCGGTCGGTTTCTGCGGCGTACCAGTCTAGATGAAATTCCTCAGTTTTGGAACGTGTTGCTAGGAGACATGAGCCTCGTAGGAACTCGCCCCCCCACTTCCGATGAGGTATCTCACTACAGCGAATATCACTGGCAAAGGCTCCACGTCAAGCCCGGACTCACCGGAGAATGGCAGGTGAACGGTCGATCGACCATCAAAGACTTTGAAGATATTGTTGCCCTCGATTTGCGATATCAATCCCTTTGGACACCTAGATACGATCTCATACTCATTCTGAAAACGATCTACGTGATTTTTGCCAGAGTAGGAGCGTTCTAGGCTTGCAAATTAAAATCAAACAACCCTGCTGAATCTAAGGATCGTGGATTCGATCACTCCGACGACTGGGCGGGTCGGGCATCTTGCCTGACTTCAACCGCCGAGACGGCGGTTCTACTTTATCTAGTTCACGACTCTAGCGATCGTGGCTCAATAGAAATTTTGGTTCGGTTCTCTCATCTGTGACGCAGACCAAGGGTACGGTAGCTTATTAAGTAGCTCCTTCTGCCCCTGAGACCGTGGCTATGATTGACGAAACCAAAGTTGACGAAACCAAAGTTGACGAAACCAAAGTTGACGAAACCAAAGTTGACCCAGTAAAGCTTGGTACGCCGCAAAAAACTGACGAGTCTCCAGACTCAGTGCGCGAGTCAGATCCCTCAAAACTGTCGTGGCTGATGCAGACCCGTGATTTAGTAGGAAGTACCCTTTCGGGTGCAGTCTCAACCGTTGGCAAAGCGCTGCCTGGGCAATCGATCGCAGATACAGTGATTGGCTGGTTTAGCGTGAACGAGGCAGAGGTTGCTGAGATTCTCAAGCAGGTGCGATCGGAGTTGCCCACGACCGAAGCCATTCTCGTCGGCAAGCCCCAAGCTGGAAAAAGTTCGATCGTGCGTGGGTTGACAGGCGTTCCGGCTGATATCGTCGGGCAAGGTTTTCGACCCCATACCCGGTTTACCCAACGCTATAGCTACCCAACCGATGACTTGCCCCTATTAATTTTCACTGACACGGTGGGCTTGGGAGATGGAACCCAGGAGACAACGGAGGTCGTGCGCGAGTTGGTGGGCGAAATCCAGCAAAATGCAGGAACGCGGGCAAAGGTGCTGATGTTGACGGTGAAAATTAATGACTTTGCCACGGATACGCTGCGGCAAATTGCAGGACGGATTCGTCAACAACACCCCGAAGTGCCCTGCCTGCTCGTCGTGACCTGCCTGCACGAATTGTATCCCCCTACGATCGCTGACCATCCCCCTTATCCGCCAGATATTGAAGACGTAAATCGGGCGTTTGCCGCCTTGCAAAAGGATTTCAAGGATTGTTCGATCGTGCCATTCTCGTCGATTTCACCCTAGAAGAAGACGATTTTAAGCCCACGTTTTATGGGTTAGAAGCCCTGGTGAATGCCCTTGCAGACCTTCTGCCAGAAGCAGAATCGCAGGCTATTTTTCAGCTACTAGATGAGCGAGAGGCAGGGCAGCAAATCAGCAACCTTTATCGAGAGGCGGGTCGGCGCTATATTTTGCCGTTTTCGGTAATGGCGGGGGCGTTGGCTGCCATTCCTTTACCGTTTGCGACGATGCCAGTTTTGACGGCGCTTCAGGTGTCGCTGGTGGGGGCGTTGGGGCAGTTGTATGGGCAGACGTTGACTCCTTCTCAGGCGGGTGGCGTGGTGAGCGCGATCGCGGGCGGTTTTGTGGCTCAGGCGATCGGTCGTGAGCTAATCAAGTTTATTCCTGGATTTGGCAGCGTGATCGCGGCTTCTTGGGCGACGGCTTATACGTGGTCATTGGGTGAGACAGCCTGCGTCTATTTTGGCGATCTGATGGGCGGCAAAAAACCTGACCCAAAGCGAATTCAAGCAGTGATGAGAGAATCGTTTGCAGCCGCAAAGGCACGATTTCGGAGTGTTTATCAGCGGGATGAGGGCAGGAGGGCTGAGGGCTGAGAAGGGAGGGACGAGCAAGCATGAAAATAAAGTACTCACCCCAGGTGAATTTTGGCAGAAATGTTGTTTCTGAGAAGGTTGAACTACTGATCAAGTCTGCGATCGCTCGTGGTATTATCCAAAAAATTAGTATTCAATTTGCTGTTTTACTCAAAATGCTGCACTTTATCTTGACTTGGTTGGCAACTGCTATTTCTCTGATTATTACGGCTTCCATTGTTCCAGGTCTGCGTATTGACGGTCTCGTGGCCGCTTTGATTGGGGCGGCGGTATTGGGGTTTGTAAATGCGATCGTGCGTCCTTTGCTGATCCTATTCACGCTGCCATTGACAATTTTGACTCTGGGGCTGTTTTTGTTAGTGATTAATGCGATCGCTTTTTGGCTTGTCGCAGCATTGACACCTGGGTTCTACGTCGCCGGATTTTTCTCAGCTTTGATAGGAGCGGTTGTGTTGACGATCGTGTCCGCAGTTGTTTACTGGTTCTTCGGTAGACTGGAGCCTTCTTAGGGAACTGCGGTGCAGTAGGATGGGTCACAGGTGACAACAGGTGACAACAGGTGGCAATGGGTACGCCGAGGAGAAACGATTGTTAGCGAGAGACTGGTCAGGAACAACGGCGATCGCTCAGCGCATTTTGTTAGAACTGTGGCGGCGTAAGGTGAGCCTCATCTGTTGGGCAGTCTTCCCAGCTTCGATTTTGGTAATCAATGGGCTGATCTTGTCGGAGCAATCTCGCTATCGATCGCCGATGCTTTTGCTCAATCCGTTCCGCCTTGCCTGGTGGGAACTGCGCTGTTTTTTAGCTGTTTGGGCGGCCCGATCGCAACGATCGTTGCCGAGCGAGAACAGCGTACCCTCAAGCGGCTGCTGGCTTCTCCCCTGCGCGGCACGTCTTATTTTTTGGGTATTTTTTTGGCCTATGGGGCGATTGGGATCGGTCAAACTATTCTGGTCTACAGCATTGCCGCTTTTGCTAACGCTGAATTTCCTGAAGCAACTTGGCTAGCGTTGTTAATTGTGTTTTTGAGTATGAGCGCCTATGTGGGTTCAGGGTTCTGCATTGGTGCAAATTTAGCGCGTCGGACTGAAGATGTGAATGCGTTAATTGCAGCCTTGGGTGTGCCGTTGCTGCTGTTGAGCGGGGCGTTTATCCCGATCGAGTTTTTCCCAAAAGTGCTGCGCGATATTGCTCAATTTAACCCGATCTACCACATGATTCAGGCGCTTTCTAAGGCTTCGATTTTGGGTCAAAACTTTGCAGAAATTGCTCCTCACTTTTGGTTTCTGGTAGGATTCGCAGGGCTAATGGTAGTAGGCGGGTGGCTCTCCTATCGCCAAATGCTCACCACTCAAAGGAGACGATAACGTTGCTAAAAATTGAGAATCTCTGTAAGTCTTATGGGCAACGGGTGGTACTGCAACGCTTAACTCTCACTATTTCCCCCGGCGAAGTATATGGGCTGCTGGGAGCCAATGGAGCCGGAAAAACGACCACCATTAATATTCTCTGCCATCTGCTGCGATCGGATAGTGGCACAGTCACGATTCACAATCAGCCCCTCTCAGAAGAGACAAAATCCCTGATTGGGCTGGTTTCCCAAGAAAATTTGCTCTACGGCAGCCTCACCTGTGCCGAAAATCTCGATTTCTTTGCGCGGCTCCATGGGCTGTCGAGGCTGCAACGGCGGGAGCGTGTTCAGGTGTGTCTCGACGCGGTTGGGCTGAGCGATCGTGCCCGTAGCCCCGCAGAAAGCCTGAGCGGTGGTATGCAGCGTCGTCTGAGCATAGCGATTGCCCTGGTGCATCATCCCAAGTTATTGATTTTAGACGAACCCACAACGGGGTTGGATCTGGAAGCCCGAATTGAAATTTGGCGACTCATTCGACAGCTTCAAAGCCAAGGAATGACCATTCTGCTCACCACCCATTTGTTGGATGAAGCAGAACGACTCTGCGATCGGCTGGGCATTCTCAAAGAGGGCTGCTTGCTTGTCGAAGGCAGCTTGAATCAACTTCGCCAGTGCATCCAGGCTCAAGAAATTGTCATTGTGCAAACTTCAGATGAGGCAGGGGCGATCGCGCGTGCCAAATCGCTCGGATTTCTTGATCGTCGCTATGGGGATGATCTTGCGTTTTGGCTCCCCGAAGCGTTGGAGTTGAAGGAGATTATTAGTAAGTTTGATGGCATTGCCCTGGAGTCGATCGCCCGTCAACCTGTGCGATTAGAGCATATCTACAACGAGGTTTTAAATTTTAAATAGGGCAGTTCTAAACGGAGAAAATGTTAGATTCTAGCGTGAATTCGATACCGCTAAAAGTGCCTTCATTCTCCCAATCCTGGTTGACTGATAAATCTTTCCTCTCATTCTCCAACCTCCTCCCACAAAGGTTAGACTCCCACAAAGGTTAGAAGAGGAGTCGAAACAAAACTAGATTTAAAGGCCCCTCGCCCGCTCTGGGAGAGGGTTTGGGGTGAGGTCAATTTGTGAATTTGGATTCATTTCTTGATAGATTTCTAAAAATTGATCGACAATATTTTCTGGAGAAAATCTCTCGCTAACGTAGTGGCTTGCTTTTCTGCCGCGATCGATCGCCGCCGCCGGATCGTCTAAGCAAATCTGCATTGCTGCCGCCAATTGTTCGACGTTTTCTTGCTCAAAAAATAGATTGTGTGGCCCTGCCATTTCGGGTAGCCCTCCGACTTGGGACACAATCGAGCAGGTCTGGACGCTAGAGGCCTCTAAGGTGACGTAGCCTGCGGGTTCTTGCCAGCGAGAGGGGGCAACCAGCGCCAGCGCCGATCGTACCACTGGCAACACATCAGGTTGAGAATAGTTGCCCAGAAACTTTATACAGTCCGAAATCTCTAATTTTGAAGCCAATGTTTTCAGTTCTTTTGCATCGCCTCCATCTCCGATGATTAAGACTTCAAAAGATTGATTGGCTGATTGATTTTTAGCCCGAAGAATCTGAGTTGCTTTGAGCAACAAATCGACCCCTTTGTCTTTATACAAACGCCCTACATAGACAAATGAAAAGGGTTTTGACAAATCATCAATCGTCTTTTTAGATTGATCTTCAACAACGTGAATTGGATTATATAAAGTATCAACCTTCCAGGGAAAACTGTGAGATTGGGCCAGAAATTGGCTACAAGCTGCCTGTCGATCGACGACCAAAGCTGTCGAAAAGCGAGTCGCCAATCGCGCTAGCTTCACAAAGGTGTGCAACTTCCACTTCAAAGGATAATTTCGCTTGGGTAGTGAGCAAATAAATTCAGTTTTGAGTCGTTGAAATAACGACATTGGCTCATAGGTTGAATGAGTGGATAGATAAAAAAGATAGTGATATTTAAGAATCACTTGCTTCCCTAACAATTTGCAAAGTAAAGCAAATGCTAGATGATTTGAATTCATATGAATCAAATCAGCTTGAGCGATCGCTTGTAGCCACTGCTGAGGAGAAGTTTCTTTTGTTGAGAAAGTTTGAGTTTCTAGTCCCCGTCGCTGAAGTTCAGGTTCGATTGATTGAATGTAGGTGAGAACTCCCGCAATCTCGCCTTGAAAATGATTGTGCTGTATCAGTAGTTTCATAAATAATTATTTTGAAGCTTGTATTTTGAAGCTTGTGAAAAAATTAATTTCTGTAGAAATTGTTCCTATTATCCACTATCGAACATTTAAGATCTTTTACTAGTCACCTCAAGGGTAATCTTTTCAATTTCATCTATTTTTTTATGCAGCGCAAACTTCTTGAGAATATGTTCGCGACAGGCGGTTCCTAGTTGAGGATTTGTAGCCTTCCAGTCGAGTACTTGTGTTAGAGTGTTTGCCAAATCTGACACATTTCTGGGTTCAAACAGTCCTACTTCAAAGGTTTCACTCAAAATCTCAGGAATACCCCCTACTCGACTCGCGACTACCGGAGTTCCACATGCCATCGCCTCAATGACCACTTTGCCAAACGGCTCTGACCAAATACTGGGCAAAACAACAACATCGCTGGCTTGATAAAGGCTCACCGTATCGCTAACATGGCCCAAAAAATGGACATGGGTATCGATCTTTAAGTCGATCGCTAACTGCTTGAGAGATTGTAAATATTCCTGATTTTGAATCAAAGGCTTTCCAGCAATTAGTAATTCTAAATTAGGCTGATCTGCTATCAGTAAAGCAAAGGCTTTGATCAAGATATCGACCCCTTTAGGGCGATCGAGCCTGCCAATATAAGAAATAACCTTCACCGCTGAAGAGATCGCCTGTTCTATTCTCAATTTAGAGGGACTATCACTCGGCCGAAACCGCTCTGTGTTGGTTCCGTTATACACTACCTCGATCGCAGATTCTGAAATGCCACTTTTAACCCATTCCAGCTTGGTCTGATGGGAAACAGCAATAAAATGTCTGACTCCTTTGAGAGCGATCGCGCGTTGAACGTCCATCTTTTTGGGCGGAGGAATTCTCAAATGACACACCGCCGGAACCCCTTTTAGTAATGACAACACTGAAGAAAAGGGAGTGTCATGATATTGATTGCTGTAGACGATCGTGGAGCCATTAAACGGAATTTTCCCAATAATTCTGAGCAGATCGATCGGGAAATTTATGCAAGAATAGAGTAGGTTTTTTCTAGAAATTGCATACCCATTCACGTTCAGAATTTGATCGCAAAACTCACGATATTGAGATAATAGGTTGCCTTCTTTGACATAAATTAGACTGATTTGATGTCCGCGCTGATTGAGTTCACGACATACATCCAAGAGGCTCAGTTCTTGCCCTCCCCTGGTCGAAGAAGGTTCATTTTCTAGAACAACAATATGCATAAAAAATCACTTCTATGGGTTGGAAGTTTACACAATTTTGTGCTTAATTAAGCAGGCAAAACTTCGATGCCATCAGATTCCTAAAACTTAATGTCTCTACCTTAAGTTGTTGAGGCAGATTGATAGCATCATCCTCCAATGCTTAAAACGATCATTAGAATTTACTCTGCCTATAATTTGCCCAGACAGGTAGTTTTCTACACAACTATTCTGAAATTAATCGCAGCTACCGGAGAGATTAGGCTAGTTTAGGTGGTGACATCAAATCAAGAGCTTGCCCTCTATATAACCCGGCAGCTATATAATCCGGAAGTTATATAACCCGCCAATTGTATAACCTGGCAATGTTTGTGCTTGCAGGTTTGGAAGTCGGGCTGAGCGAAGTCGAAGCCCTCCACGGCTTCGTGAGTTGAGCGGAGCCGAAACCCCGTGCCCCGTGCCCCTGTCGGATCTTGGGTTGCCAAATTAATAAATAGATGCAAGCGTCTTCTGCGATCGCGCAACCTGTAATTTGTAGACTCCCCCGCAAAGAATCGGTTCCAGGGCAATTAGGGCGAGGGTGACGGCTTAGCGGTGGGGGCAACCGTGGGAACAGGTAACGCGCCGGGTTCGTTGCCCTTTTGCAGCATCACAAAAATGTCGTAGCGAGACGTGCGATCGCTCGTGAAGGCTGCTGTTACGCCGATCGACTTGACGGCTTCTATAAGGGCGCGGTTGTCGGGTGGCAGTTGCAGCAGGGGAAAGTTTTTGAGGGTGAGCGATCGTTCGACATTCACAAAAAAGTGACCGTTGTTTGACCCCAAATCTGTCTGCGTTGACCGCTTAAAAAATTCTGTCTCCGCCAGAGAGCTATCGGGCTTGGGCACAAAGCTTCCCATTACAGGTGCGCCCAAGCTCAAGAACGCTACATCACCATTTAGCCAACCACGAGTGATGTTGAAATTTGCTGCGGGCAAGCTCCAGTTGATCACCGATTGACCTTCCACCTTGCTTTCTTCTACCTTGAAGCTGTATTTGCTGGCCATGGTTTCGTCTAGCTGCTTGAAGGTTTTTCGGCAGCACGGCGATCGTTCGTTTGCACCATCAGCACGAGACTCATGGGCAGATTAGCAGGCCCACCCTGAGGGGCAGGCACAAGCGCCAGGGCAAACTCACCCTGCATCCAGTTGAGGAAATCTTGCTCTAGATCTAGCCCGACGGAGGTTTTTAAGCCCTGACGCAGCCCTTCTGGGTTGACAAAGCGAATCGGGTTAGAAGAAACTCCCTGGGTATAATCCTTCCAAAAGCGCTTGAGGTCACCGCCCGATGCCATCATCAACGTTTCGGCAGGGAAGCGATCGGGCATTGTTTTGGCTGTGTTTTTGACCTCAAATCGCCGTTTGCTGTCGGGCTTGAGCCAAGAGATACTTTTAAACTGAATGCCGTCTGGTTGCAGGGTAGCCGCCGCCGCCAATCCTTGATTTTGCTGAAGTTGGCTCAGACCTTGAGGCGGAATGGGACGATTAGAATTGGCAGCCGAGGTGTTGGCAGCAGCAGGGATGTTGACATAGACTCGCGCCACCGGCTTCTCGGTTTTAATTTGCCCTAGCGCCTCGCCATAGCCTGGCGTAGAGGACAAAGCCGACCCTTTTTTGAAGGTGTCGATCGCCCGTTCGATTGCCTTGGGGCTGTTGGCAACCACGACGGTTTGCAGATCGACGGCGGCGATCGAGAGACTCTGGGCTGGGGTTTCCTGGTTTTCTCGAATCTGAATGCCGTTGTACTGGCGTTCCGTCCATTTACCACTTTTAGTAGCGTTCGATGCTTCCAGGGTTTGCTTGGCCTTGATTGGGTCAGCGATCGGCAGCACCATGACCACCGATTGCGGGGTGGGGGGCATGGCTGCCTGTCCGGGGTTGGGAACCGTCAAACCTGCCTGGGGCGTGAGAAAGGCCATCGTCACTTCTGAACCGACCCAGGGCTGTATGTCACGCTGATAGTTGAGTCCTTTGCTAGTGAGAAAGCGATCGCGAAATTGAGCTAAATTCTGATCTAACGCTGCCTGGCTGCGGGGTGTGCCAAACTCTCGAAGCCTCTGCCATTGGGCTTCGTCGGTGGAGAGTGAGACAACCATCAAGGCATCCTGCGGGATGACATTCGCCCCAACGGGCATCACACTAAGTTGCTCTTGACGGGTGAAAAACCAGTAGGCAAGTCCTCCTCCGCCAATCACGAGGGCAGAGGCTGCAATGGTCAGCAGTCGCGGAATGGGAGTTTTGAGTTTGGCTTTCATTCGACCACGACAAAAGAAGAAGTGTGCAATGCCGTAGACACTCTAGCAAAAAGTATGCAGCGAAAGTTGCAGAGTTTGGGGGATTGGCAGGGAGGAACGAAAAGGGAAGGGGGTGAGAAACCAGAGTCTTGCGCCAAACGCTTGAAACACCACTTCTTCAAGATGTTGCAAGATCTCAGTTACCCCACTTTACTGAGTCCCCTCCTTAGAGGTGCGTGGGGTTGGTAGAGGGTATCTCGTTGTTGGGAGGGGCGATCGAGGGTGGCGATCGCAGCCTGTAGGGTTTCGACTTCCATGCAGGTTCCGCCCGTTGCGCCGGCCATGGTGGTGATGTGCTCTTCCATGAGTGTGCCGCCGATATCGTTGCAGCCCCATCGTAGGGCTTCGACGGCTCCGGCAAGTCCGAGTTTGACCCAGCTTGGCTGATGGTTAGCAATCCAGTTGCCGAGAAAAATACGGGCGACGGCGGTGAGCAGGAGGGCATCGGAGAGAATGGGTTGGTCGCGTCCTACGCGGCGACGGAGAGATGGGGGGGCTTCCTGCCCAACGAAGGGCAGCAGAATGAATTCGGTGATGCCTGTGTATCCCTGAGATTTCGCAGATTGCTGGAGCGATCGTAGTTTCTCGAAGTGCTGGATTTGCTGATCTGGGGTTTCGATGTGCCCTGACAGCAGGGTACTGGTGGTGGGCAAGCCTTGCTCGTGGGCGGTGCGAATCACTTCTAGCCAGGTTGCGGTGTCGATTTTTTCGGGGCAGAGTACCTTTCGGACGCGATCGTCCAACACTTCGGCGGCCGTTCCGGGCATAGAGCCAACTCCCGCCTCTCTCAGGGCTGAAATCACCTCGGCATAGGTCAAGCCGTCTTCTCTAGCGATGAATTGCACTTCTTGGGGCGAAAAAGCGTGCAAGTGCAAGTCAGGAAACTCAGTTTTGATTGTCTCAATCAGCTTCAGATAGTAGGGCAGCATCACTCCATTGAGCTTTGCCTCTGGGTTGAGTCCGCCTTGCATACAGATTTCGGTTGCCCCTCGCCGCACCCCATCCGTCGCCTTTTCGAGAATCTGCGCCCAGTCGAGCCAATAAGCGCCCTCATCCCCACTGTCGCGGCGGAACGCGCAAAAATTACAGTGCTGCTCACAAATATTGGTGAAATTAATATTGCGATTCACCACATAGGTGACCGTTTCTCCAACTTGCCGATGCCTGAGCCGATCGGCCGTCTGACGAATCGCCTCGATCGTCCCTGCCTCTGTTTGCTTTAGCAGCACCACCCCCTCTTCGGGCGACAAATCTTCACCCGCCAGTGCCTTCACCAAAATATTTTCAACCACGTCCTTCATCCCTCCTCTCGCGTCGCGTGCCCAAGGCAACTTCTAGCCCCTACCCCTCTCTCGGCGCTCCCAACAATCGGAGAACGCGATCGACATCATCCAAATCTCCCACAATACGCCGCACGGGTCGCGGGTAAACTTTAACCAGGGTGGGGGTTGCCGAAACCTGATCCGCTTCGGCCTGTTCGGGGTGTCGGTAGATGTCAATTACCTTCAGTGTATAGGGAGAGCCGAGGGATTCTTCGAGCAGATGGTGGAGGCTTTGCAAAATCCGTTGGGTGGCAGCACTATAGCCCGACACAAATAGGCGCAACACGTACCCCTGGGGTAGGGCGGTGGAAACAGCCCAGAAGATTGGGCCGCAGAATCGCGGTGTACAGAAGGCTGTCCTTCTAGACGCATCACCAGATCGTGGTTTTCCCAAAGCTGCGGAAACTGGTGGCGATAGGTAGCCAGTAAGGCTGGCTCACATACCCCTTCTGGTAAGGGTGCAACTTGCCAGTTTACCGTTTCAGACTCAAACACGGCATTCAACAGCGCTCGGTAGCGAAACACAGCCGGGTAAGCCTCCGCAAAGATTTTTACCTGCTGCGATTTTGAGTCAAACCAGCGATCGAGGGTGGCTGTGTAGCAAGGCACTAAAAAATGAGGCGGCTCAGGCAACTCCAAAATCTCCTGCAAAGTTGCACACAAATTCAAGTGCCATCGTCCCTGCTTACTGGGGTCAATGCAGTACACCAAATCCCCACCGGGCGTAAACAGAGCAATGCCTTTGAAAATAGAGGGAATGGAACGCCTAATGTGAGGGTTCAAGGGGATCTGAGAAGATAAGTGAGCAAATGCTGGACACACCAGAAGTCTAATGCATTCCTCACGAGAAATGGAGGTTATGCGCCATTCTCTAGAAACTAAGTAACCGGGTGAAATTAAAGCCAACCAAAGACCGGGTTTCGATCGGGCCCAACCTCCTGCAACGGAGATTTTCAGCATTTCGACTCTGCTCAATGCGTTTTACCAATCATTTCGCCTTCCCACTTACCAAAGAAGCAACTGCGCTGATCGAGTAAAGAACTGCCGACACAGCCCGTGGGTGAGCAAAACCGTCGTCAATAAGGTCGAAAATGCCAGCATAAACAAAATCAAAATTTGATAAGCCGTCGCTTGAATCGGATCAGCCCCACCCAGAAGTTGACCAGACATAACATCGGGCAGAGTAGCCAACCCCACGATCGCCATTGAATTGAGCGTCGGCAACACCCCCGATCGAATGGCATCTCTGCGATAGTTCGCCACTGCCTGCTGAGGAGTCGCCCCCAAACTCAAGTGCGTTTCGATCTCTAACCGACTCGAATTCAACGTGCTCACCAGGCGTTCTCCTGCGATCGCTGCTGCATTCATGGCATTGCCCAAAACAATTCCTACCAGAGGAATGAGCACCTGGGGAGCATACCAGACCTCTGGCTGCACAATCAAAAAGTGAGCATAGCCCACTGGAATCGCCGTGCTGACCAAAATCGATCCTCCCACCAAGAGCCACAAACGGGGAATCTTCTGGCTGATCCGATTGCGGGTGACGATCGTCACCACCACCAGCATCGCTCCCCCAAAGGCCAGCACCCCCCAGGGACTATTGAGCGCAAACACCACCGCAATCAAATATCCCAAGACCACCAACTGAGCGATCGCCCTCCCTGTGGCTAGGGCCAGGTTGCCTTCGAGTCCCAACTTTTGCCAGGACGAGAGGGCGATCGCCGCCACCATCAGCCCGATCGCCAAAAGTAGGTGAATCGGTAAGTTCATCTCTGCCCTCCTCAGACCAACCTCTTATCATCTGCCTATCTTGCCAGATATCAAGTTTGTTGAAACAATTGAGAAGTTCTCAAGTCTAACCGCTAAGAGAACCTGCTGAGTTCCTGATTTAGGGCAGATTTAACGCCAAATTTTTAATGACAAATTTTTGTGGTGCAAGAGTGAACACTATTCCCCCCTTTGACCTGTCAGAACAGTTTAAAACGATCGGTTCAGAAATCAATCAGGCTGTTTTAGACGTGCTTGCCTCTGGCCGATACATTGGTGGGGCGGCGATCGAGAATTTTGAGCAACAACTGGCTGCCTATGTCGGCGTTGCAGAGTGCGTTACCTGCAATTCTGGAACCGATGCCCTCTACCTGGCCCTGCGGGCGCTAAATATTGGAGCCGGAGACGAAGTGATCACCACGCCTTTTACCTTCGTCGCTACTGGGGAAACGGTCAGCCAGGCGGGCGCTACGCCTGTTTTTGTCGATATTGATCCCCAGACGTTTAATCTGGATCTCGATCGCGTCGTTGCTGCCATTACTCCCCAGACCAAAGCCATTATTCCAGTGCATCTGTTTGGGCAACCCGTAGACATGACGCGGCTGATGACGATCGCCCACGCCCACAATCTGGCCGTGATCGAAGACTGCGCCCAGGCGACCGGGGCAGAATGGGCAGGGCGAAAGGTGGGGAGCATGGGGCAGATCGGCTGTTTTAGCTTTTACCCCACCAAAAATTTGGGGGCTTGTGGCGATGGGGGCGCAGTCACGACCCACGATCCAGCGATCGCCGCCACCTTGAGAATGCTGCGCGATCACGGGCGCAGAAGTGGCTACTATCACGAAGCCTTTGGGGTCAATAGCCGATTGGATGCCGTCCAAGCGGTGATTCTGCAAATCAAACTACGCTATCTAGACGGGTGGAACGAGCAACGCCGCCAAGTTGCCGATCGCTACCATCAGCTTCTCAGCCCGCTTCCCCATCTCACGTTGCCCCAGTCACCCAAGGGCGGCAAGGGCGTGTGGAACCAATACACCCTGCGAGTGCAAGACCCCGCCCAGGTTGGAAAGCGCGATCGCCTTCGCGCCCAGCTTCAGGACAAAGGGGTCAACTCGATGATCTATTACCCCTTGCCGCTCCACTTGCAGCCGATTTACCAATCGTTGGGCTATCGTCCCGGTCAGTTGCCAGAAGCCGATCGTGCCTCCCGCGAAGTTCTGTCTCTGCCCATGTTCCCCGAACTCTCCCCGGAGCAACAAGATCAGGTCGTCTATACGCTCAAAGATTGTCTCGCGATCAGCTAAGGATCGCAGATTAAATAAGATCGAATATTTTGTCTTTTGAAGGGGCGAACCGCCGTTCGCCCGTACACGGAAGTATGGAAGTTATTTAATTCTCGTTTCTTAGGAAATTGTCTCTGCTTGGGTTGCCCTCATCACGAAGTGGTGATATCTGCTCTGTGCTTTTGGGCACGCTTAATAACAGTCAGAGGTCTACCATCTCAATGGTGGAGAAAGCATAAAAACTTTTTCAAGTCCTGGCAATTGCCAAGCGACAAAATTTGTCTTAGCGGCTCGCCCCCAAAGCGCTGACGCAAATATTCATAGTTCTGTCAACATTTTAACTCTGATTGCCCCCGCAGGTCTGATTTTTAAGGGCTTTTTCGTACCCATGTAGGATATGACACCAGAAACACAGCGTCCGCCAATCACGCCTCCTCCCATGCCTCGTGTTCCTCCTGTGCCACCCCCACCGATGCGGGCTGCTGCCGATCGCCAGACTACGATCGAATCAGGTGAACCTACAGCATTAAACCTGAGTGCCACAGCAACGCAAACTCTGGCAATGCCTGCTCCAGCCATGACGACGCACATTTCTACGCCTCCATCCAGTTCCTCGGCTCCACCCCCCCCTCCCCAGGGCCATCGTCCTGCGCCGCCGCCTTCCATTCCAGGTACGGCTCGCAGGCTACCTAACGGCGCTCCCACCTTAGAGCATCTGATTAGAGCAGCCTTTGATAAAGGGTTTTCTGACGTTCACCTGGGAGTGGGAGAAGTTCCCCGTTACCGAAATCGTGGCGAAATTGAGTCGACAGAATGGGGAGAAACCGATCGCGAAACCTTCTTTAGCTGGTTAAGAGAAATCTTGACCGAGGCAGAAATCAGTCAGTTTGAGAAAACTCTAGACTTCGACGGTGCGACACAATACGAGTTTGCGCGAGTTCGGATCAATATCTTCGACTCGCTGCACGGCCCGGCAATGGTTTTGCGTCTCATCCCCCTCAAAATCTTGACGATGGAGCAGTTGAACCTGCCCCCTGTCTTCAAGGATATTTGCCACTATCACAAGGGATTGGTTCTCGTCACAGGGCCAACGGGTTCTGGTAAGTCAACAACGCTAGCAGCGATGATTGACTACATCAACAAGGAGATGCCCAAACACATCATTACGATCGAAGACCCGATCGAATTTGTCCACAGAAGCCAGAAGGCTTTGATCAAGCACCGAGAAGTGGGAATCCATACGCTCAAGTTTGATAACGCACTGAAAGCGGCCCTAAGGGAAGATCCCGACCTGATTCTCGTGGGCGAAATGCGCGACAAAGAAACGGTGAACACAGCCCTTAAAGCCGCCCAAACAGGACACCTGGTGATGGGAACCCTACACACCAACAGCGCCGTAAAAACGATCGAGCGAATTCTTAGCCTCTACAACCCCAGCGAGCAGGAGCCAATGCGTGTGTCGCTGGCAGAATCTTTAGTAGGAGTGATTGCCCAAGGATTGTGCCGCACCACAGACGGCAAAAGAGCAGCTTTCCACGACGTTCTGATCAACACCGATGCCATCAGAGACTACATTCGCAAAGGCGAGATCGATGAGATCGAAGCCATCATCCCCAAATGTACCTTTGACGGGATGTGTACGATGAACCAGTCGCTTTACAAGTTGTATGAAGCTGGACGAATTACCGAAGAGGTAGCCCTGGAAATGTCGCCCAAACCTAACGAGATGGCACAAATGTTGCGCGGCCGGGTCTAGCACAGCTTAGAAACACTCAACAAACAAGCCGCAGAAATGGCAGGATCACCTGTTCTCCATTTTGCGGTTTGTCTTAACGTCAGTCCGACGACGGGACTTTTGCCCTCACCACCAAACCCCTCTCCCCAGGGCGAGAGACTTCAAAGCCTGGCCCCTCTGTCTCCTTGGGAAGCAGGAGACTGGGAGGATGAGGGCACTTTGAGCGGTATCGAATTCAAGTTGATTTACAAGGGCGGCGATCGCCTAAAGCGAACCACCAGCAGCTTGGAGGCGAGCACGGGCACGCTTGAGCGCCTGAGTTGCCTGAATTTGCTCTTGTCTGGAGGTGCTGGACTGGATTTGGTTAAACCGAGACTCAGCTTCACTATAGGTAGCGCGTGCTTCATCCAGGTTGATGGTGTCACCTCGCTCTGCGCCATTGACCAGAATGGTAACTTCGTTGCTTTCGACTTCAGCAAAGCCACCTAGGAGGGCGATCGGAACCCATTGCTTGTCAGCACGAACCCGCATCACGCCAGTATCTAAGGCGGTTAGCAAGGGGGCGTGACCGCTTAAAATGCCTAGTTGACCCGTGGTGCTAGGGAGAATTACTTCGTCGGCGGTGGAGTCCCAGACGGTTTGTCGGGCGCAACAACACGAACAGTTAGAGCCATAGTTTTTGGTTAGAGGGTAGTGTTCTGTCAAGGGTTTTTTGAGCGGTTGAAACCCCT
>JAAUOZ010000406.1 GCA_012034655.1 Leptolyngbyaceae cyanobacterium CSU_1_3 | reverse complement strand
CCCTAAGGATCGTGAATTAAATAACTTGTGAGTTTGATTGCCTGGGTTTGCCCTCATCCCCTTACCCCGATTGGGAGAGGGGCGGGGGGTGAGGGCGAAGCCAAAGCCTTACAGTTTATTTAATTCTCATTCCTAAGGAGACAGGAGGAGCCAGGCAAGGATCAGGTTGTGAGGGCTACTCGCCCTGGGGCGAGGGCCAAAGTCTAGTTGTCGAACTAACGTTAACTGGCTGTAGATTCATTCACCCAGACGCGCATTTCGTTGAGTTCGATCGCCCCAAACTGAGTCGCCAAGGCCACATCTGTCGCATCCCGGCCATAGGCGATCGCAATGCGATTTCCCTTTGCTTCTTTTTGGGTTGCATCGAAGATGTACCAACGATCGCCCACAAATGCTTCAAACCAAGCGTGTAAATCCATAGGATCAAGCTGATATAAATAGCCAACGACCATTCGTGCTGGAATATTTAAACTTCGGCAAAGACTAATCCCTAAATGGGTAAAATCTCGACACACACCTACTTGTTTTGTAGCAGTTTCTGTTGCTGAGGTTGAAGCATCGCTGGTTCCATATTCATACTTAATATTTTGATGAATCCAGCTACGAATTGCTTCTACCTGGTCATATCCAGGTGTGTAATTTTCGACAATTTTGGAGGCTAAATTGCCCAATTTATCCGATTCACAATATCGGCTTGGCAAGAGAAACTGAATCACAGGGTCGGGCAAGTTTTCTGCTGAGATGTAGGGCGCACCGGGTAGCACATCGATCGTGGCTGCGGTCTCTACCCCAAAGCTCGTGCGAATGTGAAATATCCCCGGTGGAGCTACCAATCGCTGACACAAATTGCCATAGCCATCGGTGTATTCTGCGATCGGCACATTTGGCTCTAGCTGATAATCTTCATGAAACACCCATTGACCCAATCCACTTCGAGGTCTGAGCATCAAAATCAAAGGTGTCGGCGTACTCGCAGTGTAAACCAGATCACATCCAGCATTTAAACGCATGACTCTCTCCAAAATTTTCCAGGCGTTTTCTTATTTTTAGCACTAGAAAATTCGATTGACTGGTATCAATTTAGGGGATCATACTTTGGAGTGATTCAACTTAAAAAAGACGCAAAAACAAGGGCCAAAACCTTTAAAAATCACCCTTATTTTGTCGCAAAAGATGTGAATTGACCTCCCAATCCTTCGACGATCGTTTGAGTGTTGGGCAATCAACATTTTCTGATAGGTTTTGCCTCCACTGCCCGCCTCACCCAAGCCATCGGTAAACAGGTCACGATCGGAGAGCTTGACCTTTGCTGCTTTGGCAACAGGTTGAATGAACTGCGGATCGATCGACACCTCCGCAAAAACTGTTGGCACTTTTGCCTAATTTTAATGCCCTTGTCATGCTTAAAAGCTGGATGATCAGCTTATAATGAGAATCGTTTTCATTCAGGCTTTTCATGTTAGAGGTTCAACACCTGGCTGTCAATTACCGGGGCGTTTTGGGGTTAGATCACGTCAGTTTTGAGGTGAAGCCTGGGCAGTTGGTTGGCATTATTGGCCCCAACGGAGCGGGCAAAAGTACTATGCTCAAAGCCATGCTGGGGCTGATTCCTGCGGTTCATGGCGTGGTGCGCTATTGCACCTGCCCCCTGCACCAACAACTTGAGAAAGTTGCCTATGTGCCGCAGCGATCGCAGATTGATTGGGATTACCCGATCTCAGTGTGGAATGTGGTGATGATGGCTCGCACTCGTCACCTTGGCTGGTTTCGCAGCCCCGGCCGAGCATCCCAAGAAATTGTAGAGACGGCCTTAGAGCGGGTAGGCCTGTTAAATCTCAAACATCGCCGCATCGGAGAGCTTTCTGGGGGGCAGCAGCAGCGAGTTTTTTTGGCGCGAGCGCTGGCCCAACAGGCTGACTTGTTGCTGTTTGATGAACCGTTTACGGGTGTAGACAAAACGACGGAGGCCATTATTTTGGAGGTTTTTGCCGAGTTGCGATCGCAGGGCAAAATTCTTTTGGTCAGCAGTCACGATTGGGGGCAAGCGTTAATGAAGCTCGATCGCCTGTTGTTGCTCAATCAGCGCTTAATTGCCGATGGAACGCCTCAGCAAGTGATGACTTCCGCAAATTTGCATCAAGCCTACGGTACGCATACTCAAAACCCGTTGCGCCAAGATCTAGAAACCAACTTTTTTTGTTAGTGCTGTTTGTGAGTGCTTTAACTTCATGCTGACCTGGCTTTTTGAACTGCTTGTTGAACCTCTGGGCTATGAATTTATGCGGAATGCGATCGTGATTGGCATTCTAGTCGGGGTGCTCTGCCCGGTTGTGGGTAGTTATCTCATCGTGCAACGGATGGCACTTTTGGGAGATGTGATTGCCCATTGTGTGTTGCCAGGGCTTTCGGTGTCATTCTTTTTGAAAATCGATATTCTAATTGGAGCCTTTAGCTCAGGATTGTTGGGTGCATTTCTGATCGCGTGGATTCGTTCTCAGTCTCGGATCAAAGTAGATGCTGCGATGGCGTTGACGTTTTCAAGCTTCTTTGCGTTGGGCGTAACGTTAATTACCGTGTTAGACAACAAGCTTGACCTAGATGGATTTTTGTTTGGGGATATTCTCGGTGTAACGTCAATAGATATCTATCGAACCTTGGTGATCGTGTTAGCGATTTTGTTTGTGATCAAGATATTTTATAAAGAACTGCTGTTTTACACGTTTGATCAGACGGGTGCTCAAGCGATCGGGCTGCCAATCAATGCCCTATATACTGGCTTTATGGCAACCATTACGCTGACCATTATCGCGAGTATGCAGGCTGTTGGTGTAATTTTAGTTATCTCAATGTTGGTTGGGCCGGCCCTGAGTGCTTATCTGTTGGTGAAAGAACTGCATCAGATGATGATGTTGGGGGCAATCATTGGAGCGCTCGATAGTATTGCAGGCGTGTATATTAGCTACTATTGCAACCTTCCGTCGGGGCCGGCGATCGTGTTGGTTTCTTCCTGCTTTTTTGTGTTGACGTTGCTGTGCAGTCCCTCCCAGGGAATTTTGGCGCGGTCTGGTTCAACCAGGCGTTCTTGAGCGCTATTTTTTCTTTTTTCCTTTCTCCTTCTTTCCTTTGCCATCTAACGGCCCTTCAATTTTGGCATTGAAGCCATAAACTTCGCGAGTGCCTGCAAATGGCACGAGTGTGACCTCACGATCGTCGCCTGGTTCAAACCTGACGGCGGTTCCAGCGGGAATGTCTAATCGCATTCCTCGCGCTTGTTCGCGGTCAAATTCTAATGCAGAATTCACCTCATAAAAGTGAAAATGGGAACCGATTTGAATGGGTCGATCGCCCCGATTTGCCACCTTTAACTGAGTTGTTTCTCGACCTGCATTCAGTTCGATTTCTCCATCATCAATCAACAGTTCACCAGGAATCATGGCTGCACTCCATTATTGACATCCTCCCCACCGCATAGGCGGATGGGGATTCCCAACCTCAAGGGTTGAGCCTTCCTGGATCAACGCCACTTGCCTAGATCAAACCTCGTGATTCTTTCCCCGGTAGACCGACTCCCACAGGCTGTTTCCCTT
>JAAUOZ010000405.1 GCA_012034655.1 Leptolyngbyaceae cyanobacterium CSU_1_3 | reverse complement strand
ATTCGCTACAAACAAAATCACGCTCTCAGGGGAAGGGAGGAGGATCTACCTCCATCTCTGAACAAGAACGCACTCGAAAATTATTTGAGCCGTCTCAGTTCCTTAAGCTTCCCCAAGGTCGTTGCGTTTTGATCAGTCCTGGCTTTGCGAGTAAAAGCAAGAAGGAAGCCAATATACCAATCAACAGAGAAATCAAAATTTCCAAGCCTGAAATCAAGCTCGTCGAGGAAATGGAAGCCGGATGGGAGGCTGTACGAGATGACTGTATCCGTCGCAGCACCCAAGTTGTTCCAGGCGAAAAAGATCTCGCCCTACGCCGCGCTGCCCTTGAAGAGTTAATTCCTCTGCCAATGACGGCGTAATTGCATACTAATAACCTTTTTTAATCAAAAATTGGAGAACCCTATGTCCACCGCAACCATGACCTACAACCTTTCCGCTACTCTGGCTCACCTTGACGCGACCACTCAGGAAATTCTAAGCCGCTACCCGAATGCAGCCCAGAAACTGGCAGAATCTATCAACTTGCCACCCATCCCAGGTGACACGCTTATCAATACATTTGAATACTTCGCGGACGAGATTCCGGTTCACGCTGAAGTTGATGGGGTCATAACACTAGCCATTGAAGAACCCGAAGATTTTACCTATGAAGTGCTTGAGAATGCCATCAATGGGGAACTAGCCATCGTTAAGGTGGGCGGTACAGTCGTCTTGAACCGCATTAACCTCATCGCCAAGCACTCCCAAGATTTTCGCAATAAGCTCGAAACCCTTCTCTAATCGTCTGATTTCCATTTTTCACCTTGTTGCACCTCACACGCTCCAACAAACCCTTTAAAAACTGAAAATTAAGGAGAACTCCTATGGCGGTCGATAATCCAACTGTCGTGCAGGAAGCGTCTACCGCTTCGCACGAATGGAAGAATGTTAACTTTCAGGTTTCTGCACTTCTAACCTCAATTCTCCAGCGAATTGAAAAGGCTCCGAAGGATCCTGAAGAAGAACAAGGTGAAGAGAAGCCTATGGTAAAAGACAAGCCCCGCTCTGTGGAAATTCAGATCGGTAAAACCAAAGCCTTCAAGGGTACTGAAGGTCAAGAACCTCAGAAAAATACCCTTTCTTCCGCCCAAGTCAGTGCCCTACAAAAGCTTGTAGACACCCCATCCACAGAAGCAGTGCAGGATCTTGATTCCTCAGTGCAAAACCTTGGCAGAGTGGTCACTGTTCGGGTGGATAAGGAACCCTATCTACGGGTTGCAAATGGGCAAATCGAGAATAAGTTAGCTCCTGAACCACAACTAGAGCGAACCCCTGAACCTCAGCCAGAGGCGGACTCTTGGAGCGCTAGCATCGCCCAACCGCAAAAAAAGATAGATGTCCCTGAGCAACAATCAAACGCCCGCTTTCCTGAGATTCCGGCAGATTTTGGTATCGAGGCGGCTAAAGGTATTAATGCAGATAACGTAATAGCTTCAGGCGACGGACTTTTTGCTCGTAGCTACTTGAGTTTAGAAGCCATCCGGCAAGACCTGAACGATTCTTATCGTAGAGGAAGCGAACCAGGATTTGAATTTATCGCTACTGCACCCCATATCGCACTTCTACAAGAACGCTTTGAGACTGAAAAGACAAATTTTGAGTTCCGCCTCAACAATGCTATTGAGCAGGGTAAATACAACGTTCCTGATGCTAAAGCACCAGAGCAGACAGCACCGGAACCCTTGGGGCACCATCACCCCCTTGGACAGCAGAAGTCACTTCAGACTGAAAATACCCTTCAAGAAACCAATCATCCAAAAGAGCCGCAAGTCCCTGATTTCCTTAAGCCAGAGGCCAATACTCAAGTCGAAAACCAGCCAGAGCGAGAAGCAACGCAAGCTGAAGCCCAACCGGAATTAGTATCTGAGGAACAAAAACCTGAAGCAGAAGCCACAGTGGAAGAAATCGCCACCGAACCCATTCATCAACCTGTTACCGAACCACCAGTCTCTGAAATACAAACCGAAGTTGAGGAACCAGAATCTGAACCAGAGCCAGAAGCAATCACAGCAGAAAGTAAGACAGAGATTGAGCAACAGCCTGAAGCTAAACCCAAGCGGTCATTAGGAGAAATCATCTCAAAAGACCTAGCCAACAGCTTTTGACCTGCCCCCCAGAGACAAAGGAATACTTCAGAGAAACAGGCGAGGCAATTAGGGAGGGTGCAAAAGCAGCCTGGGCTAAGTTAAGAGCCAAAGTCAAAGAGACTGCGATCGCCGGAGTCAACCAAGCAAAAGCTCAACTCCAAAGCCGTCAGGCTGCAAATACAGCCGTACAACTGCTCAATTCTGACCCACAGGGGCGCTCATTTAAGGGCGAGGACTACAACATTACCGCCGTCAATCGGCACACTATCTCTATTACCGACGCCGAACAGAACGAGATTCTACGCTTTGAAGAAACACCGCTAGGGCCCAAAATCCTCAAGTCAGACCTCACGCCAAAGCAACTCAAGGAATTTGCTCAAGTCCGAGGCCAGCTTCAAAAGCACGGTACTGAGAATCTCCTGAGCACTCAACCGACCGCCAGAATGCAGTTTTTACAGGGCTTTTCCCCCAGTGGCGATCGCGCTGAACTGCAAAAGCTCCATAACAACAGCACAATTTCCCGTGTTGAGCAGATTTCCAAGACCCTCAAACCGACCCAAACGGCTAGAAACACTGAGACGCATGAGCTTGGGGATTATGCAATTAAGCGCCAAGGCGACAACCTTGAGGTTGTACATAGAGAGCGGGGTGCGATCCTCACGCGCTCAAACGGACAGGTACAGGGCAACCTCTCCGACCGTGACATTGCCCACTTTAAGGGGTTGAGCAATCAGGTCAGTGCGCTTTTAGTGCGAACCGAACCAGACAAAACCCTTGTAGCGGTTGCGGCTGCAACAGACCCGACACCGACAAAACCGCTAAGCCGTCCAGCCCCGATATTGAAATGGGAGATTGACACCCATGCAGACATCTGAAGCACCCCCCCAAGAAAAAGACCAAGACAACCAACTTGAGCAATTTCAGGCAGTCGTGGCGCAACTGTCTGCCTTATCTGGGGAAATTGATAATTTCAGCGCCAACATTGAAACCCAGCTCCACAATTTGAGCAACACCATAGGGCAGCAAAATCTTGAGATTCGTGCCCTACAAGAAGCCCTGCCTGACCCAGCACCTATTTTTGAAGAGAACGTACTTAATGAGCATCCACCTGCTGCCCGTGAGCCAAGCGCTCAGCCAAACCAAGCCCCTCAGACCAACATAACCGCTCAGAGCAAACCGCAAACGGCATCTCAAGGTCAGGGGAAAGAGCCAGACGAAACCATCGACCTACAGCTTCTCGCTAAGCGCTTAACCGTCATTGAAACTGACCTCAGAGCGCTACCCACCATCCTCGAACGCGCCATCACTGCAACCCTCTTCTCTAGCGTCAATCCAAAGAAGTATCTACCTCACGCAATTGGGGTTGCGATCGCCTTAAGTGCGATCATCGCTGGCTCTGTCGTCACTGCAAATCACTTTTCCCAGCACGGCTAAATGCTCAAAACGAGGGGCAGTTGTTTCA
>JAAUOZ010000404.1 GCA_012034655.1 Leptolyngbyaceae cyanobacterium CSU_1_3 | reverse complement strand
AACACACCAGCACCAGAAACAGCAACAACACCAGCAAAAGCAGAAATTCGATCCTCCGTTATGATTTCAAACAGAACTTCAATCCCAGCCCACACCAATCGCTGTGCATATAATCGACGTAGCTCGATCAGGAATGTAACTATGCCAAATAGTCCGAAATTGACGAAGAGATCGGGGGCAAACTTTTCTTCAATGCCTCGGCGCAGAAAGAGCCAGAAGTAAATAATCACCAGACTATTCAATCCAAACAGCCAGGATGTCCAGTCTTGCGGAGATTGAAATGGCAAGTAAACCATTTGGATGAGTGCTACAGCAGAGAGTAAGAAAGCACATCCTAAAATGAAGCGATAATGCCAACCTGTTTTAAATCGATACGTCATTCGTCTAAAGAGTCGCGACCAATCGCCCTTGTCGGGTTTTCGTGCGTTGATCAACCGACTCAGTAAATCAATCTGTAGCTTTGGTGGAAGACTGGAGAGCAGAAATGCCCATCTAGAACGAGATTGTTTGGCTCCTAATAGGTTATTAACTTCTTGTCTAATAAGATGTTCGATGTCACGGGTGATGGTCTGCTGGTCGAGTAAGGCTTCTGCTTGAGAACTTAATGCTTTGGGTAAATTAACTTCTTGACGAAGCGCGATCGTACACACCGGAATCACCAAACGCGGATCAAGCTTCAATGGAGTTAGCGCAGTCTCGATCGGTGCTTCTTGCAATAAATAGGCGATGCGATTGGCGACGATCGGCAAGGTAGAAGTCAGAACAGACGGCCCTGAGTAAACATCACCCACCCCAGCGTATGTCGTAACGTTATAAGTCGAGCCATAGAACGGCTCCCAAACCCAAGACAGAAGTTTACTGTCGAGTTGCGATCGCTCAAGCTGACATTCTCGAAATGCTTCCTCTACTTCTGGCTGAGAAATTAATGTCGCCAAGTGCCAAGTCGTGCGCCCCGACATTTCTGCATCCGAATGCCACAAAAACGGCACTAACGCTTGAGCCGATCCCGGAGTTGCAATTCTCGCCAAGTCATTGAGCGCATTCTGGTTGCCCGATTCTGCCAATTTTTTGAGCGCTGGAACCGCCAAATCTCCCATCCGAATCAAGGGTTGCCGCACCTCTGACGAATAGTGATTGGCAAGAACCTGCGCCGCCGTGGGCAAATTGGTTAGCGACAATGCCTGAGCCGCCGCGATTCGTCGATCGCTTCCGCCACTCCCCAAACTCGCCTCCAAAAACCGAAACACCGCCTCGCCTCTAGACCGAGTATTCGCCGCCACCGCCGCAAACGCCTGTACGACTGCTTCTCCTTCTCCCAAGCGACTTTTGAACACCTCAATAATCCGGTCTGCCAACGCCTGATCGACCTGTTGAGCATCCGCCAAACACTCAAACGCAGCGATCGCATCCATTTGATAAATTCGCTCAATCAATGCAGAACTGTTTCCGACCAGCCCACACCAAAGCTTGATCGGCTCCCGCCACGCGATCGCATCTGCCGCAAATCGAGCCACCAGATCATCCGCCCGATCGCGAAACTGATCCGCCACAAAAAACTCCTGCAACGTCAAATGAGCAAACTGATAGCGATCGCCTCCATCAATTTCCATCAGCAATCCACTGCGCTCGATCACTTCTTTGAGCAACGGTTGAGTATCTTTTCCTGCGTCCAGATTCAAACTCGGCAACACCACCGAAACTTGAGCAAAGACAGAGCGAAAATCGAGACTGCGACGGTCGCTCCCCTGTTGTTCTTGCAGACAAGCCGCCAAATGCCGCAGCACCAACCGTTTCTCTCGCATCTTGTAGACATTGGGAGTTTGACGCGCCTGATCCCACGACTCCAACAAAATGTCAGTTGATTTTTGATAAAACTCCGATCGCGAATGCGGCAACACAAACGGCGTATCGCAATACAAATAAGCAATAATCGTCAGCAACAATGGATTTCGCGCCAGTTCTAGAATGCGAGGACGATCGCGCAACGTCTGCATTAACTGATTGATTGACTTCTCTGGTGGCATCGCCCAAGCTTTGAGAAACCGCCGCATCTGCACATCCGTAAACTCGACGACTTCTAACGTGCGATCGACGCGATCGCCAAACTCCCCGCCATAGACCTGCGATCGACAAGTCATGACAAACCGACACTTTTCATAGGTATCGAGAAAATCTTTGAGCTTTTGAATGACAGACGATCGGGCGGCACTTCCCACTTCATCCAGCCCATCCAGCAGTAAGAAAATCGTTCCCTTCTCCAATGCCTGCTGCAAAAAGCCTTCCCCATGCGGAAAATCCTCTCGCTCCAGCGCCTTCACCAACTGCGGCAAAATCTCAGACCCCTCACTCAGCCGATACAGTTCCAACAAAACCGCCACAGGCCGATCGGGCAACTGCAACCGTTCTTCTGCCTCACTCAGCGTCAAATACTTGAGCAACATCGACTTACCTGATCCCGGTTGCCCCGTCACCATCAGCCGCCTGTGTTGCGAAACTGCCTGATATGCATCGATCAAGTCATAATTTTGCCTGCCCTTCACCTTGAGCGGCACATACACATCCTGCATTTTGAGGGGTCGATCGAGCCGAAACGGAATCTTGAGTTCGTGATATTTGCCAATCAACGCCTGATGATATTTCTTTAACGCAATGCCCCAAAAAGCTTCGTTCCCGCAAATTGGTTGTAAATCTTTTTCTCGATTGTTGTTGTTAGCGTCGTCATCCATTGCTTAATCGTGTCCTGAAAAATGGCAGCCAGAAAAGCGACGAAAGCAACCGCCCAACCATTCTTGAACAGAATCTCGCGCCAGTCCTGCTTTTTTTCTTTATCTTTTTGGCTATATTCCTGATCATAAATTTTGCCAATGTCACGATCGCTCAGTCCTGGTGTTTTGCCGCTTCCATAGAGTTCGATCGCGTACTTGGTGCGCCGGGGAACTTCTGTTTCGACATCACTAGCGGCAAGAGATTTGATCTCAGCGATCGCAGCATCTCGACTTGAAGGGGTTTGAGAATGCGTTGCCGTGACCGATCCAAAAGTAACCAGAAATATCAGAACAAAAACAAAGATCCACCACGCTGAAAAAGTTTAGACACGGGGCAATCTCGCATTCATGACACGCCACCGTTGTATCACTCCTCAAAAAGATTGACCCAAACCCTAATGCAACGTTCAGATTTCAACAACCCGATCGTCGCCCTGGTTGGCAAGTTTTTTTCCCTCATCCCCACCTCTTCTCCCAGTTGGGAGACGGGAAACCAGACTCTTGCGCCCTCTCCCAAGTTGGGAGAGGGCTGGAGTGAGGGCGAGACAACCTTGCAGTTGACAGAATGATTTAATCTACGTCACCTAGCGGTTTCGTGGATGCGATCGAACATCCTCCAAACCGCCCTCATTTTGATGAACAACGCATCTTTTGGAAATTGAGGGATGCAAAAACCAGGATTTCTTCATCCCTCTTGCCCAGCAGAGTAAAGGCAACCCCTGGCTATCTCATCCCTGGCTATACTGCGTCAGCCTATAGATTTTGGTTTAGAAGGGGTGTGGGGGCTGCGCCCCCAGCCATCGCACCCCTGCCACCCCGCTCCAAAATCTTTTA
>JAAUOZ010000088.1 GCA_012034655.1 Leptolyngbyaceae cyanobacterium CSU_1_3 | reverse complement strand
ACGATCGCTCCCACGACGATCGTCCCCTAACTCTCACAATCTCGCCCATACAATCCCCCCTTGGACTAACCTCACCCCTCCAACTCCTGGCAAATTCGCTCAAATGCCCCCCTCGGATCAGCCGATGCCGTAATGGGGCGACCAATCACTAAATAATCTGCCCCCGCCTGAAGAGCCGCGATCGGGGTTAGGGTACGTTTCTGGTCGCCTGCCTCTGCCCAAAGGGGTCGCACTCCCGGACAGACTAAAACAAAATCGTCACCACAGGTTTGTCGCAGTTGTGCCACCTCCTGTGGCGAGCAGACTGCCCCCGCCAAGCCACTGTCTTGAGCCAGCAAAGCCATCTCTAGAGCATACTCTGGCAACTCTAGCGGAATTTTTAGCTCGAATGCCAGGGTACGCGCAGAAATGCTGGTTAACAGCGAAATGGCGATTAGCTTGGGAGCCGGGAAGCCAGACTGGTCTGCACTGGTCTGCATCGCAGATTGAGCGTGTTGCAGTCCGGCTTTTCCACAGGTGGCATGAATGGTGAGCAGATCGACTCCATAGCGGGCGGCGGCGGCGCAGGCTCCGGCGATCGTATTCGGAATATCGTGAAACTTTAGATCAAGAAAAATCTGCTTCTCACGGCTCTTTAGCTCCGTCAAAATATGAGAGCCACTGCTCACAAATAGCTCTAGACCAACCTTCCAAAACGTCACCTGGGGCAGCTTTTCAATCAGCGCGATCGCCTCTGCTTCTGAAGAAACGTCTAGCGGAACAATAATGCGATCGCTAGGAGAGATAGACATGGAGACATGACAGCGAACATCGCCCTCATATTAAGCCACGAATCGCACAAATTTGTTTTTGCCCAGTTGGAGAACTTTACCCGTCAAGTCGGCGGCAGACTCAAACGTACGATCGACTTCGCCCACCTTTTCGCCATCCAGCCGCACCGCACCCCCCTGAATCTGCCGCCGTGCATCCGACGTGCCCTTACACAAACTCGTCACACTCAGCAGATAGAACAATTTAGACGGAAACTGCACCGACGCTAGCGAAATTCTGGGACGGCATCGGTTTCGGTTTTGCCGCCCTGCACCAGGCTAATGGCAGCCTGCTGCGCTTGCAGAGCAGATTCCTGCCCGTGGTATTGGCTCACCACCTCTAGGGCTAGCAGCTTCTGCGATCGCGAGGGTTTTCTGGCAGTTGCTCTGGCGACCAATCGGTCAGCAACTCAAAGTAATCGGAGATGATGGCATCGGGAATTTTTTCTAGCTTAGAGTACATACTCAGCGCATCTTCTGAGAGTCCGATGTAGTTGCCGATCGACTTCGACATCTTTTGCACTCCGTCTGTACCCAGCAAAATCGGCAGCAACAACCCAAACTGAGGAGTCTGCCCAAAATGACGCTGCAAATCGCGACCCACCGCCAGATTGAACTTTTGATCGGTTCCGCCCAACTCCACATCTGCCCTCAGCGCAACCGAATCGTACCCCTGCATGAGCGGGTAGAGAAACTCATGCAGGCAAATGCCGTCCCCTGACGATAGCGCTCCGCAAAGCCTTCTTTGGCCAGCATTTGCCCCACGGTCATCGTTGCCAAAAGCTCTAGAATCTTGGACAGGTCAAGCTGTGACAGCCATTCTGAGTTGTAGCGAATCTCTAACCTGCCGGGCGTGTCAAAATCTAGAATAGGACGTACCTGGTTGAGGTAGGTTTCGGCATTGGCGGCAACTTCTGCCTCGCTGAGTTGGCGGCGCACCTCTGACTTGCCCGTGGGGTCGCCGATGCGCGCAGTAAAATCGCCAATTAAGACGATCGCCGTGTGACCAGCGTCCTGAAATGCCCGCAACTTTCGGAATAGAATACTGTGACCTAGATGAATGTCTGTGCCCGTCGGGTCAATGCCTAGTTTAATTCGCAACGGACGATCGGTTTTGGCGATGCGCTGGGTCAGATTTTCATCGGGGCTGCTAGATTCAGGCTGATCGGGGAATATTTCGTGAGTTCCCCGGTGTAGCCAGGTGAGAGAGTTCGACATACGTTAGCGATCGACAAAAGTTGAGGTTTAATGTGCCCCATGACCTTGAGCAGTTTTCCCCGCTCTTTAGCCAGCCTACTATAATTAGTGCCAGCAATTAATGCCAGCTTTCTTTGAATGCTCTCAGCCTTTGTTGAGTACTTAAGATGAGTACTTAAGAAATTTGTTTAAGAAACTTCATTTCATTTTTCCTAAGCTCCACTATTCTATGATTCTGAGCAAGAGCCATCTGTAGAGGGTTTTATTTCTATCGTTTTTTCGGGCGTTCATTTTTAAGAACCGTTGCACCTTTGAGAAAGAGAGATCACCGTGGCATCCAATACGATTCGACAAAAGCAGCAAAAAGAGTCTGGGTCTACCCTGCACTTTGTTCAGACGGTGGGCAAAGTCACCGGGGGGACGCTGCTAGGGATCACGATGTTAGGGAGTGCGATCGTGGCAGGCGGTCTGGTGGGGCTGGCGATCAGCTTTCGCAACCTGCCTGACGTGCGCGTGCTGCGCGGCTATACGCCCAGTGAAACAACCCACATTTACGACATCAAAGGCAAGCAACTGGCAAGCATTCATGGAGAAGCTAACCGGGAAGTCGTGCCCCTCGATAAGATTTCGCCCCACCTCAAACGGGCAGTGCTGGCGATCGAAGACAGCTATTTCTATTCTCACCAAGGGGTCAACGTTCCGGCGGTTGCCCGTGCTTTCACCGCCAACTTTAACCAGGGAAGGACGGTAGAAGGCGGTTCGACGGTGACGATGCAGCTAGTCAAAAATCTGTTTCTCTCCCCCAAACGGGCCTTTAGCCGCAAGATTGCCGAAGCAGTTTTAGCCCTGCGGCTCGAACAAATCTTCAAAAAAGACCAGATCTTTGAGATGTATCTCAATCAGGTTTACTGGGGACACAACAATTATGGGGCGCAAACCGCCGCCGCCAGCTACTTTGGAAAGTCTGCCTCCGATCTGACTTTGGCGGAGTCGGCGATGATGGCGGGGCTGATTCAATCACCAGAAGCGCTGAGTCCGTTTGCAAACCTAAAGTTGGCTACTCGTCGCCAGCAGGAAGTACTTCAACGCATGGTCGATCTGAAATGGATCACCCCGCAAGAAGCGGCCACTGCCCGCAAACAGCGCATTAAGCTGGCAAAAATCACGTCCTTCACGCGCAGCGAAATGCCCTACGTGACCGATGCCGTCATTCAAGAATTGTCGAAAAAGTTTGGGCGAGATGCCGTCCTCAAAGGCGGGATGAGAATTCAGACGACGATCGACACCAAACTTCAGCGCATGGGCGAAGACACCGCCCGCCGTTGGATTCAGACCTTAAATTACCAGGGCGTTTATGCCGATCAGATGGCGATCGTCTCCGTCGATCCGCGCACACACTACATCAAAGCCATGGTCGGCGGCGTTGACTTCAAGAAGAGTCAATATAACCGAGCCATGCAAGCGCTGCGGCAGCCAGGTTCTGCCTTCAAGCCCTTTGTCTACTACGCCGCTTTTGCCTCTGGCAAGTATGGAACCGATTCAACGGTCTACGATACGCCCGTCAGCTACCCCGATGGCTATGAGTACTATTCTCCTCGCAACTACGATGGCAGCTTTGCGGGGGCAATCACCATTCGCAAGGCGCTAGAGGTGTCTCGCAACATTCCGGCGGTCAAGTTAGGGCAAGAAATCGGGTTGAATAAGGTGATCGAAATTTTGCGGAGTATTGGAGTCAAAAGTCCGATCGACCCTGTGGTTTCTCTGCCTTTGGGTGCAGTAGATTTGACTCCTCTAGAAATGGCCGGAGCCTACGCCACCTTTGCCAGCAACGGTTGGTATTCTGATCCCACGCTGATTGTGCAGGTCACTGACAGCAGTGGTAACATGCTGCTAGACAATACACCCAAGCCGAGATTAGTGCTCGATCAGTGGTCATCGGCCGCTGTCAACGATGTGCTGCAAGGGGTGGTGACACGAGGAACGGCAACCGCAGCGCAAATTGGCCGCCCCGCAGCCGGAAAAACGGGTACAACGTCTTCTGAGCGCGACATTTGGTTTGTCGGCTACGTGCCGCAGATGTCTACCGCTGTCTGGGTCGGAAACGATAACTACTCGCAGCTTGGCTATGGGGCAACGGGCGGAAATTTTGTGGCTCCGATCTGGCGTGACTTTATGCAGCAAGCCATGCAAGGAGAGCCGATCGAAAAATTTAGACCGCCCTCAGACTTCGATCGACCCTAGCACAGCATCGCTAAAGCGAGAGTAGGGTATTGTTATTTCTCGATCTCTGCTTTCATGCGTTCCAGGGTACGATTCATTTGGTCAAACATTTGTTGTGGAGTGATGCCAAACTGACCCAGTTGAGTTTTTAGCTGCTCGACGGTCATCTGCGCTTGAAAGTCTTCTGATAACTCAAAACGCTTCATAAAGATCCGATAGCGATCCATAATGGCTTCCATCTGTTCGATGAACATGATTTTGCCATCGCGATCAAACTTTCCATAGCCGTTTCCCAACTGCATCAGAGATTGATAATCTTCAAATAGTTTTTTTGGCTTCGTGTTGAACCAATTCAGAGTCAAAAATTCCCATCGCTCTTGTTGAATAAAATTTAGGCGGCTAATCTAAGAGGCATTCACCCAGCACAGTGTGAATGATCCTATAGAGATCATTTTAGAGGAGCGATCGAACCTGGTTAAGTAGTGTTTCCCCTACTCGCCTTTACCTGCGCCGAAACAGGCCAAACAGCCCCCCTTTCTGATCTGGCGCAGACTTCTGTGATTCAGATTTCTGTGGCTCTGGTTTTTTGGAGTCAGGTTTGGGCTGAGAACCGTTTTGAGGCGGACTTTGCTGAATATCTAATAGCGTTGCAAAGTGAGAGGCAATCTGGTCATTTGGATCGATCTGCAACGCTCGCCGGAAATGACTTTTGGCCATACCGCGCAGGTCTTGTCGCCAGTATGCTAACCCAATGAGAGAATGATACTCCCCTTTGTTTGGCTCCATTTTCAAAGCGTCTTTTAGCTCTAAGACCGCCTGCGACCAGGCATTTTTCTTCATATACTCCTGCGCCCGTCTGTAGTGTCGATCGGCATAGTCGTGTTGTGAACCATTGTTTGCCGTGCTAGGCGCGGGCGGAGGGGTTCTACCCTCCTGAGGGTTGATTACACCTGTGCGCCGTTCGCCAATGAAGATGTTATCGCCACCCATCTTCAGCTTCAGGTAGACCAGGTTTAACTCGTTAATTTGTTGAGTGATGCTTTGAAAGTTTTCGAGTGGCTCATATTGCAATGCCGCAAGATTGGCGATCGCCTGCTCATAAAACACGTCGGCTTCTTGCAGTGACTTACGAGACAACTGCTGCGCCACTTCGGTTTGAGGAATCAACTTGCCGTCTTTGACCCATCGCCGCACCTGAAGCCGCATCAATGCCAGGGTTTCTGCCCGTCCCTTTTCTTGCTTAATTTTTTCGTAGCTAGGGTTGACAAACCGTGCAAACAGTTGAGCAATAAATTCTCCCGTTTCTGGGTCAGTGTTGACGCTGATATCAGGACGCAAAATCTTGGCAACTGAACGATATCGCTTTGAGGCTCGTTTGTCGTCTGCCAACACTGAGACTCCCACCACAGAAAAGGGATCTGATAAATATTTCAACCAGTCTGGCGAGAACGAATGGGGCATCGATCGTCAGTCCTCAATACTTCTAAATGAACGTGGGATGGCCGTCGTTAAGCCGTCGCAAAGCCGACCCAATAGTCGCAAAGCTACTGCCTCTCAGAAACACTTATCTCTCTCCTCAAAGAAGGCTAACCAGAGGGCTACATCCTCAATCCATCCTCAATGCATCCTCAATGTAGGGGTGTGAGGTAATAGATAGCCTTCGTTAGTTTCCTTCGTTAGTTTCCTTCGTTAGTTATAGTGAAACAGACATCTGGTATACAACACAACTGGGGCATACCTCGGTTGTCGAGTTTCGGCTAGAGAATTAAGGTTTAGTTCAATGAGTAGATAGTTTGTAGCTTGCTGACCCCGATCGTGACCTCTACCCGCGACAAGAGTGTAGAAGTCTATACTTCTATACTCTAATGTACTCGGTTCATCCCGATAGAACAGGAGAATAGCGACAAATCTGATAGGCTAATCCACCTACCACTTACTTCAATTTTTGATTGCTTCAACTTTTGATTGCTCCTAACCTTTCTACTTTCGTTCTAGAGCATTTCGCCCCATGTTAAGTCACCAGAAAAACCGAAAGATCGCGGCAATTCTTGCGTTGGCGAGTGTTGTGCCACTGCCTTTATTTGGGATTTCCCTTCATGCTGCGGGTCTACACAAGTTTTATCTGGGGCAAAAGTGGTGGGGCACTCTGTATATTTTGCTGGCATTTACACCTATCCCGGCGGTGGCCGGGGTGATTGAGGGAGTGTGGTATCTGATTCAAGACTCGAATGAGTTTGATCAGAATTTTAATGATGGCGTTTTGCTGGAGCCGATCGCTCCACAACAACCCTCTGGAGCCGCAACCAGCAAGGTGAGCACGATCGCTGAAGACGTGCGCCAGTTAGACCAACTGCGTCAAGATGGTCTAATTTCAGAATATGAGTTTGAGCAAAAACGCCGACAATTGCTCGATCGCATTCGCTAGGGTTAATCGACTGGGCTTAATTTATGGGGCTGGCTGCCGATGGCGTTCTTAGACTGGTTCGCAAAACAATCTCCGCAAACCCTGGGAAAGCAGATTTTGGGAAGCTCTCTGCGATCGCGCATTCTCAACGATCCGTTTTACCGCTTTCGATCGCTAGAAGAGATCCAGTTAGCGGCCTCTTTAGGAATTCAAATTGATGTCAACCAGGCAACCATTGACGATTGGCTAAGAATCCCTGGGATCTCAATCCATCAAGCACGGATGTTAACTCAGCTTTCTCAGTCGGGCGTGCAGTTCCTTTGCCTTGAAGATGTGTCGGCAGTGCTGGGTGAGTCGGTGCAGCGACTCAAGCCCCTAGAACCCATTCTGAGGTTTTGTTATTACGATTGTGCGAGTGTCTGTGTGACCCAGCGCTTAAATTTAAACACGGCATCGGCTGAAGAACTGGTCAAAATTCCCAAGGTGCGGGTTGTTTTAGCCAGGGCGATCGTTCGCAATCGGCTTTCAAACGGCTCCTACAAAAATCTTGCTGACCTTCAACAACGCTTGTCGCTGCCCAATCAGACGATCGCTGACCTGATGCATTATTTGACGTTTTAAACCTTGCCCAAGCGATCGAAGGGAAAGAACCTCACCCACGCTCGTCCTAAGATATAGTCTTGAGGCAGAAAGCCCCACACATGAGAATCGTTGCTATTGTTGCGATTGTCACCCATGACAAAAAACATTCCTTGAGGAATTGCCACAGGTGACAGACGATAGTTGGGAGCTTCAGCAATATAAGGCTCTTGGAGCGGTCGATTTTCTAGATATACTTTGCCGTTTTTGACCTCGATCGTCTGCCCCGGTTGGCCAATGATCCGCTTGATGAAAGCTTGATCTTTAGAATATCCCTGATCTTGTAATTGTTGGGGTGGATCAAACACTACAATGTCCCCAAACTCAGGTGGATGGAGCCGATAGGAAATTTTTTCAACGACCAAGCGATCGCCCACCTGCAAAGTCGGAACCATCGAGTCTGATGGAATAAATCGAGGTTCTGCAACATACGCCCGCACCATCAGCGCCAAAATTAGGGCAACCAGCAAAATCTGAAAGTTTTCCCACAGGGTCTTCCACGGGGAGATGGGTACAGTTGATGTAGCTTTGGGTTTGGTAGCTTCGGGTTTGGGGGTTGGGTCAGAGGTCATGGGCAGCAAAAAACAGCGCTTTCGTCATTGTACTTTTATCTGCAAGCCCTTAAGTAGTTTGAAGGGTGGCTTAGATAGCAGTTTGGAGGACGATTTAGATGACAAGTTTAGAGAGGGGCGATCGTCAGTCATCTGTCTTGCCAAAAATTGAGAAAACTTGATAGACAGTACCCAATTTTTATGTCTCACCCTTGCGCCAAGAGTCTTCATTCAATCCACTAACCTTCAAGAATTAAATTCGATCGTTAAATTCAATATTTTTCTCAATCTTTTGAGCACGTCTGTAGCAAAATTGCCTTAGAGTTTATCCCACATCTACCGTTTTTCTGAAAGGAAATTGATTTCTATGCCTCTGACGCTTGCAGAATTGAGAGATAACTTAGATGGTTTAGGCTACTACTTGGGGCCTAGAGGGCTGTTTGGGGTAGGCAATGAGAATCAATCGTGCGATGTCAATATATTGGGCAATATTGACTGCTCAACCACTTGTTTGCGTGAGATTAATCAACTCGAAGCTTACACTCAGTCCGCAATTTTTCAGTTTCAAACTGATAACCTGATGGCGGCAACGGGGCAGAACGGCACAGATTTGCAAAACAAGGTTGAGGAATCGGTCAAAATTCTGCAAAACAATCTCAAGATCGTTTTAGGAACTTCACTGCCGATTACGGGACGGTATCTTTTCCAGACGATCGCTGCCGTCAAAACCTATCAACAAAGCAGAAGGTTTCCGGTAACTGGGATTGCGAGTCGCCCAGTTCGCAAACAGTTAGATGACGATGCCCGAAAAATTCTGGGCAGATCTCCCAGTCCCAGTCCTACTCCTACTCCTACTCCTAGCCCTACCCCTACTCCTAGCCCTACCCCTACTCCTAGCCCTACCCCTTCTGGGACAGAACTCGACAACTTGAGAAAACTAAAAGTGGATCTGGCAACGCTCAAAGATTTGCATCAAAGGAGAACCCTGACCGACGAAGCGTTTATTACGGCTATCTATCGATTGCTTCCCTAAGGCTTGGAGTTTGCCAAGAACTGCATGGCAAGAGAACCCAAAATTGACCGGCAGCGCGAACACCAAGCCAACGAGCGAACGTTTCTGGCTTGGCTCCGAACTTCGATCGCCCTAATTGGCTTCGGTTTTGCGATCGCCCGTTTTAGTTTGTTTCTCCGTCAGCTTCAACTTACCCTTCCTCAGCAACCAGAACCCAATTCTAGTTTTAACTCTGAGACCTTGGGTTTGGGCTTGGTCGTTTTTGGGATTCTGACGATCGTGCTGGCGGCGTGGCGCTATAGCCAGGTGTTTTGGCAGATTGAGCGAGGCGATTATCGTCCTAGTCGTCTGCTGGTGTGGGTTATGACAGGAGTAGTGATTGTCTTTGGAACGTTGAGCCTTCCTTTACTACTGCGAAACACAGAAACTCCCGTCCGGTCTCGCCCATCTAAACCACCCCTATAAAAAACGATCGCTGGACTGAGCGATCGTTCTCTTTTTTCGATGAGTGCTTGCCCTTCTATCGTCGATCGAGACTGGTGGTTAGACGCTCGATCGCGCCAGTTAGGCGTTCTTGCGACACTAACACAGGATCAGGAGCAGCAACCGCTTCTTCGATCGCCTCCTGGCGGACAAACCTCTTCTTGGCCTTCTCAAAAGCGCGGATCATCACAAAAATGGAGAAAGCAATCACCAAAAAGTTGATAATCGCCGCCAAAAATACACCGTATTTGATGCCGTTATAGGAGAGACTTTGTAAGCTGTCTACCTGTGCGGCTTTTAAGGCGGGGCTTAAGATCAAGGGTGTCACAATGTCTGCGACAAATGACTCCACAATTTTACCGAATGCCCCTCCAATGATGACTGCAACTGCCAAATCAATGACATTGCCTTGCATCAGAAATTTTTGAAAATCGGCTAAAAATCCACTTCGTGCCATATGAAATCAATCCCTCGCATTCAGTGCAACTCGTACTAGATGGTTGCATTACAATTGCGTCGTATTATATTTTGCCGTTCAGCCAGGCTAGGTTAAAAATTGTTAAGTATCCGCACCAAAAAAAGTTTTTATGTGAGTAGATAAAGTATTAATTGATACAAAGCTTGATAGTTGCTATAAAAAAGCAGTGGAAAGGTTAGCTTTCCACTGCTTAATTTTAAGTTGACATCTAGGTGAACTATTCGGCTGCTTGAGGTAGCAATTCTCGCTTTTGCCCTTGTAGTACCTTGACGGTTCCTGTCTCATCGACATCGACGATCGCGACATCACCATCCTTGATCCGGGCCGAGAGAATTTCCTCAGCCAGCGAATCTTCGAGCAGCCGCATGATGGCACGACGTAGCGGACGCGCCCCATAGCTGGGGTTGTATCCTTCTTCTACTAGGCGATCTTTAAATCGCTCAGTGCATTCCAGCGTAATTCCCTGCTCGGTCAGCCGCTTGAAGACATCGTTTAGCATGATGTCGGCGATTCGCTTGACTTCTTCTTTGATCAGTTGTCGGAAGACGATGATCTCGTCTAAGCGGTTGAGGAACTCTGGACGGAAGTATTGCTTCAGTTCCTCGTTCACCAGAGAGCGAATACGGTTGTACTGGTTATCTGCTTCGCTTTCCGAAGAAATCTCGAAGCCCAGACCGCCGCCACCTTTCTCGATCACCTTTGATCCAATGTTAGAAGTCATGATCAGCAGTGTGTTCTTGAAGTCTACTGTGCGTCCCTTGGCATCGGTCAGACGACCATCTTCCAGGATTTGCAGTAGCATATTGAACACGTCAGGGTGCGCTTTCTCGATCTCGTCAAACAAAACAACGGTGTAGGGGCGACGACGAACTGCTTCGGTCAGTTGACCGCCTTCGTTGTAGCCGACATAGCCAGGGGGTGAACCAATCAGCTTAGAAACGGTGTGCCGTTCCATAAACTCAGACATGTCTAGCCGAATCATTGCATCTTCGGAGCCAAAGAAGTAGGCAGCTAGAGCTTTGGTTAGCTCGGTTTTGCCCACGCCAGTCGGCCCAGAGAAGATGAAGCTGGCGATCGGCCGGTTCGGGTTCTTTAAGCCAACCCTCGCTCGACGGATGGCACGCGATACTGCTCTCACCGCTTCGTCTTGGCCAATCAGACGGGTATGGAGCGTATCCTCCATGTGTAGGAGCTTCTCGGATTCGGATTCGGTTAGCTTGTTCACCGGAACGCCCGTCCAAGAGGCGACGATTTGAGCGATGTCATCTTCCCCTACTACTGGAGAGGAAGCTGAATCAGCGTCCGAAGATTCGGCTTTCTTGGTTTGAGCGATCGCCCGGATCTCAGCTTTGATTTCCATTTCGCGATCGCGCAGTTCGCCTGCCCGATCGAAATTTTGCGACCGTACCGCATCATCTTTGTCTTTGAGGACTTGGCGCAGTTCCCGATCCAGTTCCTTCGCAGCAGGAGGTAACTGAGAGTTAATCAGCCGGACGCGGGAACCTGCTTCGTCAACCAAGTCGATCGCCTTGTCTGGCAAGAAACGATCGGAGATGTAGCGATCTGAAAGTTTGGCGGCGGCTTCTAGGGCTTCGTCCGAGATTCTCAGCTTGTGGTGCTGCTCGTAACGTTCGCGCAGTCCGCGCAGGATTTCGATCGTTTCGTCTACGGTAGGCTCTCCCACCATGACGGGCTGAAAGCGACGCTCTAGTGCAGCATCGCGTTCGATGTGTTTGCGGTATTCATCTAGGGTGGTTGCGCCGATACATTGCAGTTCGCCCCGCGCCAAGGCTGGTTTGAGGATGTTAGCAGCATCGATCGCGCCTTCTGCCGCGCCTGCACCGATCAAAGTATGAACTTCGTCGATGACCAGGATGACGTTTCCGGCAGACCGGATTTCATCCATGATTTTCTTGAGGCGCTCTTCAAATTCGCCCCGATACTTAGTGCCTGCAACCAGCAGACCGATATCCAGGGTGACGACGCGCTTGTCTTCCAAGATGTCTGGAATGTCGTCGTTGGCGATGCGTTGGGCGAGTCCTTCGGCGATCGCGGTTTTGCCAACCCCAGGTTCACCAATCAATACAGGGTTGTTTTTCGTCCGCCGACCGAGAATTTGAATGACTCGTTCGATTTCTTTTTGTCGCCCCACAACGGGGTCAAGTTTGCCTTCGGCGGCCATCTGAGTCAGGTTTGCGCCAAACTCATCAAGCGTGGGGGTTTTGGTACGACCTTGACCGCCACCGGGGGAGACTTCAGCCGTTTCACCCAGCATCCGAATGACTTGCGTGCGAACCTTAGAAAGGTCAACGCCCAGGTTTTCGAGAACCCTGGCAGCGACTCCCTCTCCTTCCCGAATCAAGCCCAAGAGCAGGTGCTCAGTGCCAATGTAGTTGTGCCCTAATTGACGAGCTTCTTCCAGGGAAAGTTCTAGAACCCGCTTAGCTCTTGGTGTAAATGGGATTTCCACCGCGACGAAGCCTGAACCCCGACCGATAATTTTTTCAACTTCAATCCGAGCGTCTTTGAGGTTGACACCCATGGACTTCAGTACTTTGGCGGCGACGCCGGTCCCTTCTCCAATCAGACCCAAGAGGATCTGCTCTGTACCCACAAAGTTGTGTCCCAGTCGGCGAGCTTCCTCCTGGGCTAGCATGATCACTTTAATGGCTTTTTCTGTGAAGCGTTCAAACATGGCGTATTTCCACTCACCTGCTGCGTTGCCGGTACATGAGATTCTAACATAGCCCAAATCTCCGGTCGCTACGTCTGAGCCACAGGTTAAGGTGACGATAACCGAACGCTATGGTTCGCCTTCGCCAAATTGCTGAAACTTACTACCAAGGGCAGATTGTCAACGAAACCTTAAGAATAAGTCAAGAAAGATTTTTTTCTTGTAACGGTATCTGATTTTACGGTTGTGACCCAGCCGTGTTGTGCCAGACGATCGCTCACTTCGCTCTCCCATTTCACCAAAAACTCAGAGAAATCAGGGCTTTGCAGACCCCCTCGCCACAAAATTAAAGCGTCCTCACCTGTATCTTCGTAGTAAGCCTTGCGCCTTCCGGCTACTTTGAAACCAAACTTTTGGTAGAGATTGAGAGCGGATTGATTAGAAATTCTGACCTCTAGGGTTGCTCGCTCTAGCCCTCGCTGATGGGCAGAGTGCAGGAGGGCGAGAAGGAGGGTTTGGCCGAGGCCTTGACGCTGGTAGTTTGGGCGAACGGACACGATCGTAATGTGGGCTTCATCGACAATCGACCAGAGACAGCCATAACCCACCAGCGTTTGGTCTAAGGTGATCGCAACGAGTTCACTGTTTGGGCTGTCGATTTCACGCTCATAGCCTTCAAGTGTCCACAGTCCTCCAAAGCAGAGGCGATCGAGTTCAAGAATGGCAGGTAAGAGATCGCGATCGATCAGTCGTAGAGCAATCAGAGTCACACGAATACAAAATGAGGCCTATTCTGATTGTATCGAAGCTTGTGAGAGAACAGATTGCAGAAAGTACTAAAATTTTACCGTAGGATAACGGGGTACGTTTTGTTACTGCTGCCATGCGCGTCTCACCCGTTTTAGTCTCTACGGCTTTACTGATTGCTGCTGCAAGTTGCCCTGTTTTAGCAGAACAGCTTCCTAAGATCCAAACTGACTGCAAAACTGACTTCCAGGCGCGGCAGCCGATTTATTTAGGAGCTTACGGAACAAATAACTCCGATAGTCCATCTAACTTTGAGCAAGAACAACAAATCAAACAGGCTATATCTAAATTGATTGGCGCGAACCAGTGGGATGAAGCGCTGACAGAGATTGAAAAGCTTTCCTCCGACCGATTTCGCGACGAAATGCGGCTTGAATTGGTGGAAGCTTTGAGTCGAGCCAAGGAAAGCGATCGCGCTTTGCGGTTGGTGGTCAAGCTTTTTCCACAGAGAACGTCTTATGAACGCGCTAAAGGAGTTGGGATGGTCGCAGCAGCAATGGTTGCGAATAAGCAATTTCCTCAAGCACTAGAAGCCTTAAAATTTCTGCCTGCGGATGCACAGAATGCAAGTTCTGCGGTGACACCTGTTGTCTACAGGATTCTTGTTCAAGACGTAGAGCGAACAGACAGCACCCCAGCATCTTCTCAAGACATTGAGCAAATTCGTCAAGTGGTTTCCCTGTTTCGCGGTTCCGAGATTCAACTCAGGCTCTGGAGATCGATTGGTGAGAAAGTCAATCTTGTGCCTGCGATCGCACTTCAACTGGCTGACTTATCGCCCGATGCGATCTCGCGCACAACGTTGCTAGAAGAAGCTGCACAACTCTGGTTCAGAAATTCTGGTAGCAACGTACTACAGTATGGTGGAGAAATTGCCAATCGTATTGAAAGCTGTGTGGTGCGATCGCGGACGTTTCTAGAACTTGCTGATCGCATCACATCGGGGAATCAGTTTGATAATCCTGCCAAGTTTCAACTGCTGAACCAAGTTGAAGCATTAATAAATGCGATTGATCAGGAAAAACTAGGCGATCGTCAGGTTGCTGCACGGTTGCGACTCACGTTAGCAGAATTGAATTTCAAACTCGATCGCACTGCTCAGGCGTTGAAATTAGTCGATCGAGTCGTGAACGATCAAAAGAAATTTCAATTTCATGCCGATCGCGCTGAACTCTTAGCTGCGATCGCGCCCTATTACTACCACCTAAAGCAACCCACGGCGGCAATTCGGACGCTAGAGTTGGCAGAAACTGCCGCTCAAACGGCTTACCTAAAAAAGGAGCCTGCCTTTAGCGATCTGACGGGAATCGAGTCGTGGCGAAATGGAATTTTCTATCAGGTCATCCGGTCATACGAACAAATGAAACAACCTGCGAAGGCTGCTGCGCTCCGACGAAAGCTTGAAAAGCCCGCTTCTTCCCGCATTCCAACGCGAATGCAGGAACAACGGATTCGGAAATTGATTGAGCAAGGTGCTTTGTCGCCCGCATCACTCCCAACTAAACGATGAGTCGAACGAACAGCCCTCGATTGTACACTGGTTAGAGGTTGCAAAACAGCTAACGAAAACACCCGCCAGCATTGAGGAACTACGCATGGTATCGACCCCTCTCGCGATCGCTTCCGGTTGTCAGTATCTCCCGGAGTCGGGAGCCGATCGCTCTCCCAATCAGTTTTTGATGCCTTTAACGGCGAAAGTCAACGATCGCGACCATCTCGAAATCGGGGGCTGTGATGTCGCTGACTTAGTGCAACAATTCGGCTCTCCGCTCTATGTTTTGGATGAGGAGACGCTGAGAACAGCCTGTCGCCAATATCGCGATGCCTTCAAGCGCTACTATCCCGGTGAATCTCAAGTGCTGTATGCCTCGAAAGCTTGGAACTGTTTGGCAGTTTGCGCGATCGTCGCCAGTGAAGGCTTGGGTATTGATGTGGTTTCTGGAGGTGAACTCTACACCGCTTTGAAGGCGGGTGTTGATCCTACGAGGCTTTATCTGCACGGAAACAACAAATCGTTGGAGGAGTTGCAGTTGGCGATTGAGTCCGGTTGCACGATCGTGGTTGACAACTGGCTCGAACTGCAAACTCTGGCAGATTGGGAACCCAGTGACAGCCCAATTCGGATCATGCTGCGCCTGACACCAGGAATCGAGTGCCACACCCACGAATATATTCGCACCGGCCACCTCGACAGCAAATTTGGCTTTGACCCCAACCAGGTCGATGACATTTTGAAACGGGTGAGCCAGCAAGCTGGTTTAGAATTTGTCGGATTGCACGCTCACATTGGCTCTCAAATTTTTGAATTGCAACCTCACCAAGATCTGGGATCGGTGATGGTGCAATGGTTAAGAAAAGCGGCTGAATATCATTTGAAGATTCAGGAGCTAAATATTGGAGGCGGTTTGGGCATTCGCTACACTGAGTCAGATGATCCTCCTAGCATTGACGAATGGGTGAAAGTGGTGTGCGACTCGGTGGCGGCTGCTTGCCAGTCTGAGAATATTCCTCTACCAAAATTGCTGTCGGAGCCGGGTCGATCGCTGATCGGGTCAGCGTGCATCACGGCTTATAGGGTGGGTGGCCAAAAAACCGTGCCTGGCATTCGCACCTATATCAGTGTAGATGGCGGTATGTCAGATAATCCTCGACCTATCACCTATCAGTCTATTTACCGAGCGCTGGTGGCCAATCGCATGTCTGCTCCGATCGTGTCCCAAGCTACGATTGCCGGAAAGCATTGCGAATCGGGAGACATTCTAATTAAAGATGCAGCCCTGCCAGAAACACGATCGGGAGACATTTTGGTCATCATGTCTACAGGAGCCTACAATTACAGCATGTCTTCTAACTACAATCGTTTGCCTCGCCCGGCAGCGGTTCTTGTCAACGCTGGAGAGGCAAACATCATCTTGCAGCGCGAAACTTACGCAGATCTGATTCAGCACGATCGGCTACCCGAACGGCTGAAATAAGATAAGGGATGAAAAGTTGTTTTGTCAGATTACTCTGGAGGCAACCTGCACGGTTTCTCGATCGTCTCTATCCTTCATCCCTCCTCGCGAAGCAGGTCGCAGACCTCCCTTATTTCTGACTGGAATACAGTCCTTGTTGACCTTTATCCTCGAAAATCTCAGGTTCCTGATTGATATTGGGCTAGTATTGGCGCTTACTTATGTGATGTTGGTCATCATTGGTGAGCGCCGAACCCTTTGGATGGTTAGGGGTTTCATCGTTTTAATGTTGGCCGCTGCGATCAGCCGAAGACTCGACCTGACGCTCTTGAGCTTTGTGTTGAATAACTTGGTGATTGGGGCGGCGGTGGCAATGGCGTTTATTCTGCAATCAGAATTTCGCAGGTTTTTGGAGCAGCTTGGACGGGGAGAAATTCTTCAGCTATTTCAACCGTCACGGCGTAGTTTGCCTGGTTCAGATAGTGTCACCGATGAAATTGTAGATGCAGTCAAGGAACTGTCGCAAAATCGAACGGGCGCGTTGCTGATTTTGGAAACTTCTAGCCCGATCGATGAACGAGATTTCTCGGTTCCCGGAGTCAAACTTAATGCTGAGGTCTCCAAGGAGCTTTTGCAGACCATCTTTCAAACTACGACCCTGCTGCACGATGGGGCAGTTTTGATTCGCGGATCTCGAATTTTGGCGGCAGGTGTGATTTTGCCCCTCTCAGAGCGGACGGCTTCTCGGCAGTTGGGAACCCGCCATCGCGCTGCCATGGGGATCACAGAACGAGTTGAAAATTGCATCTGCGTCGTTGTATCTGAAGAAACTGGGTCAATCTCCTTAGCAGAACGGGGCACTCTCAATCGCCCTCTCGGCAGTAGCAAACTCAAGGAACTGCTAGAAGCGCGATTTTCTCAGTCGGGCGATCGCGAAGCCGTTGCTCCCAATTTTCGCACCCTGGGTCGGCAAATCGCCGCCAAAACGCTGCCTCTGTTCTCCCGCTTCCTCAGAAGGGGAAAAATTAGCAGCAGGGCAAAAGACGAGAAAAAGCAGACTGATGAGCAACGATGCTGATCTTATGGCATCTTTGCAAGAGATTTATCTTGATGAGAGCGTGGAATCGTTAATCTAGAGTCGAATCCTGCTCGATCGCCCTCGCTCGTCCTAAGAGGATGTTTTAAAAGTCCCCAGCGTGTGTTTCACTACCTTGGCTACCAAGAAGCTGCTACGAGAGAGTCAAGGGTTGGGATTTGTGATCGCGCCCTTGAGGCTCGAACCAACCCTTTTAAAACATCCTCTAACCTGATTCGTCCCTCTACCCTTCTATCCCCTAAGCATCGGCTCCCCCAGAAAACAATGACTGCCAAGCAAACCGCCCTCCAAGAACTTCCGGCTGATATCAATCGCGATCGCCTGCCAAACCATGTTGCCGTGATTATGGATGGCAACGGGCGCTGGGCCAAACGCCAGGGGCTGCCTCGGATTATGGGGCATCGGCGGGGTGTGGATGCACTCAAAGATTTGCTGCGCTGCTGTCGAGATTGGGGTGTTCAGGCGCTCACGGCCTATGCGTTTTCGACGGAGAATTGGGGTAGACCACTCGAAGAGGTTGAATTTTTGATGACCCTATTTGAGCGAGTTTTACGCCAAGAATTGCGGGAAATGATGCAGGAGAATGTGCGGATCAAGTTTGTGGGCAACCTGGATGCTCTACCGTCCACGCTTCAGAATGAGATCGAGCGATCGATGTTAGAAACTCAAAATAACCAGGGCATCCGTTTCACCGTGGCAACCAATTATGGTGGGCGGCAAGAAATTCTCAAAGCCTGCCGGGCGATCGCCGCTCAGGTGCAACAAGGATTGGTCAAGCCTGATGAAATTGACGAAAGCCTGTTTGAGCGACACCTTTACACGGCTGGAACCTGCGATCCCGATCTGTTGATTCGTACCAGTGGAGAAATGCGAATCAGCAACTTCTTGCTCTGGCAAATGGCTTACTCAGAACTGTATGTCACGAATACGCTCTGGCCAGATTTCGATCGCCACGAATTTCATCAGGCTCTAATGTCTTATCAGCAGCGCGATCGCCGATTCGGCAGAGTTTAATTCGGCAGCGTTTAACAGGGTGGGAGGGAACGCTGCTGAGCAAAATTTCTTCCTTCCCTACTTCCTCCCTACTTCTGACCCGGCTGATTTTTCGAGATAAATTGTCGAAATGTCGGACGATCGCAAGAAATAGTTTCAACCTAAGATGAAGAAAAGCCATTGCCCCTGGCTGGATGGTGTTATGTCTTTATCGCAACTGTTTCAAAGCTCTGATACAACGCTGTTTGTCGATCGCGGCGATGCAGGTGAAAAACTTGCCCAGGCCGTTTTGGCTGAAGCGCAACACCTAGAAAATTCTCCTCGCTTTGTGGCTTATGCCTTGCCCCGTGGCGGTTTGCCGATTGCCGCTCCGATCGCCCGTGCGCTCAATTGCCCCCTAGATGTGATTGTGGCCAAAAAAATTACGCGCCCAGAGAACCCAGAACTGGCGATCGGAGCCGTGACCGCCAACGGACAGGTTCTTTCACTGCGCCCTAAGTCTGCAAACTCAATCCCTGAGAAGGTTTGGGAGCAAGAATGCCAACGAGCGCAGGAAAAAGCCAAACAACAGCTTGCCCAGTTTGAGGATTACCGCCCTGGCATTGACCCAGAAGGGGCGATCGCGCTAATTGTGGATGATGGCATTGCGACGGGTATGACGATCGCGGTCGCTGTGAAGGCCCTGCGAACCCATCACCCGGCAGAAATTTGGATTTGTGCGCCTGTGGCTCCGCTAGAAATGGTGGAGGCTTTGCAAGGGGGATGCGATCGGCTGATTGTGTTGGCAGCACCTGCCCACTTTCAAAGTGTGAGTCGGTTTTATCAGGTGTTTACCCAGGTTGAGACGGATGCAGCGATCGCCTGCCTGCAAAATTTTTACCAGTTAAAATCATCAAGCCAGCCCCTGTCATCAACGCCTGACCAAAAGCAAATGGCAGATGATCAGTGACTTGTGACCCAATCGAGGAGTGAAGGATGAGATATTGGCGGCAGTTTTGGCACACCTTGATGGTGTTGGGGCAACATAATCCACCGCAGATTGTGGAAGCAGCAATGTTGACCTTGGCCGCAGCGCTAGTGCTGATTTGGGCAAGCGAACGATCGGTTCCCTATCTGCTATTGAGTTGGATTTATACCGTCGGAGCTTGTGTGTTGATTTTGGTGCGCGAAACCGTGATTCCGTCTGCCCATGCGCGGCTCAATCAGACGATCGCGACGATCATCGTGTTTTTGGTCAGTCCGCTTTTGTTTCTCTTGTATCAGACGACCTAAGAAGAATTTGATCATACGCCTGGGTCATTTGCTCGGCGATCGCACCCCAACTGTAATGTTTTTCGGCGTATGCCTGGGCGCACTTGCCACGACGGGCTTGTTCCGCACGATCGCTCAGGGCAATTCTCAGGGTGTCAGTGAGTGCTTCCATCTTGCAGGGAGTGATCCATCCTGCTTCTGCCTGCTGGATTGCTTTCCAGATATGAACTTGGTCGGAAATGACGACCGGCGTTGCGGCGGCCATTGCTTCAGCAACTGCGATGCCAAAGTTTTCGTAGTAAGACGGCAAAACAAATAGGTCGGCTGCTTGCAGAAGGGCAGTTTTGTCTTCACCAGAGACAAAGCCAGTTAGGGTGGTGCGATCGCCCAATCCCACTGCTTGAATTTGTAACCCAATTTTCGCCTCAAACTCTGGATCTTGAGGATTTGCCCCCGCCAAAACAAACTGAAAATCCTGCTCGGTTGCCAGCGCTGCCAGGGCGGGGATGAGCAGATCCAATCCTTTTTGGGATCGATGCGTGACATGAACAAAATAAGGGGACGATCGCTCGGAATGCCAAACTTTTCTCGCACTGAAATCGGATGTGTGATCTCTGGAAGCGACACCCCCAAAGGAATCACCAAATCTTGTGTAACCGTGCCAAAGCGATCGGAAATCTCCGCCTCTTGGTCACTGGTGAAATGCACTGCCGCCGCACCCGCCAAGTTAGGACGCTCTAATACAGCCGCGTAGAGATTTTTTAGCTGGCGTTTTTTCTGAAGGTCGGACGGGTCGAGGGTTCCGAGGGGACGAAGGATATAAGGGAGATGGCACGATCGCGCAACCGTTGCCGCCATCGAACTCACCGGCGAAAACAGCGCATGAATGTGAGCCAAATCATACTCGTGGCTGTGTTTAGATAACCAACGCAGCAAATTGAGCGAAAACTTGTAGCGTCGAAACGGAGCACACCGAAAATAGTAGATTTCGTAGCCGTTTTGCTGGATGGGGGCATTCGAGCGGCACATCTAAGGGAGCTTGCCCCCGATCGCCGTTTGAGTCGGTCGTGAGAACTGTGACCTCAACTCCTTTGTCGGCTAGTGCGCTCGAAAGCCCCATCACCATCTGACTGGGGCCACCGTAGACGAGAGAGATCGAAGGGACGATTTGGAGGACGCGCATAGAGTAGTGGGGGCAGAGGACAAGAAGGCGGTGCTCAACCCTTTCAAAAAATGGGTCTTGAGCGTCTGAGCGCAATCGAAACGCGGCGGCAAACCATGCCTTCCACGAAGACGATCAATCGAGCTTGCTGGATGCAAAAAACTGTAGACGTACCAGACGATAGAATTCTCCAATCTTTTGAATGAGCTTGACTACAATTTTTTCCGGCAGAGAACGTCGAGGATATTTCAGCAAGTTTTGCGTCTCAAAGTAGATAGCCATTTTCTCTGGGTCAGACTGCCCGTTGCGAATTCTGGTGCGCTCTGTTCTATCCATGAAAAAATTAATGCCGTTCATCTCTCCCCATCTGGCGGTCATCCCAGCTTTGGCCGCAGCCAGACCGATCGCATTTCCCTCGCCATCGTAAATTCCCATTAACTCAAAATAGCGGGCAAGACGCTCCCACCATTCGAGAAAGTCGATCTCTTTGCCAGAGTCTTTGGTGATGCAAAGCAAAAACTCGTAGACAAACTTAACCTCTGGGTCTTCTAGACTCAGACCGAGCTTTTGGGCGGCTGCTTGCGTGACCTGAAATTCTTTGATTAATTTTTCGCTAGCAGTTCCTGCTTGAATTGGAGCGTAGTGCTTAGACATCGTATGGCAGCTTCTGGCCGTCAGACCGGGAGCCGTTGTCCACGACATTTCCGGCGGGAGCGACTCCAAAACTCGCATATCTGCATCGATGAAAATGCAAGTATCAAACAGGCTTAACCCTTTGGCGATCGCGAATCGTTTGTCGTGGTAGCATCCAATTCCTTGCTGGCGATGGTAAAAGGCTAAGATATTTTTTTGATGGCTAAAGGCTTTGGGCTGATCTGTCAGAATGACGAGGCAAGTTCCTGGCGCGTGTTTTTCAAGGTCTTTGGCGAGTTCGAGGGCCAGATCTCGATAGGGTTTCCTGATTGCCAAAGAGCAAAAACAAAATTTTGAGTTTTCTACCATCTCAACTTCCTAGTAGCACTTAGCTGAAATCCACCCCCTCTCCCCCTAAAACCCCACACCCTAAACCCCACACCCTAAAC
>JAAUOZ010000403.1 GCA_012034655.1 Leptolyngbyaceae cyanobacterium CSU_1_3 | reverse complement strand
GTTCCAGGCATTGCGTTTGGTGCTGATGATGCCATTCGGCTTTCCTATGCAACAGATATGGAAACGATTTGCAAGGGCATGGAACGGCTGGAGAAGTTTGTGCGATCGCGTTTGGCTTAGATGCTTATAGCCCAGAATGATGGCCGATAAATAGACCACGGGCGCAGGAATAAAATCATGTCGTTCCCAAAATTTGCGCTGTTCACCATGTTGCTAAGACGTGTCCGTTTGAGTCAATCTGGTCAGTGGTTAGCTGACGCAGCAATATTACACTTTTGGCGAGTCGTCGCCCACCCCCCTCACTGTTTGAGCAGCGATCAAATACGATAGAACGATAACCCGCCAGCAGTTGATGACGGACGCTGAGCTGTTGCGCCGTTCTCGATCTTTTCTCAGATAGCCGCACAAGTAGACCAAACGAATAATTCGCCTTGCTGTCCACCTGCCGCTAAATGTTGTCCGGTGGGATGCCATGCTAGACAAGAAAAACCCTCTTCAGGCCCTTCAAGAACTTGAGTTGCTTCTAGAGCCGCCTTGGATAGAATAATCCAGCCATCCTCCGAGAGCGAAGCAAGCACGATGCTGTTGGGCTGAAACGCTACATCCAAAACATTCGCACTATGAAGATCCAATACCCAGTTCTCCCATTCCTCTGGCATTGGCATCCACATTATGACGAGTTCACGGGTTGAGGCTGCCAGCATGGGAGGGACGTTAGCAGTAGGTGGGAGATCTGACCAGGCCAACTGTCGTATTTTGCCAGGAAAGCCGCTCATGATGATTGGTAGGTCATTCTCGACTATCGGTTCATGCTGAAGATCTTTTGCTTTCGACCATTCCAGTACGCCAATGGTATGGTCATAAATCGCGCAAGCCAGATATAACGCATCTGGCGACCAGGCTATTCTGCTAACGGGCGAGGTCAGTTCCCACTGGTAAAGCGGCGCATTCCAGTTGTGAACGCCCCAGATGTAGATGTTATTTTTGAATGAGATCGCCAGGTATTTTCCATCCGGCGACCAGCGAATATCTTGGGGGTTTGAAACCCCAGCCAGCATTGCCACAGTCTCGATCCGATCGGCATCCCAGATTTGCACTGATTTGCCTCGATTAAACGCCAAATGGTTGCAGGTTGGATTCCAATCCAAGCGATCTATCCAAGTCGATCCACATTCAAGGGTGTCTACGATTTTGGGTATGTCCCCATCCATCTGCCAGAGCGTAATATTTCCTTCCTGTCCTCCCGTTGCCAACCATTTGCCATCGGGTGAAAAAGCTAAGGCATCTACAGATCGTCCTGTGGGTTGACACAAAGGCACATCCAGAAAATTTTTTAGCACCTGTACTTCGCCCGTCCCCGTCCCTACAGCAAGTAGGTTGCCTAGAGGTGACCATGCGATCGCAGTCACATAATCGGACAGCATTATTTGGGTGCTTAATTCCAAAATGGTCTTTGAAGTCATATTTTTACTACTGGCTATCTAGCGGGACTGTAGGGTCATCGATGCCAGTGTGTCTGTCCATCGGGTCGATCAATCAGTGTGATGCCTGCTGCTTGCAACTTATTCCGCAGGAGATCGCCTTCCGCATACCGCTTCTCCTGACGCGCCTGGTGCCGCTGCTGCATGAGTGCTTCAATCCAGTTCACATCAACCTCTCGCGCAGGCAGGGCTTCTGCTAAAGTCTCGAGCCCTAACACCTGGGCAAGCTGAAAGAGCGTCTGCGATCGCAGATATACTTGCCGATCTGATAGGTTCCGACACCCCCTGGGCACAACGAACATTGAACTCTCGTTTGAGTGATTTGGCTAACTCAAACAGCACAGCTAATCCTGCTGCCGTATTGAAATCATCATCCATTGCGCTCTGAAATCGCTGAACAGATGCAGCCTCTAATTCGTTGGAGATAGTATTCTGAGGCGATAGAATAACCTGCCGCCAATCCAACATCAGTGAGTCTTTGAGCGTGTGCCAGCTATTTTCTGCGGCGGTGATGGCAGCTTTTGTAAAATCCAGCGGTTTACGAGTAGTGGGCTTGTAAAACAAAAAAGCCGAATCACCATCGGATCGATCAGCTGCGGATAGTCTGACCACTTGCCGTCGAGTAAATCCCGAATTGTAGTGAAATTTCCCAGAGATTTGGACATCTTTTCGCCATTTACAGTGACCATACCGTTGTGCAGCCAGTAAGTTGCTAATGGCTTACCCGTCAATACTTCCGATTGAGCAATTTCATTCTCATGGTGGGGAAACACCAAATCGCCTCCCCCCCCATGAATATCAATCGTTTTCGCCCAATCGCGCCCGAATCATCGCCGAACATTCAATGTGCCAGCCCGGTCTTCCTTTGCTCCAAGGGGAATTCCAGGCAGGCTCATCGGATTTTGCGGCTTTCCACAGGGCAAAATCAAAGGGATCTTGCTTTGTACGCTCTGAATTATTTAGATCCACTCGTCTGCTCGCTCCAGCTTGCATTTGCTCTAGCCGTCGCCCAGAGAGTTTGCCATATTCCGTAAACTGCCGCACGCTGTAGTACACATCTCCTTCTACAGCATAGGCGTAGCCTTTCTCTTCTAGCGATTGAATCAGGCTACAAATAGACTCAATATGCTCCGTCACGCGGGGATACTCGTCCGCGTCCAACACATTGAGGCGGCGAATATCTTCAAAGTAGGCAGCAATGTAGCGCTCGGCGATCGCCTCCATCGAATTCCCTTCAGCCTTGGCACGATTTAGAATTTTGTCATCAATATCCGTGAAATTTTGTACGTAGTGCACCTGGTAACCGCGCCACTGCAAATAGCGCCGTACCACATCCCAGCCAATGTAAGACCGAGCATGACCTAAATGGCAATGGTCATACACCGTCACGCCACAGCAGTACATCGCAACCTTCTGTGGCTTAAGAGTCACAAACGGCTCTTTGCCGCGAGTTTGGGTGTTGTAAACGGTGAGGCTCATGGCGTTAGTCAGGATTGCCCGAAGAATTTTACTGAGACATATTGACTATTCTAGGCTAAATTAGAATGATAATCATTCTAAAATATTGACACTCCCGTCTATGGTTTCTGCCGCTGCCGAAGTCGCTTTATCCGAAAATCTCCTTGAATCCAGCGATCCGCAAACGCTGCTGCTGATTCGTCACACCTGCGCCCATGTGCTGGCGATGGCGGTGCAAAAGCTGTTTCCAGAGACAAAAAGTGACCATTGGCCCTAGCACAGAGACTGGGTTTTACTATGATTTTGATCGTGCTGAAGCCTTCACCCCTGCTGACCTCAAGCAAATTGAAAAGCAGATGAAGAAGCTGATTAAGGCCAATCTGCCCGTGATTCGTGAGGAAGTGGATCGCGACCAGATTAAAGCCGAAATCCTGGCGATGGCGGAGCCGTACAAGCTCGAAATTCTAGCAAGCATCCCTGAAGATGCGATCGTGACTCGTTACTTTATCGGTAGCCCCGACAGTGGACGCACTCGTCATCCAGAAGCAGAACCGTCACTGCTCGATCCGTTGCCCATTGCGCCCCAGACATTCTGGTGGGACTTATGCGCAGGGCCGCACCTACAATTCGACTGGAGAAATTGCAGCCATGATGCGTTTACCCTAGAGAGCGTGGGCAG
>JAAUOZ010000087.1 GCA_012034655.1 Leptolyngbyaceae cyanobacterium CSU_1_3 | reverse complement strand
ATCTGGGAGAGGGCTGGGGGTGAGGGCGAGACAATCTTGCAGTTGACGGAATGACTGAATCCACGCTCCTAAAATTAGGGTCTTGTATTTTTGACACTGGTTTAGTTCTTTTATTTTCTGTCAAATCAATGAAATCTAGGGATAGTTTTTATAATTCAACAGAAACGTTTCTTAGAGTAGCACTCTGCCACAACGAGAACATGAGAAGTGCCTAAGAAGTAGGTCAATTATGTATCCAGAATGTCCCTAAATGTCTCTAAATGTACCTATGATTCTCTAAATGTACCTATGATGAGGGCGCGTCAGTGCTATGCCCTTACCAAAATTCGTCCGTAGGCTATGGTAGCAAGCCCTAAACTATTCTGTTGACAACATCACTCCACAATATTCGCCCAGCGTCCGCAGGCGTTCTTTGATCTGACTTAGCCGATGCTGACTGGTTGCTAGCTGTCGGGCTGTTTGTAAAAACATGACCTCCATGTTTAACAGCCGCAACTGCTTATCCATTTCCACTTGCAACGATCGCGATCGATACGCCATCTCCGCTTCTAAAGCTTCGATATCTAAACTTTTAATTTGTTTATGAAAGAATTCTTGTGTTTCTAGAATTTTTGACTTGAGAACCGCACGATCGCAGGTAGGTCGATCGACAAATTGCTCAAGCTGTTGCAAAATCTGCTGAAATTCTTGATACTGCTGACTATGAGACTGCGGTAGCATAGCTGAAACCTGAGAGCGGCTGACGTTTTGCAACCGTTTTTGGCCCAGTCTAACGTGAATTTTTTATTCGTTCTGCTCTGGCATCGCTTAGATTACTGAAATTTATAGATAAGATAAACGCCCTTTATCACTTGCAAAAAATAGCTTTACCCGCCAAGATTCATGTAAAGAAACTTATTCCAATTGATAGAATGAGCATAAACAAGGCCTATTCTCAAGGCAATTAAGAAATTTAACCGCAGAGCGACATAACTCAGTAAACCTTCTGCCATCACCATGCCAGGGGTCACTTTAAACTACAATTCTGACTGATTTAGCTCTGTAGTTGCCCCTGGTAGTTCTCGGTTTTCTACTATTTCTTTTCATATTTACAACGCTTATCTGTATATTGCTATACATTCTTCCAGTAAGATCATTCTTTATTAGTTAAGCTTCCACTACTCCACCCTCCGAGCCTGACAGCATGAACGTAGCGGCTTCCATTTCTACCACCGACTTCACACTTCCAGATTGGTTGCGGGAATGTTCCATCCAACGATCGACAGCTTGCCTGTCCGAGCCTCCCAAAGATCAAGATCTGATCTGCCGAGCGTTTGAGTTTGCCTACCAACTCCACGAAGGGCAGTATCGAGCCTCCGGAGAACCCTACATTGCCCATCCCGTAGCGGTTGCGGGCTTGCTGCGAGACCTGGGCGGCAGCAGTGTGATGATTGCGGCAGGCTTTTTGCACGATGTTGTAGAAGACACGGAGGTAGCACTCGAAGAGATTGAAGAACGCTTTGGGTCAGAGGTGCGGCTGCTGGTAGAGGGTGTGACCAAGCTTTCAAAGTTCAACTTTTCTAGCAAAACCGAGCGCCAGGCAGAAAATTTTCGACGCATGTTTTTGGCGATGGCCCAAGACATCCGTGTGATTGTGGTTAAGCTAGCAGACCGTCTGCACAACATGCGAACGCTAGAACATCTGCCCGACGAAAAGCGCCGCCGCATCGCCCTAGAGACACGGGAAATTTTTGCCCCCCTTGCCAACCGCCTGGGGATCGGCAACCTCAAGTGGGAATTAGAAGACCTGGCATTCAAATATTTAGAAAATGATGCCTACCGAGAAGTGCAACAGCTCGTGGCAGAAAAGCGGGTCGATCGAGAAACCCGCCTTAGTAACGTGGCGCAACAGTTCAAAGCGCGGCTCGATCAACTGGGTGTACGCTGTGTTGAAATTAGCGGCCGCCCCAAGCATCTCTATGGCATCTATCAAAAAATGCAGCGCCAGCAGAAGGGCTATGAGCAGATCTACGATGTGGCTGCCATTCGAGTCATTGTCGAGACTAATGACGAATGTTATCGCGCGTTGGCCGTCGTGCATGACACCTTTCGCCCCATTCCAGGACGCTTCAAAGACTACATCGGCTTGCCCAAATCCAATCGTTACCAGTCGCTACATACGGTCGTGATTGGAGATACGGGTCGCCCACTAGAAATTCAGATTCGCACCCTAGAAATGCACCACGTTGCCGAATACGGAATTGCAGCCCACTGGAAGTATAAGGAAGCTGGGAGTTCTAGCAACAACCAGATGACCACCACCGACGAAAAATTTACCTGGCTGCGGCAGCTACTCGATTGGCAAAACGATCTCAAAGACGCGCAAGAATATCTAGAAAGCATCAAAGACAATCTATTTGACGGCGACGTTTTTGTCTTTACACCACGGGGAGAAGTGGTTTCGCTGAGTCCACGATCGACCCCTGTAGATTTTGCCTATCGCATCCACACTGAGGTAGGCAACCACTGTGCGGGGGCCAAGGTCAATGGGCGCATGGTGACTTTAGACACTGCCCTTCGCAACGGCGATATTGTAGAAATTATTACCCAGAAAAACTCTCACCCCAGTCTAGATTGGCTCAACTTTGTCGTCACTACGGGCGCAAGAAATCGAATTCGTCAATGGTATAAGCGATCGCACCGCGACGAAAACATAGCCCGTGGGCGAGAAATGCTAGAAAAAGAACTGGGCAAAAATGGCTTTGAGGCGTTGCTCAAATCTGCCCCCATGCTGTCTGCCGCCGAACGATGTAACTACCACAGCGCTGAAGATTTGTTGGCGGCAGTTGGCTATGGGGAAATCACTTTAAACCTTGCCCTGAATCGAATTCGAGAAGTCGTCAAAGCTCAGCAACCCCTAACCAAACTGTCGGATAATATCGATCCCCAAATGGTGCTCTCGCTGCCTTCGATGCTGCGATCGCTGCCTGCGCCGAGTTCGAGTAAGTCGCCGATTGCAGGGGTAGAAGGGCTGTTGCATCATGTGGCGGGGTGTTGTAACCCGATTCCGGGTGAGGCGATTATTGGGGTGGTAACTCGCAGCAATCGCGGGATCTCGATTCATCGTCAGGGTTGCCCGAATGTGGATCAGGTAGACGCGATCGCCTGGTTCCTGTGAGTTGGAACCCTGTTGGGCGCAATAGCGGTCGTCCGCAGGTTTATCCGGTGTGTATTCAGATTGAAGTCATCGATCGCGTAGGCGTTCTCAAAGATATTCTGTCTCGATTGACCGACAACAACATTAATGTTCGCAATGCTCAGGTGAAGACATTCCCCGATCAAACCGCCGTGATTGATTTAGGAATTGACATTTGCGATCATGCTCAACTCGAACATACCTTTACACAGATCAGAAAGATGACAGATGTGTTGAATTTGCGTCGAGTCAGCCAAGTTGAAGAGTAGCAGTTCGTATATACATCATGCACTTGTGTGTATAGGTTTACACCGTAGAAAGCTATGGGTCGAAAAACTGGGTGATGTGAATTCAATGCTGCTAACAGTGCTCTCATCTTCCCACCCTCTTGTCTTTGGGGAGACGAAGGAGCCACGCCAGGGTCAGGCTTTGAGAGCGACTCGCTCTGGGGAGAAAGATTTGGGGCGAGAGCAAAAGTCCAGTCGTCGAACTGATGTGGGTGAACATTTGGGCGCAGTTGCTACTAACGCTCGAATCTTGTCAATTCTTATGACAGGATCGCGATCGATCTGAGCCTAAAATTAAAATTGCGCCAATCAGAGACAGTTCTGACTTCAAATGTTGGATGGGTATGCGATATTGTCGATCGCTATCTCCGTTTGTTCACCGCTCTATTTCCAGCGAGAGTTGCGCTGCTAATCAATCTCATGTTTCAGATTTTAGTGATTGATGATGATCCATTTACTCGATTGCTGTTGCAGAAAACGCTTCAGGGGAACACCTATGACGTGATTTTGGCAGAAAACGGAGACCAGGGAATTGAAAAAGCGCTGTATTTTCGTCCAGCTTTGATCATCTGTGATTGGCAAATGCCAGGAATCGATGGACTAGAAGTCTGCCGCCGTATCAAAGCAATGCCAGAATTAGCAAACACCTTTTTTTATCTTGCTGACCACTCGCACTAGCGTTCTTGATCGGGTGAAGGGGTTAGATACTGGGGCGGATGATTTTCTGTGCAAGCCGATCGAAGGGGTAGAATTGCACGCACGGGTTCGAGCGGGGTTGCGGCTCTACGAAATTTTTCACGCCCTACAAAAGTCTTCTCAAGAGCTACAGGTACAAAAACAACTTTTAGAAGCACAATTTGCAGAAGCAGCAGATTATGTGCGATCGCTCCTCCCTGACCCCATGCAAGGAGAGGTCTCGATCAACACTCGATTTTTGCCCTCAAAACAACTCGGCGGCGATTGTTTTGACTATTATTGGCTCGATCCAGACTTCTTAATGATTTACCTGATTGATGTTTCGGGGCACGGTTTGGGAGCAGCGCTTCCTTCGGTATCAGTCCAAAATTTGCTGCGATCGCAATCACTTCCGGGGGCAAATTTCTATCGGCCCGATATCATACTGCAATCCCTTAACGAAGCCTTTCAAATGGATGATCAAAATGATCAATACTTCACTATTTGGTATGGCGTATACAACAAGCAAAAACGACAACTCTTTTATGCCAGTGCCGGGCATCCGCCTGCTGTGTTGGTGTCGAGAGTGAAAGGCGCAGATCCGCAAGTTCAGCAGCTAAAAACGCGGGGCAGCCCGATCGGCATGTTTCCTGATACGAAATATGTTAGCAATTGGTGTGCAGTGGATGAGGCTAGCACGCTCTATATCTTTAGCGACGGACTCTATGAAGTAAATCAGGCTGATGGCTCAATGTGGGGTCTGGAGGGCTTCGTTGAAATGCTAGTACAGTCTAGCAGTTTAGATAACCCTGACCTTGATTATCTAGTGGAAAAATCGAAGGCGATGAACAAAAGCGAAACGTTTGAGGATGATTGCTCGCTTTTGCAGGTCATTTTTGGCAAGGATGAGAATTCACAATCCCCATTCGCATAGGCGAATGTAGGGTGGTTTCATCGTCTAAGGAGAAAAACCGAAAGTACTGAAAGCTCGTTTGAGCCTCACAAGATGTTGCTCAACTTGAGATAAAGTCATCAGCCTTTCACGATTCCTCTGACGACAATGAAACCACCTTGGACTCACCCTGGCGAGAGGGGTTGGGGGTGAGGGCAAAAGTCCAGTCGTCGAACTGACGTTTCTTTAGGAAAATACTTTTTGTATATATAAGCGGTTGCGATGTGTGGATGGGTGATCGGGGCAATGGTAGTGAATGATCCAATGGTGTTTTTGTCGCAGCTTACGCATCAAAACTCCGCCCCAATGAGCTTCCCGCTCTAAAGGATGGGAGAATTGACGATCGACGCTATCGAGCAATCCCTCAAAGTCAAACGGCAAGCCTTCGTCCCAAATTGAAATCTCTAGTTGATCTGAAGAGACTCTGACTTCTAAGTCGATCGGAGTTGAGCGCGGCAAGTTTTCGTGGGCATGGCGCACTGCATTGGTTAGCCCTTCTACCATCACGAGTTTTGCTTGCATCCACAAGCTTTCAGAGAGCACTGCATAGAATTGCTCAAACCATTGCAACACACGATCGACTTCATCTAAATCTGACTGAACTTGCAAATGAGCGACTCGAATAGGCTGTTGACTCTCATTGAAATTTGACATGGCAATGCGCCCGATTTGATGTTGAGGTTGGGTATTAGACTTTCAATAACGGGTAGAAGGCTGACGCGAAGACTTCTATTTATAGGTTGAGTGGTTCTGGGCGTTTATAAGTAGGAAGACAGAATTAAATCTACGACGGAGTTTGGGTTGCGGTTGCGCTCAACCCTTGAAGAAGAAAGGTCTTGAGCGTTGAGTGTACAATTCTTCCGTCCACTGACTCAGTTTCTAGAGGTCAAAATCTAGAGTTGCAGGCTTAGAATGCTCCTTTGTTCTTAGAAAAAAGAACCAAAATAGTTTGCACAATTAGCTTGAGATCATATGCAAGACTCCATCGCTCTTGATAGCGTAAATCTAGCCGAATCACGTCTTCAAAGCTAGAAACTTGCGATCGTCCGTTGACTTGCCATTCGCCCGTCATACCTGGCTTTACATCCAGACGCTGCCAGTTAGGAACTTCGTAGCAGTCGATTTCATTGGGAGTTGGAGGGCGTGTGCCGACGAGGCTCATGTCTCCTTTGAGAACATTCCAAAACTGAGGTAATTCATCTAGGCTGGTTTTGCGTAGAATTCTGCCAACGCGAGTCACTCGCGGGTCTTTCGCATTCTTAAACATGGGGCCTTCTATTTCGTTTTTGATCTGTGATTTCAGCGCTTCGGCATCTGTCACCATTGAGCGAAACTTCCAAAGCTTGAAGCGTTTTCCCATCCAGCCACAGCGCATTTGTCGGAAGAAGATGGGCCCTGGGCTGTCAAGTTTAATAGCAATGACGATCGGTATAAACAACAGCGCAGTAATGCCCAACCCGACGATCGCACCGACAATATCGAGCAGTCGTTTTGTCTGAGAACGCACTGAAGGATGGGTAGTCGGCAAAAGAGTTTGTGATGGCTGCGTCTCAGTCGGAACCAGCGCTTGAGTGGCAGGCTCAATCTTGAGTAGCTCATCGAGATCTGCAAGCGAGAGGGCCATTCTGACTTCGGGATGAACGCTCCAGAGAATCAGTTCGATCTGCTTGGCTTGGGTCGATCGTAGACAACTAACCAAACTGCCAATGCCGCTGCTATCAATGAAAGTTGTCAGACCGAGATCAAGAATAATTTGTCTGGGAGTCGGATTTTGTTGCACAAGTTGTTTACATTGACTTCTAAATGCAACTGCTTCTACCACAGTCAAATGAGTCGGTAGCTGCACGAGATGTATACCATTGACGATCGTTAATGGAAAATGAATAGATTGACGTTGGCTGACCATAGGATGCTTATAAGTGAATAAGAGTAAAAATGTCTAGTAGAGAAGTTTCAACCCAAGCAGACTTGTCAAAATAAGTTGTCTCGTAGCGGTTATCCCCAAATTTGTTAGGGTCTTGAAAAGATGAATCTTGAATTACAAATTATGCCTCTTCTCAAGTGCTACACACCTGAGTGTCTTTGCACTTCAATGGCTCAAACCGAGCATGGAGCCTTTGGCAGAGGATAGCGGCGGCTGTTGTAGACAAATCGCACAGGGGAGCCGTTTGGGGAGATTCTAGAAAGCGTGTCAAATCTCCAGGCGACCAGGCAACGGTTGCTCCTACCTGGGCCAATGCAAGGGCTAACTCAACCTGGTGATCGTCAATGTGCTCTCGAAATCGAGAACTCCGAGGCGCTAAAATGTAGGGTTTGCTAAGCTCTTCTAACAATAGAATTGAGCCTTCGCCACAGTGACTAATCACCAGCCGGGCTTCATCAACGAGTTCGGCAAATCGATCGGACTTGAGCGATTGGTAAACCTTTACCCCCGAAGGCAAACTGGTACACGATCCATATTGCACAATTACTTCTTCTTTGATAAAACCATGTACTATCAAAGTCTCAACCCAATTCATTAAGCGATTAAATGGATATTGTTCCGTCCCAACCGTCACAAAAATCATAGTATTGACCTCACTGCCTGGATGCTTGAACTTCAATTTTGGGTGGCGATTCCCTGATGGGAAGAGATGACACTTTGGGGAACGATCAACTCTGCCTGGGGGTAGCGCAGTTGGAGTTGAGACCAATGAACGTAGAGTACATTGGTAAAGGGCAACACCAGTTTGGCTGATAGGCTCAGATCGGTGACTCGTGTAATGGATTCGACAAAGACCGTTTGAATGCCTAATAGTCGAGCGATCGCGAGAAATGGCACGGCTACCCCTGCCCCCGTCGAAATGACTACATCGGGGCGATCGCGCCTCAGAATTTTCCAGGCTAGCGCGAGATTTTTGAGAAAGTTTGGTAGATTGCGATTGGTCGGCCACCAGGCCCAATCTACTTTCTCGCCATCCAGAGAGGCTTCTGTAACAGATGTACGAAATGTTACCCAACTACGATCGCAGGTTTCCCAAAAAGACTGTAGTTGATAGATTGCCTTGAAATGTCCACCTGCTGAACAGACTAATAAAACTTTCATTACCCGACGACTCCTGAGACCTGTTCTTGCAAAATTTGACGTTTTTGGCTAGCCCCTGAAATTTTGAGAGCGATCGTTTCACTCCATCGGTAAACTGGTTTGGGCAACAGCCAGAGCAGATAAGCGGCCGCTAGAGTAATTAGGGTTTTGCGAGGTTCTTCGAGCAAGATTTGCCAGCGAGTTTGCAGCGATCGATGAAACAATTTGACGGCCATTGCGCCGTTTTGCATTCGCACACAGCGACGAGCAAGATAGCGCAATTGGTAGGCTCTGGCAGTGCTTTCCCATTTGGCAACTACCTCTGGAGCGTAGGTGCGCGTCTTTTCGATCACTTTTTCCCAGGAGTCGAGTTGCTTCATCACATTGGCGGAGAGGCTTTCTGAGTTGACGCGATAGAGAGTCAGCGCATCAGGAATGCCTTCGATTTGCCAATTGGTTTGCAGCACAATCCGAATCCAGCATTCAATATCTTCTGATTGACGAAAGCGATCGTCAAAATAGAAGTCTTCTAGTGTCTCGTAGAGAATGGCTTCATATTTAATGTCTTCAAACACCTCACGGCGAATGAGTGGTGCAGAGCCATTGCCAATTGGATTGCGGCACAGTAGATAGGGCGCAGTAATGCCTCGCAGCTTGGGCATTTGGTATGTGCCCAGAGGGTTTCCGGCTTCGTCAATAAATGCAGAACGGCTGAAGGCAACACCGACTTGGGGCGATCGTTCTAGGTGATTGACTAACTTTTCTAGCTTTTCTGGGAGCCACAGATCATCACTGTCGAGTAGAGCAATGTACTCACCCTGAGCATGGCGAATTCCAGTATTTCTTGCCCCTGCTAAACCGCGATTTTTTGGTGAATGATTTGAATGCGTGGATCGTGAAACTGACGGCACACCTCAACACTGCGATCGGGAGATTGATCATCAACGATCAACAACTCAAAATTAGAATAAGTCTGCGCCAACACTGAGCGAATCGTTTCAGCAACGTATTGCTCAACGTTGTAAACAGGCATAATTACAGAAACTTTTTTCATGACTAGATCTAGATAGAGAATCGTCTAGGTGAACGTGAACGTGAACTATGAACTTGATGATTCGTGATTTTTCAAGCTGCAAAATGCTAAGACTGACGCTGAATTGACCAGTAATTTAGTAAAGTTAGAATGCGAAACAGACTGTAAGGGGAATTACCGTGGCTCATACCCTTGGCAGTGAGCGTTGCAGGTTTTGCCCAATCACTGAGCGGAATACTCCAGGGATCACTACCCCAAAGCGCTGTAATCCGTTGGCGATCGGCTGTGGGCGTACTTTCCCACATCTCCTTCAGCGTGCAACTGTGGCGGGCGTACCAGCCCAAATCGCTCCAAGACCCTTCTGTCGCTGGGCTGTTGATTTTAGAGGAGCGGACGAGTCGCCGTTGCACCCAATCTTTGGCAAAGATCAGCAGCTTTTCGGTGTGGGATGCACCAGGTCGCCAGCCTCGATTGGCATCCACGATCTTCGTTCCGCAGATCCGGGCGACGACGTGACTCCAGAGGGTGGCGTTAATTTTCCATTGGGGGCGAGTTTGGCTATAGCAATCGGCAATGGCGCGATCGGCAAGAAAAATATCGTAGGGGACAATCCGAAACATCATGTTGTCAGATAAACCAGGTTGATAGCAGGCAGGGCGGACGCGCTGATCCTCAACTTGGAGACGTTCGGCATCAGTGCGAAACGTTTGCGGCAAATCACCAAACCAGTCCTGTAGGCGCTGGGCGATGGCCACCTCAAATTCTGGCGGGGCTTTGCGGGGCGGAGCTTCCATTAAGAAACCTTTGACACAGGTTGGATCAAACTGAAAGAATGGCAAATTACGACCCAAAAACTGCACATAGCGCTGCTCAAGACAGGCTCCTTTGAACAAATCATCCACCGGGAAGGCAGCCAGAACGGTTCGCGCTTCTAGCTTTTGAATCATTTCTAAAGTGCCTAGAAAGTGATTATCTTCAACCGACCACATTGCACCCGAAATCTCGACTCCTTGGCGCATCCAACGGGATAGTAGTCTTTGTCTCTGGCATAGCCAACATACTTTACCCCTGCGGCTGCACAGATTTGCTGAGCGATCGTAGCTTCGCGATTAGGAACATCATAGAGATTGATTCCATACATGCTGGTAGGATGGCTAGCAGCAAAGGGAATGACGCGAGAATCCATACCTCCGCTCACGTAAGTTACAATGGGAGCAAGACGAGGAAGAGTACGAATTTTGATTGCGTGGCGAACTGCTTCTGTCAAGCGATCGACTGCTCGATCGAAGCTAGGAGCGAACTCGGTTTGAAACGGTTGCCAATAGCTACGTTGACGATAAGTTGAATCGCTGAGGTTCCAGCAATGATGACTTGCAGCCCCCGCATATTTGATTTCTTGGTAATAGGTATGAGGAGGCGTTGTTTTCCATTCTTGCAAAAACTCTGCCATCGAAACGTGATCGTCAGTAGTATAAGTTTCAGAATCGTTTGCGATTGTGTTTGGGAATGTAGAAATAACACATTGATTTGTGTCTTGAGGATGATATACAATGCCGGATGAAATCCAAATTGATCCGTCAAAAGATGGACGATTTGCTCTCGTGGGTCATAAATTAGAATAACAGCCGAACCGTTAAAGCATTCAACTTCACCAATTCCACGCAACAGATATCGATCCAAAATTAGACGATTGCTCAGACCTCCTGTATATTGGCTCAAAGTCTCTGCTTGCAACCAGTCTGGCTCATCCCAAGCAACCCGTCCAGCCGTCACCACCCAAACTCCAGTAGCCGCATGATAAGCAGGCCCAAAGAGATCAGGCGGATCATGGCTAACCCATGCGATCGCCACTCTATTTTCGACAATCGTTTCTACTGATTCGCCAGGCAAACAGATCAGACGATCGGCAGCCGCCTGAATTCGACCTGAATGAGCGTGACCCAAAATTGCATATAGACCTGCCATAGCGCCCTTTTACCCCAATCGACTGATTGCATACTGTTGTTCGTTGAGCAAAGCGTGGCGTTTTTGATGCCATTGCCAGGCGTGAGTCAGAATGTCTGCGAGGCGAGGATATTCGGGAACCCAGTGCAGAATTCTTCTTGCCTTCTCACTACTGCCTACCAAGCTTGGCGGATCGCCCAAACGGCGAGGAGACGCGATCGCCAGAATGGTCTCACCTGTAATTTGCCGTGCCGTTTCGATCACCTCCTGGACCGAAAATCCGTTCCCATTCCCCAGGTTAAACACCTCTGTGCTGCCGCCCTTGAGCAAATATTCCATCCCTAAAATGTGAGCCGTTGCCAAATCAGAGACATGGATGTAATCGCGAATGCAAGTGCCATCGGGCGTGGGGTAATCTGTGCCCAAAATCGAAACCGACGATCGCTGCCCCAGTGCCGTCAGCAACACGAGAGGAATCAGGTGGGTTTCAGGGTTGTGATCTTCGCCGATCAGCCCGCTTGGGTCAGCCCCTGCCGCATTAAAGTATCGGAAGTAAACCGACTTTAGATCATGGGCTACGTCAAAATCAGTTAAAATCCGCTCTACCATCAGCTTGCTTGCCCCATAGGGATTGATCGGCTGCTGAGGATGGGTTTCGTCAATGGGAGTAGTTTGGGGCACGCCGTAGGTAGCGCAGGTCGAGGAAAAGACAAACTTCTTCACCGAAGCAGCGACCATGGCTTCTAGCAGCGTCAATGTGCCTAAAACATTGTTGCGATAATATTTGCCCGGATCGGTGACAGATTCGCCTACGTAGGCGTAGGCTGCAAAGTGCATCACTGCCTCAATCTTGCGAGTGGCAAACAAGCGATCGAGCAGGCTGCGATCGTTCGTATCGCCCACCACCAGCTCGACCTGTAAGACGTTTTCCACCAAATCGCGATGTCCATAGACTAAATTGTCAAGAACAATGACCTCGTAGCCAACTCGCTTGAGGGCTAGCACTGCATGGGAGCCGATGTATCCCGCGCCCCCAGTGACTAAGATGGTTGGTTTTTGTGACATATCGAGAATTCTTCTTCTAGTAAGATTGCATAACCTGGTGTTTCAAACGATCTGCTTGGAAGCGCAGTTAGATCGTCTCAAATCCGTTAAATCGCTTGAACACATAGCGAGTTGCCCAAAGTGTGAATATGGACTGAAAAACTGCATGGGTCAAGAGAACTGAAATCGCTACACCCAAGACACCCCAATGAACACCAATTAGTAACCCGATCGCAAAGACAATTGTAAAAATAAAGCTAGATATCAAATCTAAATCAGATTTATCAATCGCTATTAGCATCTGAGAAGCAGCATCTGCGAAAGGACGAGAAATGGCTGAAAGGCAAATTATAATCAATACAGGAATCGCTGCAACCCATTTTTGACCAAACACAAGCGGAACGTAAATCGGAGCTAAACTAGACTGCAAAAGTACCACTGGAATAATAACTAGAGAAATGGTTTTAAAGCTACTGAGATAACGCTGGTGAAACTTCTCCCAGTTCGATCGCACGGCACACAGATGAGGAAATAGTGCCGAATTAATTGCATTAATAAAACTGAGACTGATCCCCAGCCCTGCATTGAAGGCAAAATAGTAGATTCCTAGCTCCTCAATGCTGATAAACCAGCCGACGATTAGATAATCTAAATTATTTCGCAGTGTTCTCAAAAGCTCGACTCCTAATACGCTGCGACCAAATCGCAAAATTTCACCCCAGTGCTTTGTTGAAAACCCTTGGGTGGGTCGCCAGGGATGACTTTTGTAGTAGATAATCACCCAAATCGGTGCAACTAAAATTTTGGGTAGTACGATCGCCCACATGCCAAACCCTAAAAATGCGAACAAAGCCGTCAACACATTATCCAGTGAAACTTGCAACACATTGGTGATGGCTGTGATTCTCAGATTATTTTCGCGTTGCACCAAAATCGATTGCACGTAAGCGATCGGAACAATTAAGTAAACTAGAGAAATTGCACAAATGGGTAAGATCAAGCGATTATCTCGATAAGACCATGCAATCAAGAATGCTGCGACACATTGGATGATGAATAGTCCTAGATAGATGAGCCAATTCAACCAGTAAGCAGCGATCGATAGTTCTTGTAATCGTTCTTCCTCGACTTGAATTAGTTTTGTGCCAATGCCAAAGCGAGTAAATACTTGAACAAATTCATTCGTGGTCAATACCACTGCGGCTAAACCATAGTCATAGGCTGTTAGAAAATGAGACAACGTGACAGTAGTGACTAGACGGAATATACGAATGATCACTTCTGAACCACTAAGCCAACTCAAGTTGCGGATGAACTGGCTTGAAAATTTTTGCTTAACAACGTCAATAACTACTTTAAAGTCCTTCACAGAAATTTCCTTACAAACTAAATTGAAATTGTTCGTGAGGTAATGCACTATTTGGTTCTATCATTCCCAAATTGCAGAGAAGATCGCATTAAGAAATTAACGCCTCTTTAAGAAATATTTCCCAGCAAGTGACGTATCTTTCCCAAGCAGTGGCAACAGATTCTCGCCCATTGTTTCCCCAGATTTCTAAATGCTGATCAGGCACAGATACGATCGCCTGAATTGATTCTGCGAGAGCTTCAGGATTATCTGGTGGAAACAAAAATCCGCAGTCTTGAACCTGCTCACTCAGCCCATCTATATCTGAAGCAATGACAGGTTTTCCGGCTGCTTTCGCTTCTACACAAACGTTACCCCAAGGCTCCCAACGAGACGGAATCACCACGACATCGCAGGTAGATAAAAATGCTGAAATATCTAAAATTTCACCCCAAAATTTAATATTTTTTTGACCCTGAGCCAATCGTTTTAAGAGATGCTCATCTTCGCCATATCCGCCTAAATTTAGCTGAATATTAACATCAGGAATGAGTTGCGTTGCCTGTAGGAGAATGTCTAGCCCTTTCTGCTTTGAAAAACGCCCATAGGCGGCTAATATAAGTGGTTTTTGAATGCGTTTTTTAGGAACTTTGAGTAGATGATCTAGATGGCGACACTGATTGATCAGCGCTAGCTTTTGAGGGGCAACTAGGTGATTTTCTTGCATCCAAACTTGCTGTGCTTTAGAGATAGCCACTACGCGATCGGCCAGCCCATAACAAAACCTGAGCATGGCATGAAACCGCCCCAAATCAGCAACATTGCGTTGTTCAAATCCTGGTGAGTAGTGATGCTCGTGAATGATCACTTTTTTGGTGTAGAGCTTGATCAAAGATAGATTTAACGATCGCTGCCAAGAACACGGATTGCGAAAAATAACAATTTCAGGATTGTCAACCTGAAGAACCGATAGAACGTTCTTTGAGGTGGTCAGCTTAAATTCAAATTCCTCACCTAATCTAGAATTTGATAGAGAACGCATCGTCTGGATAATGCCACCGATATTTTGATCATCAAGGACTTGCAGAATTTTTGGTTTCATGGTCAGAGTCCGCAGAAGCGAAAAAATGAATGGGTTCCTTGAAGGCAAGACCCATCATAATTAGAGCAGGGTAAAAAAGGTAAGCCAGAATTTCTAGGTTTTCACCAAACGTATAGAGAAACAAGATAAAAATCATACTCAAGCCCAACCTGGCAACGTTGCTGGTTTGAGATTTCAAGGTCAAATCGACAAAACTGTAGAACATTGGAATCGCTAATGCACAACAGCCTACGATCCCTTTAACAAACAACAAACCAAACCAAGAATGGTGAGATCCGATCGGCATAAACTCCACCAGGTGCGGCCCCGACTCTACAATGCCATGTCCCCAGATCGGCGCTTCTTCTTGCCAGCGATCGACCGCAATTCTTCCCAAGGTTTCTCGCACTCGTGAAGAAGCAGCCCTCGCCGCTCTAAACTTTTCTTTGAAATCTTGAAGCGCAGTCAGAATCGTGGGCGCAATCATTCCACCAACCCAACTTACTCCACCCAAACCAAACAAAACACTAGAACGATTTAAACTTGATAACGTTCGGGTGATTACTAACACAACAGGAAATGCTAGCAATGCAAGACGAGACACCGAAATTACACACATGAAAATAGATCCAGCAATGCCAATGAATCGCCATTTTGAATCTTTTTCTTCAAGTGCCATAAAGAAGTATACATTTCCCATGAATCCTAAAGCTGGGGCCCAGGGCGTAAACAGTCGCCATCGCGGTTGACCATTGCTAGGGTCAAGCTCATAGAGACTGGGCGCAAAAAACTCTGGCCCTGGCCCGCCCACCAATCGCAGAGGAGACACATAGGGAGTGGGCGGCAAATGTGCTAGATAAGCCAGAAAAATAAGGGGAACAACAGAAGTGTTTGCAACCCAATAATGCAGGCAATGCGACAGAGCAGTTGCGGCCTAATCTTGAGTGCCCCAACTAGCGGAAACACAGCCATCAATGCCCAACCTTTTGCCCATCCGATCGATGATTTGATGATCAGACCCACACCCAGATTGAAGTCGAGATGCCCCACAATCAGCGCTACTTCCATCACCAGCATTCCGGCGATCCAGACCCAAACTGCCCACGGAATGCGAATTTTGTCTTCTGGTGGTGTTTCGTCGGTCTGTGCCCATAGTTGACGCACCAGATCGCCAAATAAAATCCAACCTACGACAGCCCCAACGACATACAGTCCTCCGATCGCAAAGAATCCATAGGTCCACAGCAGCGTGTACCAGATGACTTTTTCGGCAAAATTCTCTGGCTTGATCACGCCTTCTCACCCTCCAAGTTGGCATCGATCGCTAAAGCAGGCAGAGCCGGAGTTTTGGTCTTGAGGGCGATCGCAATCAACCGCTTGCGCCACCACAGCAGCATCAAACCTCCACTCGCAAAACTGGAACCCACAACAGCCCCAGCCAACACTAATGACTTTTGGGGGGCACTGGCGGTCTCTGGTAAGCTTGGCGCTTGCACCATTTGAATCAGCGGGTAGGCGGTGAAAATATCCGATTTGCCCAAGTCGAGTTTGGCGACCGTAGAGGCAAACACCGCTTCGGCTGTCTGAGATTCTCGCTTGAGATTTTCTAAGATTGTTTGCCCTTGAGCTAACCCACTGAGCCGAGCTTCCAAAAGCATAATTTGCTGATTGAGAGCATTAGCTTCGGCTGTAGCCCCTTGATATTCAGCCTGGGCTGCCACCAGATCACGAAACAAGCCTGCCCGCCCAGAGCCTTCATTGGTAATCTGAATCGCCCCCAGCATTTGAGGGCTGAGGTTACTTCCGAGTAGCGATCGACCTCGATCGGCGATCGCCGTCTGAGCCGCTTCTTGCCGCGCTTTCTCTTTGATGACATTGGGATGATTTTCTCCCCACTTAGACAGCAAAACAGATAGCATCGCACTGGCTTCGCTATAGTCCTTCAAGTTTTGTTGAAACAATTGGTCAGATTGCAGAACAAAGGCACTGGCGGCTTGCTCAGGGGAGATTTTTAGGCTGGCAGACAGTTGTTGCAGGCGACTCCCCATCTGTTGCTGTCGAGCGATCACTTCAACTCGTTGCCGCCGCAATTGCTCTACGTTGTTAGAGAGATTGTCAACCTGACCCGGAAAGCTCAAACCCGATGCCAGTTTATAGGCAGAAAAACGCTGTTGAGCTTCTGCCAGCTTCGCTCTAGCCGACTCTAAGGTCGATTGAACACCTTGATCTCGCTGGGCTAATTCTTCGACCCGCAGCAGCGTGAGTTTTTTTTCTAGTGCTTTATACAGCGCTAGAGATTTTTGTTGGGCTTCCTGTGGGCTGCCGCCCGTCACTTGAAAAGTCATGATCGTGGTGTTGTCGAGCAGCTTTACCTTGGGTTCGCCAAACTTCTCAACCGGAATTTTGGCCAGGGCCGCTGCCTGCTTGAGCACAACTTCGCTAGTCGCAATAAATTGATAGTTGGCTCGTGGATCTTGGGTCGGGCCGCCAAAAGGCGAACTGCTCGAAGAACTGGCCTGCCCAATGTCGGGCAAATTTACGCTCACCCCTGGGCCAGACCCTGGAAGATTGAGCGCCCACTCACTGATATAGGTCGGTTTAGCAACTTTGAGGAAGAACAACGTCGCGCCCCAGATTGCCGAATTGATCACCAGACCTGTGAACACATATCGCTGCCAACGCCACTTTCTGACATTAGATTTTAATAAAGCTGGATTGGTTGCAGAGTTCATCATTTTCTGAAGAGATTCAGCAATAGGGAGAAAGGAGAAAAGATAGTACCCAGAGTATCGGCGACTCCTTTGAGGTTGGTAGTTTTGGAGTCATAGCAAGCGATCCCATCGTCGGGCATGAGGAAGGGATTTTTGGCATCGTCGTTGGGTTTTCGCAGCAGATCTTCGATCGGACGTTCTATGACGAGTGTTGATCCGGTCAGGCGATCGGTGCGAACCAGCAGGGCCCGACGATTGGCATTGTTGGTGCTGCCTCCGGCGCAGTTTCCAGCAATTACCGCATGTGACAGGCGAGACCCGTAAACAAAGGAAGTTGCATCTTTGTTCACCGAAGCGCCAGAGTTGCTGCTGGCGGGTTGCGTCAGGTTCGACAAAAACACTCGCACTCCAGGAATCGTAATCTGTGAAGGGCGGACTAGTTCCGGCTGAATTTTTTTCAGATCGGGAACCACAATCCGATCGCCCGCCACTAGAGGAATATCTTGAACCTCTTCACCCTTCAAAACGCCAGAAAGGTCGATCGTCGTTTCTTGCCCGTTCCGTATGAGCCGAATGTTCTTAATGTCGGCATTTGGCATTACGCCTCCGGCTTCTCGAATGGCGGCGGTCAGAAACCGACCCGGCGGATAATCTCCTGAAGCTTGAGTGTTGCGAGCCAGCGCCTCTGGGCTGCGCTCATTGAGCAAGAGACGACCTGGCTCAAAGGTTTCCCCTGAGACGTTAACGACTACTGCGGCCCACTCGATCGGTTGAATGGTCACTTGCAAAAACCGAGGATTAAATAGCCCTTTTTCAATCAGTGTTTTCGAGAGCACCTGTTCGATTTGGGGCAGTTCTTGTCCAGATACCTGGATGGGCGGCAGATAGGGAATCTGGAGCGTCCCATCAATGTTAACTAGGTATATGCCGTTAAATAGCTCTCCTTCAGGGATCGAAACTTTGAGGCGATCGCCAGGAGATAAAGGCAGGCTCAGCCCTGGATTCGGTATGCTCAAAGTCACAATTGTCGCAATAACAATAGAGCTTTTTTCATTTTCTAAATATTCTCAATCTGATAGTGGAGCAACCCGGTAGACGCAATCACAGGGAGTTTGAACAACTATTTTTTAGGATGCAAGGCAAGAATCAATTATCAGAAATTTTGTAATATTAGACATTCCTAAAGATAGGGCAAAAGCATCACGAATGTATGGGTGAAATCACTTGAAATAACGGTAACTACTGATGGAGTAATCAAGGCTAAACAAAGCATAAATCATCCAGATCAGTAAGAAAGCAGAATGATTGATCAGACGCATTTTGACTGCGCTCAAGGCTCAAAATCTTCCCTAAATAAGGGTTGAGCGAAGTTGAAACTCGGCATCTGGTTGGCTTTAATTTCACCCTGCTACCTAGTAAGTTACTGAAATCTACCAGTTGAATATACCCAGGTTATTTCTGGAAGTATCAAGGGTATCTTAATTATGTTGGAATGATACGGAAAGTGCAGATAGTTGCTTGCATATCATTAGTGTCGTTGCTTAGGCTTTGCCATTGGCGGATATTTTTTATGAACTCTACAATCAAAGTCATTCGTCCTTCTGGAATCTTTAATGGTGCTCAGACTGAACAATTTCATCAAGAAATTAGCGATAGCATTAGTATTGGCGTAAAAGATATTTTGATTAACTTCAAAGATATTACCTTTATGGATAGTTCGGGTTTAGGCTCCCTCATTGTTGCCCTGAGAATGCTTCAAAATGCTGGAGGTAATCTCTCACTTTGCTCAATTTCTAGTGAGGTCAAGATTGTATTTGAGCTTACCGATGTTGAAAATTTTCAATCATCTTTCTGATCAAACTAACTTTGAAAAATCTCAAAAATACAATTAGATGGCAGGGTTTCAGCTTAAAAAATCAAATGCGCCACTCCGGCAAATATAGGAGGTCTAAAGCCCTTGCGGATAACTTCGGAGTGGGAAAAAGTGACTATGATCAGCTTTATGGGGAGGGGGTCAAAGATTCTGGACTGCGCGAAAATGATGTTGCCGATGTGATGAGTGTTTATCTGATTCTCGGTTAGGGATCTGCGAGTTAATCATTTACCAGCAGCCAGGTTTCGACTCTGCTCAACCTTCAACCGTCGAGGCTTGAGCGGAGTTGAAACCCGATTCACGGGTCTTTTATTTTCATGCAAACCCCTTATATGATCGTAAATAATGTGCAAGATGGTAAAGCTATAACAGTGCCGATGGCGCGGGCAGTGCGATCGCGAGTTACGCTGCTGTTCACTTCCAATGCACAGAATCAATGCTTCTGGTGCTCCTGCACAACTGGGCGAAGACCTGAAGCTGCAAATAGTGATTACTCATCTAGTGATTACTCATCAGTGCCCTCGCCCCAAACCCCTCACCCTAGGGCGAGAGACTTCAAAGCTTGACTCTTTCCTTCTCCTCCTTCTTGCCAACGAGCAGGAGGTTGGGAGGATGAGGGCACTTTGAGCGGCATCAAATTCACGTAAAATCTTAGCCTATCGAATCGAACTTACTTCTTTTACGGCTTGCTCTGTCAAGGGTGGTGCTACCAAAGGTTGCGCTACTACTGTGTTAAGTCCGACTGACTCTAGCAGCCTTTTCCAGTTGTCCATCGCATTGAGATCGGCGGGTTTGTCGCGTCGAGTCTTGGCAACAGCGCTTAGGGCCTCGTGCCAAATGCCCGCTTCTGCGTAAAGTCTAGAGTGTTGGTCAGGTTCTGCCATTTTGAGGGCTTGTGTCAGGGTACGATCGGGGTTGGCGCGTTCGACCCAGCCCTCTACACGCATACCATTGTCAAAATCATCGGGGCTGCACGCGATCGTGAGATACCAGTGATATTGCTTACCGACTTCTAGGGCTGGTGCTTGGGCGGGTAGGGTAAATTCAACGATGCCAGAAGCGCTCGGCAAGGTAAGTATCGTTTCGTAAACAATCTGGGTATCGTTGTCTGACATCAAGAGAAATTGAGCCGCGCCTGTGGAAGTTTGGGGCGCAGACCAGAAGAAGGTGGGCCGCTCTGATAGGGTCAAACTTAGGCGATCGTGAGGAATGAGTGGAGTCAGTGTTTGATCTTGTGTGCAACTGCCACGAGTTGCGCCGCCTGCCGTTGTTTTTGGGGCCCCGCGCTTGCTAGGTTTGAAGACTTGGCTTACTAAAAGCGGTTCAGAAAAATAGTCCGGAAGGAATTTGCCTGCGCCTGGGAGGTGTTCGAGAAAAAGGTAAACCCGATCGAGAACGGAATCAGTGCAGTAATCAGAGAAGTCTTCATTGAATTTTATGGGTAAAGTGCTGCCCTAGGGGTCTGTTCAGAATTTTTGAGGGCTTGAAAATCCTGAACAATGGCTTCCAACCGATAATCCGTCGATTCAAAATGGACAGACTATCAGGGAAGGAGAAGAAGGGCGATCGGTTTTTTAGCATTCTAAAAACAGGTCAGGTGATCTCCAATCGTGAGAGTCACCCAACTTTGATGCAGCCTGGATAAGAGGTCTCGCAAGATTACCTAGAAACCTTCGTTTACCAGGGGCTGCCGACCATCGTGAAGGAAGCCCAATAGTAGGGATGGGATAGCGACTTGGCGATCGTTTCCTCTCCTGGCTCCGAGGATTTTTGGGGCGAATCTTTTGTCGCCTGCCCATAGAGCAGACTCAGTTGTGCTCGGCGGAGGGCTTCGGCTTTCATGGGGGCGGTTTTTAGCTGCTGGTAGAAGTCGGTCATCAGGAAGAGTGTGCCCTGGTCGCTGACGGCCCATAGGCTGGCCATAGCCGACTTGACTCCAGCTTTGACGGCGAGTCCGGCAAATCCCAGCTCGGCTTCCTGATCACCCAAGGCGGTTCGGCAAGCGCTCAACACCAACAATTCTACGGGGGGGTTGCTCCAGCCGAGTTGACGAATTTGATCGAGCCGCAGTTGGGTGTCAGAAAGCTGAATATAGGAATTGCTGAGTGCGCCCGATCGAAATTCTGCGTGGGTTGCGAGGTGAATAATCCCGAAGGGCTGTTGTTGACGCTGGCTTTTGAGGTTGGCGAGGGTAAAGCTTTCGTTGATGAATGTTTTCCCTTTCCAAAGGTTGGAGATCGAGTTGATTTCTTGAGGAACGGCTGGTAGGGGTTCTTGCTGAGTAAATTTTGATGCACCCATAGCCAAAATCTGACTATTTTTGACATTCCCCAGGCGGGTGTCTGTCAGGCTGAGGCTGGGCATCATGCCGATGCTAAAACGCTCTACAAGAAATCCTTTGCCGTCGTGCAAGGCTGCCAAAGGGAGCGATCGCAGCCCCGAATCGGTGATAAACACAAGGTTGTTGATCTTGCGGGCTTGCAGTTCAGCGTCGATCGGAGCCATCAACATTTGGTAGAGTGCTTGGGCAGGAGCCAGATAGCTGGTCGTTTGCGTTTTTCGCGAGTCAGACACTTCTCGCTGAAACTGTTGAGCAAGCCTAAGAACATTGGCACGGGTCGCACCGGGAATTCGCTTTGCGAATGGGGTTTCCGGTGGATGTCACCATAAATAGCTCTAATTCGTCGCTGTCTTTTTGAAGCGTTGTCCCCAGTTTGTGGGCAGACTCCGCAGGCTGATTAGATTGCTTCGTTTCGGAGGCAGACAAACGAGTCGGTACAAACAGTGCATAGACCAACGCAGGCTTTACTCCGGTTGTCTGCTCCACTTTGGAGAGGGTGTCGCGAGCCTCTGGCAGTGTCTCCGTCTTAACATCTTGCTCCCCTAAATAGTCTTCAAAACTGTTGGTGAGGGAGTCCTCAATTTCGCCAACGAAGGGGTCAACTTCCACACGGGCGGATGTGCCGTCTGAGGATGAGACTTCTACGGTGGTTTCTGTTGCGGGTTCTGAGTCGGTTTCTGTGCTGTCAGGGTAGGTGGGCTTTTCTGGCTTGGGGGTTGGGGAGTCAGGGGT
>JAAUOZ010000086.1 GCA_012034655.1 Leptolyngbyaceae cyanobacterium CSU_1_3 | reverse complement strand
TCCCTCCCTAAACTTTCCCTCCCTTTTATATGTTGCTACTTGGAAGTAAAACCCTGACGATCGAGAACACGACGATCTTCGCTGACCATGCTGACCCCAATCAGTTTTGGTATCTGCCGCGTCCTGTTAAATTTGCCCGCCGAGGTGCAGACAAACGAGCCTCTTTCACTTTTATTAAATACAAACCTGCGGCCGTGGCAGGTGGAGCTAAAGGCGGCGGATTTTTGATGTTTGAGGTCGATTTGCAGCTAGACCCCAAAACCGAACAGCGCATCTTGTCAAAATTAGGAGCGATCGCGCCCGATCGACCCAAATTGTCTGCGGCTATGTTTGATGAAGGTACGGTGCAATGTATCGCCCTCAATCTGCAAGGCTCTGGCGGCACAACGGCTTCTGCTAGCCAACCTGGAACCTTCAACGCGGTTGAGAAAATTCTCGGTGCAACCATTCCTTCATTAGATGCGACCAATTCTGCAACCTTTGGTCTTACCCTGAGTCAAGAAGGCGCAATTATTCTAGAGAAAGCATTTGAACAGGGAACCACCCCCGTTGGAGTGCTATATAACCTCAAGTACACAGGGCTTCGTCCTGCCTTAGAAGTCAAAATCACCGCCAACTTAAAGCGAGTTTACAATCACTTCAGCGCCAGCCTGACTGGGCAATATTACTTTTTCAAATTGGGCATTGAGGCTGGGTTTGAGAAACTTGTCCAAGAAGGGGCAATCAAAATTGAAGTGACGAACTTTTCTAGTGCGGACGATCGAGCCGAAAAAGAAAAGTGGGCCTTAGACTTCTTCAAAGAGAATCTCCTCAAAGACTGGTTCGAGCCAACCCTCACCCCCGGACAACTCGCAGGCACTCCAAACAATCCCCCGTCTGACCCAGCTACGCCCCCGTCTGAGCCAAACAATCCTCCATCTGAGCCAAACAATCCCCCATCTGAGCCAAACAACCCCTCCACACCTGGGGCGGAGCCTTCCCCCGAAACGACAGCGACCTCAACCAGCACTCGCCAACCTGCGAGACTAGAAATTCTTAGCCGAGAACCCAACCCCTCGCCGGAAGGTTACACGATCGAGCATTCTCCGTCCCCCTCCGGCACTTCAGAAACGCTCACCATCAGAGGGCACAACCCGACTGTGCGCGTCAATGGACAGGCACGCTCCCTCGACTCTAACCACCAACTCACCGTCGATGTAAACGACAATTCAACGATCGACCTCACCGTTGACTATCCACAAACCACCACCGACGAAACCTTTCATCTCTTCTTTGAGTATGAAAAGCCCCGCGAGGCGGGTTGGTCTACCAGTTCTAGAACGTATCTCAGCTACCTCAGCAATGCCCCCAACCCGACCGATGCCGAATTCTCAAATACCACCTCTCGCCCAGGCATCACAGACCTACCAGGCAGCCACGTTTCGGGAGACGGCAACCAACTGCGAACTTGGCTCAATCGCCTAGCAGTGCCCAAAGATGTCACGATCGAAGCCCATGCCAGCTATGAAAACGACGACTCGACCGAGAAACAACGATCGAACCGCAAACTGTCTCAACGACGACGACAGGTGGCGATCGGCATTGTTTCACCTTTAGTCACCAGTGTGAGCGGCGACCCCGCCGGAAAAGGCCATGGACGGGCGCGAGATGCTCAACCTCGACGAACAGGAGATGCTCGCGACAGAGTTGCCGAAATCACTGGAAAGGTTGCGTCCCATCCGCAGGCTACCATTCGGGCAAAGCTTCATCGCCCAGCCGCTTTGGTCGTCACCCCTACCCCTACCCCTACACCCACTCCTACACCCACTCCTACACCTACACCCACTCCAACAGCGATCGCAGGTGATCCAGCAATTGCCCTCAAGCTGAAGTTCATTCGTCAGGAAGAGCAGAAGACTATCACGTTGCAATACAACCGATCGGAGGCAGTCCAGCGTACCTATGCACCCCAGGGACTCATCGGACTTCTACTCAACGATCTAGAAGACAAGCGAAAACACTTTGTCGAAGTTGATTTAGATGATCCATTTTTCCGAGTGTTGACTGTCACGGTGGATGCCCCGATCGATTTCGATCGCATTGGACTTCGCTCTGCACAGGTTGCGATCGACTATGGCAACCCTCAAAATGCAACCGACCACAAGCACAGAGATTTTGTCTTTGAGCCAGGAGACGTATCAGAGCAAAAGTTTGAGGTGTTCATGAATTCCACCTTTGACACCGCCTATAACTATGGTGTGCAATATCACTTCGACCCCAGTTCTGAATGGGAAGGAAGATCGTTCTCCTATGAAATTCCGGCTCGGCTCACCGAAGATAGAACGCTTCAGATCAACCCCTTCGAGCATTTGGGCTTTTTGGATGTGCGCGTTTTCCCTAACCGGATCGATTGGGGCGTGGTCGATTCCATTGACACAATTCTCTCCTACCAAAGCCCTACCGCCTGGAATAAGAGCAAAATCATTACCCTGACAGCTACTTCTCAAGCCCAATTTTGGAAACTTCGCCTCGACGACCCCAACGCCCGTAGCTATAGCTATCAGTTTGTCTATCACCTCAAGGATGGCTCTACCCAAAAATCTAATATCGAAACTACTGAAGCAACCGCGATCGCAGTCAACGACCCCTTTGAAGGAGCATTAGACATAGAATTCATTCCCCTCTATGAACCAGGCTCAGTGAGAATGGTCTTCATTGATATCAAATATGATGACCCTGCCAATCGCTATCACCGAGAAGAACGATTGGAACTATCGGGCACGGCCACAGCCCCCGTTCCTCTACGAATTTCCCTCAAGCAGCGATCGCATCGCACCTTCCAATATCGTCTCACCTTTGTCAGCAACACTCAAATGCGCCAAGGAGCATTTATTTCAACTGAAGAAACGTTGATTGCAGTCTCAGAAGGATGAGCGAAGTCTGCTCGCTGTCCATGAAAAGCGTCATCTAACAGCCCTCACCCTAGCCCCTCCCCAAGGAGAAGGAACAAGACTGATAGCTCCCTTCTTCCTGGGGAGCAGGGTTAGCCAAGGCTTTGCCCCACTTCGTGAGCAGGGCTGTCCGGGTGCACGCAGGAGATCTAATAAACGACTACTTTGCAAATACCCTCTTAATTGTTCAACTTTCTAACCCCCTTCAACCTCTACTGCTCAGTGGAGGTTGAAAGGGGTTTTGTTGTGTTGAAATGTATAGTTATTAGGTCAAAAAACTTATACTTCATAGAATTTTGACTTAATTTTGACTTGATTTGCACTCAAATTGGCATTTCTGCAAAAAGATTTTGTTTCATAGTTGAAGTTGTTTGGTAGTTTGGTATATAGAAGCTAGAAAATTGATCTATATAAGGAGAAAGGTTGTGATTGCTTATCAGACAGTGTCAGGAGCAGGAAACGCTACAGGGTTCGCTGAGTCAATGCATACGTTGGTTGAACATCTCGAAGCTCGGAAGCAGCAACTCGCCGCCGAGTTAGACGAAACCAATGCCGCGATCGAGGTTCTCAAGCGGTTGGGCAAAGGGGATTCTGGCACTAAAGACACTGCTTTAGCTAGTTCTGAGTCTTCTTTAGATCAAAATGGCAAGACCACATCCCGCAGAGGTAGGCGAGCAGCCAACCCTAGCAAAAAAACTGCTGACCTAACGACTGAAGAAGATGAAAAGCGATCGGGCTTTAGCCCTCGAACCTCTGTACTCCGTTCATTTCACGGTAAAAACGCTGCGTGAGTCAATCAAGCTTGTCCTTGGTAGTCAGATGGGTGAACCATTTAGCGTTAATGATGTCATCTATTCTCTATACGGCAAAAACCTTAGTAAAGAATCACTCAAAGCTGCCAGACCCGTTGTTTTAGCAGAACTTTCTAAGGGTAAGATGTCTAATCATTGGTCAAATGTGGAAGGGCGTAAAGGCTACTACATGCTCACCGATACCGAATCAGACAGCAATGAATAAGGGGAAGTGACAAGATGCTATGCCTTCCAAAGCAATCTCCTTTTGATTGAAGAAAAAATCAGAATGTAGGATCGGTATCAGCGATCGCTGCTGAGAAATAAGCTCGACTTGGCTTATTAGATAAGTCGAGCTTAGTATATTCACCTTTAGGAGCCAAAACTAATGCGCTGCTTTTTCTTTAGAAGAAGAGCAGATCAGAAAATAAAGCTAGTCGTCATCCCTTTGAGAACGCTTTGGTTTGTTTCCGCGAGAGCGAAGTTTTTGTTGCTGGACGTTAAGCTGCTCACTCACTTGATTTAGCTGATTTCCATTGCCCACGACACCCGCTGTTTGCCCAGCCCCTTGAAAAGAGCTTTGTTGCTGTTTTTTGCCTTTAAAGCGTCCCTGCCCTCTCTGCTTCTGAATGTTATTTTGAATGATGTATTGGTTGACGACGTTTCCGTCTCCTACGATCGCAGCAGACTGGCTAGCACCTTGAACACTCTCTTGTACTTGCCCTGCTTTAGAGGGTAGAGAAATCATACTTAAAGCAGCAACCGACAATAGACTAACAACGCAAGCTTTCTTCAACATTTTCTAGTCCTCAAATAGTATTAGACAAATTTCAGCAGGTCAGCCATTTAGCGGTTCAGGCGCTCCGCCGGATTGTAGACATCTACCTGAACATTCACGGGAATTTTCACAGTCGGCCCAATAACCCCCGTGGCAGGAGATGAAACGCCCTCTAATCGATGACGACTGTTGCGGCGTTGGATGACCTTATCTCCTCCACCCACATAAAGTTGTGTACCTGTATGAACACTCGTGTTACCAACACACGCGCCTTTGTTCTGCATATCAACATCATTGGTTTGCTGCACTGGTTTCTTTGAACCCCGAATTGCAGCTTGGACTGAAACATCAGCCATGACACATTGTGCAGACACAGGCAAAATTGGGGAAGATGCTAGTGTTACCGTCGCAGAAAGAGAAAGCAAACTAAGGGAAAAAATCTTCAACCTTTCCACATTAAACTCCTTGCTAAAGGTTCATGCGCTTTGGCTAACGACACACAGTTGTAGATGCATAGTTTCTTGTGTAAATAACGCTTGAACCCAAGCTATTTCTCTGTGTGTTGTTGTAGCTATAGCTATTGTTGCGACAATGGTTACGAAGAGAGCTAGAACTAGGGACATTCCAGTTTTTGGGATACTGAAATTTAGGCAAACTTTGAAATGATTCAAACCCAGAGAGCGGTTTAACTCCTCTAGTTTGAATATTGATGTCGCCATTTGTCCCTACCTGAACTCTGGTGCTGCCAGTCTGAAGGTCAATGCCATTGGCGTTAGCAACGCCAGGTGATGACAATAATGCTGAAAAAACTAGCCAAGAAATTGACTTTTTGATGGTCATAGTGACACAGTTCCGTTATTCAAGAAAGAACTACGGCTCACGCATTAGTGCATAGCAGTAACAGGTTGCCTACAAAGTAGAAGCCCCAAGCACTGTAAAAGTGCTTGGGCATCTTTTACTCAGTCAACCGATCGGGTGTGAAATGTAAATCACTCAAAGCCCTGTCTCATGCAAGCTTTAGCCTTTCCATAACTCTCAATAGGAGCTATTTCAAAGTCTTGCACTGATCAGGCTTCCCAAATTTTTGCCTACTATCTAACAACCTTCTTGTAGCAGGGTGCATTTCTGAAGGAACGGCGTTGGATTTGTTGCTGAATGGTAAGTTGCTGATTAGCCTGTCCGACGGAATTACCGACTCCGACAACTCCGGTAGCTTGATTAGAGCCTTGGTAATTGCCTTGATCTTGGCTTACAGATGCCCCGCATCCTTTCTTACGATTGCCAACTTGTTGTTGGATGGTTGCCTGCCCACTATGCTGATAAACGCTATTGAAGTCACCAATCACAGCAGACTCTTGGTTAGACTCTTGCACGCTTGATTGTGATTGGTCTGCTCTCGCTGATAGAGCCGAACCTGTCAAAGCAATTGCAGACAACAGACCGATAACAACAGTTCTTTTCAACATTGTACGTTTCCTCTATCTTGGTTTGCAGATTCTAGAAATATTAGGACTTAGCTACAAAAATTTGACATTTAGCTGAAGCTATTTAGAAAGTAGCTAATGTCCAATCTTTCTGTCCTCATGTGTAAGAAGACAGGCTGTATTTCTCTTAAGTTCCCCAGTTTTTACTGATTTATAGGTTGATTTGCAAAGCTTCTATATGAAGATAAGTATGATTTTAAACCTAAGATAAAGATAGGAGATAAGTATTTTTTAATGGCATCAAAGGTGATAAAAGCAAGCTTTTTATTTCAATTATTTAATAGAAACCTTAGTAAATTCGATCGAGAAAATATGTGCTGCAATGCCTGTAGCTTTGTGGTTAACCACTAAATTTTTCCTGTTCTAGGGGTTGACTTTGTGAACAGTAAGTGGTCAGACCTAATTAAGTGCAAGATGTCATAGACTCCTTGCTGCTTGGGAAAAAGAACTCTGAACCTTGCTGCTTGCTCTCCCTGAAAATAGGCACTGAGATGGTTTTTGCCTCCTTTTAAGAGAAGGATTTTCTATTTAGTTGAATCTGATACTTATAAGCTTTTCAAAGTACTATTGCTAATAAATAGTAGGTGTGATAGAGGAAGAAGTATTTCTATAAACTCATCAAGATATTGTTAAATAAATTAAGTAGACTTATTCAAATTTTCTCGATATCTATGTGAAGAAGAAGCGATTTATTTAGGTAGAAGCTGCACTTTAAATAGTCACTTTTATAAAAGCAATTATTTTGAATTCAAGAAACTGTTGGATAAAGAATTTTCAGCCTGATCTATAAATCTATGATGTAAAAAATTGAGGCGAATAAAGTTTAGATATTTCGTAATTTTTTTAGAGGCGTTGCTGAATTTCGGTATGAAATACTAAATTTGCCCACAAGGGGAGAAGGGATTGAGGATTGAGGATTGAGGATTGAGGATTGAGGAGACAGGGTTTTGTCAGTCAACCAGAAGTTCTTGTCCCACTTCGTGAGGAGGGCGAATCATACTTGCATTCAGCAATGCCCTTTTTAGGTGACTCAAGGGTGAATTGATTGGCGATCGAGATCCAATTCTGATGCCTACTCGCTGGCATAGGGCTGAAAGCATCAATGTGGCGCTTTGTGGTGCTTTGTGGCGCTTTTCTTTCACTATTGATTATTTGATGGCATCATGGCATGAGTTTCGGCTCCGCTCAACCCACGGGCTAGTTGCGCGCAGTCGAAACCCGGCATCTGGTTTACTTTAATTTCACCTCGCTCTATTAGGAGCCGCTTCAAAGGACGTTGAACAACTTCAACTTCTTTTAGTAAACTCAAACACATCGTGAGTATTACCGCGTAGTACAGATTCAGTATGTTTACCCTGTAAGCGCTCACCTAAAAGCTGTTCTAATGCTCCCCAGACGGTTCCTAGCGAAAAGGTACATTTACGTGCTGACCCCAAAGGTTCGCCTGCGGAACATACCGTCTCCTTGGTATAAACCTTGATTACCTCGCCTTCTTGCACAATTTTGTCGATCACCAGCAGGCGAGTACCATCTTTACCCAGAGCGATCGCCATTCTGTCAGCAACATCTTCCAAAGAAGTGGATGGCTTCATTGAGCTTAATGATTCTGCTAGGTTCTTACCACGGGCACGACCTGCTGCAATCAAAGCGATCGCCGTTGCCTTTTCACCCAGGGCATCTTCCATGCCAGCAATGATGGACTTAAGGCAAACAATACTACTAAAATCTCCTAACTGTTCACGTACTTGATGAGACATTGTTTACTTCCTTCCCAGATAATTTTACTGGTTATGATTAGCTTCACCGTGATCCGCCGAAACTAGTAGAGTAAAAACTTAGCTCTGCAACATGCGATCGCTGAAATAGGCTGTTGAGTGGTTTGCTGTTTCAGAAATATGTTGCAAAGCCTTCAGCCTGGTCTATCAGGTAATAGAAACTAGGAAGCCAGCTATCTAAGTTAAAAGATTAGCCTTTGGTTGCTCAGCTAGTAGAGGGACAAGCTCGGCAACAGCCCGTTTGATTTCTAGAAATAGTAGCCCTTGTTTGGCATTAGCATTTGCCAGAATCAATAACACTGCATCGTCACTACAGTTAACTAGTACGCTATAGCCCTTCTCCCCCACAACAATCACTCGATCAATTTGACCTCGTGCCAACTCACGCCCAATCCGTTCGCCGATCGACAACATAGCTGCGGTCATTGCAGCAATGCGCTCTTCATCTACCCTCTCTGGTAGCGCAGAGGCGATAGCTAGCCCATCGGGACTCACCAAAGTTGCCCCCTGAATATCAGAAATATCACTGACGAAACTTTGCAAGATACTTTGGATAGCTATGATGTTAATCATGGTTTGCGCTTTAGAGAGGGTAGGCACGGAAGTTGGTGAATGCTCAGGAGTTGTAGAGAGGGAGGTGTTGGTAGCTGCGACAACGCTCTAAGCCCAGGGAGAAACTTGTAAGTTATCTCTTCAAGATGCTGTAAAAGCTTCGCCAAGTTTATGGAGATTCGATCGCTTAATTCAGCACCGGGGCTTTCATTAATTCTTGAACGAGGCGCATTAATGCCTGAGAAACGGAAGATGGTTGGGTGGGGTTGATAGGAACCATGGCGGGTCGAGTGGCTTCATCAAACAATCCTAAAGCTAGGGCAATATCATCCAAGTCCCAAGCGCCTGGGCAATCCATGTGAGTCAACCCAATCAACATTGGGATTTTCGCTCGCTGGTTCATAAAGCTGAGAATCCGCCGTCCGGAGCGAAAGTCTTGAGGGCGGTGAGCATCAACCAAGAAGATATAAGCATGAGCTTTTTGAATAAGAATGTCCCATATGAAGTCGAATCGAGCTTGCCCCGGAGTGCCATAGAGATGAAGGGCTTGATTGGGTGCGAAGGTAAGGCGACCAAAGTCGAAGGCAACCGTTGTTGTAGGTTTAAGTAAAGCTGTTTCATCAGTTGCTTGGCGATCGGTGTCAACAACTTGAATTTCACTAATTGTGCGAATTAGAGTTGTTTTTCCTGCTCCGACAGCCCCTGTGATGACAATACGTAAGACTTCCATTTAAGCCTGACTCCGTAAAAAACTGACTAAATTTTGTAAAAAGGAGGCACTTACTTTCGGTTTTTCTACTTCGTTAGATTCTGCGACTGTCTCTAAAGTAGAAGGTTCGACGATTAGATTTGTTGAGCGTATTTTTTGGTCAGCAGTAGGCCGAGTCACAGGAACTTCTTCGACTAACCCAGCTAGCACTAACCGAAACGCAGCTTGTTGAATTTTTTCTACTGACTGATTAAGCTGTCTAGCAATATTTTTCAAGGCAACAGTCCCTTGGGCAAACTCCCAAACTTGCCAGTCTAGAGCGTTTAAGCGACATTTCTGTTGAATAACCCCTCGGCTTTGGATCGCTAAACTAGGATCGGGCAGAGCTTCAGCCAAAGCTTGCCAGTTGTTAAGCATTCTTAAAGCACCAAGCGCCACATCTAGCGATCGAAGGCTTAAGCCTGTAACTTCGTTCCAAGGCAAAGGCACATTGGTATCAAGATTGAATTCACCTGCTTGAACTTCAAACAGAGATGCCGCCTGGCGAAGTTGGGTTGAAAAGAGCAGATGAAGCTGTTCGGATTGGAGAACGCCTTGAATCTTAAAATAAACACCCAGCGGCATTTTAGCTGGGCATCGACTGCTTAATCTTTCAACAACTCGCTGGCTTAGCCACCCACGTTTTGTGATTTCAGATACCAAACCTTGACCGTCTAGGCGATTGACGGCTGCCACAAAACGCCCCTGCTGAAACCAAATATAGTAATGATAAGTCTTAGCTTCAGGCGCAAGAGAATTGGGTAGGGTCGAGATTCTGAGACAGCCAGATTTTCGCCTATATTCAATCAATTGAAATAGTTCAGCTAGGGAAAGATCATTGAGAGAGCTGGTTATAGCCATGTGCTACCTCCAGCAAGAACTTGGGCGACGCTGCTTGCAAAGCACTGCTTAATATCTTGTAAAGATCTAGAAATCTTTCTTGTAAACTAATATACATCGTTGCTCACTACTGTTTGAGTTTACATAGAGAATCTTACCACCACAAGCTGAAGAATGGAGGATAGGACGCAACCCATTTCCAAAAAGATGTTGTAGGGGCTTGCCGATTAGAAGGGTGGATTAGATCACTCCGAGAACTAGATGGGAGAGCTAAAACGGCTGTTCGACTCTATGTAATTTACGATCCTTAATAAACTACTGTCGATCGATGAGTCCTCGACCTGGGATCAGGACAAATATTATCCGATTAATAGGGGAGGGGAATTAATAATAGAACTCCTGCACGAAGACTCTACTCTCACCGTAGTCCTTTTCCCAAGGAGAAATGACTGATAAGACGCATTTCGACTGCGCTCAATGCTCAAAATCTCCCCTAAAGAAGGGTTGAGCGAAGTCGAAACCCGGCATCTAGTTGACTTTAATTTCACCCTGCTACTTATCAACTAATTAATTAGGGTGAACGAATTTTAGATACTGTATAGTTCTTAGCGCACGGGTGGATCTCTTGGGCAAAGACGATCGAGTCCTAATTGTTGATGCCTACTTATTGGTTGTAGAACTATTTGAGAGTTCCCTGCTTGATCTGTTGATATCCGGCGGAGTCTAGCAATAAGATCACGGCTCCAGGAAGACTCAATAGCCAACTGAGTGCAGTTATAGTTAGAGAAAGCAGTAGGGCTTGTTCTGCGGTTAAACTCACGCGACTAAATAGATAAACCCACAACCCTTCTTTGACTCCTAATCCTCCTAATGAAATGGGAAGGAGTGTGACGACCACCACGATCGGAATAAAGACGAGCAGCTCTAAGTAAGAAATCGGAATTTTAAGCTGTTGAGCAACCAGATAGTGGTAATACACGATCGCTAGCTGGAGTAATAGGGAAAGCCCCATTGATAGCGCCAGAGCGCGACGGTGTTGAGCGAATTTTCTCAAGAGAATTTGAATTTTGGCAAAACGATCGGCAACTCGACCTAGCCGAAATTTTTCGAGCCACGGCTCAACCCAGATCAATAGTTTCGGACTCGATATGATGAGGACTGCTCCGACCAGTGCGCCAACGCAGGTCATAAACAGCAGGATAATATCCCAACGTCCCACCAACCGGAAGGCGGGCGGCAATCCTAATACGGCAAGGGCAGAGAGTGCGGCTAGACCTGTGAATCGTTCTAGAAAAACAGAGACTAGGGCGACCTCTGGATCTTTGATGATCTGAGCCACCCGATAGACTCGGTAAGCATCACCTCCTAATGCACCGGGGAGAAAGATGTTGAGAAACATCCCTGCAAAGTAGCTGCCGAGCAAATGGTTCATTGGGACGGAATGATTGCTGGAGTCAAGGACAACACTCCAGCGTAAGCAACTTAACCATTGGCAACCTGTATAAAAGAGCAGTGCAAATAGAATAAATTGCCAGGAGAGGTGCTGAAACTGAGTCCAGGCTTGATGAAAGTCGATTTGGGTCAAGACAAAAACAAGTAGCGCTAGGCTAACAATTGTCTTAAAGACGGTGACTGGCTCTAGTTTCATAGGGTTGCTGAGAGTGCGATCGCGGCTCGATCAATGGCATCGTTCAGTTTCTTCACCCCGAAAATTTGTTCGTCAACATACCAACCTGTAAAGCGATTGCGCTCTGCTGCTTTTAGAGTGCGTGGCATGGCTCTAGCTGCTTGCTTTGCTTGTGCGAGGTACTTTATTGTTTTTCGTTGATTTGGAAGAGACTTGAAAGCACGGGCAAGCGAGTTTAGGAGCCGATTTGCTTGCTGCATAAAGTCAGCTTGCACACATAGATTATCGTTGAAAAATGTTTGACCTTGGGGATCTAAGGTCTTATTCAATGCATCACAGTTTGATAATATCGATCGCAGCTTTTTGATTGATCCATCCGTGCCCTGAATCATCGCATCTACTTGAGCCGTCTGACCATTAACAGGTTCAATGCGGTAGAAGTCTGGGCGATCGCTAAATGGGTTGGCTTTTAGTTGTCCGGTTTTAATGTGTTTGAGTAACGCTTCACTGGCCCGTGAGATGCGGAGGTCGTGAAAGAGATATTGTTGCTCAAATTCAGGAATGTCTCCCTGTTTTTGCTGCCAGTAAGAGGCAAAAAACTCCTTGTAGAGCGAGGCGATTTGATTGGCATGTCTTGTACCAAAGTAGCGATCGCAAAACTGTTTTACAAAGCTATCTGACTTATATTCTGTAAAGTTCCACATCATTTGGGCATTGGCCGCGATCGTTAAAACAAATTCCCGCACATTGCCCACATTGACGATCGAGAATTGCAGGGGTTGCGGGGAAGCGGACTGAGCAATGCGGAAATTTTGCTCCATTTTCCAGGGGCTTTCAGCTTGAGCCAGGTGTGCTCCAGAGGAGGTGAATTGGAAGTTCATGTAGTAGCCGATCGGCTGATTGGGGGGCGCGATCAAGCCTCTTAGCTCGGCTCCAGGAAAGTGATCTCGGTTATCTGAAGAGAATGTCCAAATCAGATCAGGTTCTTCTGGTAGTCGGAGTAATTCTTGAGCAAAGAGCTTTGAATTTTCGGCATAAAGCATCGTTTGCATCACCAAATGTTCTTGATTTGTGTCCCGTTTTAGCAAGGTGATCTGTCGTAAAATCATCTCCTGAATAATTCTGGCGCGTTTTGCATCCTCTTGAGGTGCATCGAGCATTGCATCATAAAAGGCTTGGTCTTTGGCTCCCCGAAAGCCAATTCCCCACACCATTTCAAACTTCTCGCGCAGTAGTAGATTGATGTGGTAAGTCCAGAACTCGTCAAATTTTTCGCGGTTCACTAAGGCAAGTTTCGGAGGCTCTTGTTGCCGAACTAACTGCCAGTATTTATCCCAATATCTGAATGATCCTAAATAGGGAGTTGTGATGGCGAGTCCACGATCGCGGGCTTGACGGGCACGCTTCAAACCCGCTTGAGGTGAAGGATAATCCCCAATGTCTTCTCCGACATTAATCACATTTAGCTTTAGCCGCAGCATCGTTTCAAAAATCACGTCGTCTGCATCAATGGTTGGATTTGCTTTCTGCCAACCTCTGAGTAGATCTTTGTTGTTGGGAAACCAGGCCCGCCAAGCAACGTGGGGCGAACCAAACTGTAAGTTAGTATTGTGGGGAACGGTAATTTCTGTTTTCTGCTGAGGTTTCCACGAAGCCCAGAACCAAAGGGGAGGAACTTCTAGGAACCGTTCAGAAAAGGTGTAGATTGCATAGATGGTTCCGCGTGTGTCTGTTCCTTGCAGAACAATGCGGGCAGCACTTCCAGCATTTTTCACGATTATGGAATGTGCTTCCGTTCCCACTAATGTTGAATCAGCCGTTTGAGAGCCATTGCGAGTAATCACGATCGCATCACGATCGCCCAACTCTGAGGCAAGAGTCACGATCGGTGACTCTTGCCCAAGTACTGTTTGCAGATCTCGCTGTAGGTCTTTGACGGCTCTTTGAATGGCTTTATCTTGTCCAGCATCTACTAGAATTGGCACTCCTGGACTGATTTGAACATCAGCAGACTCAGCGACATCAATGCCTGGGAAAAAGCTAATCGCCAGCGTTAGTAAGAGCGCCAGAATCAGAGTATTGATCCGACTTCTGCGATCGAGAACTTTGTTAAACATTGAGAATATTCTTGAATTTTAAGCATTCAGTTCTGAATTAGTAAGCACCCAAGTCTCTACCCTGATTTCTAACTCGCGGCAATATTCCATCGTCGCGTTGCCACAATCGCAGCCTCGCCCCAAAGGTTTCCATGACAGGTTGACCGATCGTTTCCAAATATTGAGAAACTTCGGGCGTAAAGGCATTGTCTTTGGCATCATCGAGATGAATCCACACCCGTTTAGCTTGTTCCAGAATGTGACTCACCTGATCTAAATTGCTGATAATCACACTACGACTGACGCGATCGATCATTCGTCCATCACGAAAATAGAGGGCATCTACAGGTAAGACGGACGGGAAAAAGTAGTCTAATCCGCCTAGTACGATCGCGGCTCCCGACGGGGTTGGAGAAATCACCACATCTCCCGGTTGTCGGCGATCGTGAACATATTCAAACACCTCAATGTTGCGTCTAACTAGCGAATCGTGATAGCTAGCTAATACCCGACCAGGTTCGATATTACTCATTAGAAGCAGGGCAACGCCAGCGATCGCAATCTGTCTCAATGGCAATAACCCTTTTAAGATGCTCTCAAATCTTCGCCCCAAGCTTTCTAGTAAGCAAACAGCACTGTGAACTGCCAGTGTGATCAACAAGGGATAAACCGGGAAGGTATATCGGGGGGTGATTTGGTAGAGCAAAATCGTCACACTCAGGACATACAGTAAAGTCAGACTAAAAAAGAAAGTTAACTTTCCATCCCGACGCTTGAGAAAGTAGGCAAACCCCAACAAAAAGAAAACGCTATAAATTGTGTAGACTCGACTCGGGCCAACAAACAGGCAAGACAGAAACCCAGCAATGTCTCGCAAATGGGGTTTTAGATAAGATTCTGTACCAGAAGATAACGCAATCCAAGGCGTTAAACATTTGATCGAAAAGAAGATGACATCGTAGACGTAAATTGACATCACTGTTGCGCTGCCTGCCAAAACTGTCCAGTCGGTTGACCAACGAAACGGCCGATAAAAGAACAGAAACCCAATCAGAAAGCAAGGCAATAGCGTAATGGTGACTTCTTGACTGAGCAATGTCAATGTTACAGCAACAAAAAATATATATTGATAGCGTTTCCCTTCGCGTTCAATAAATCCTTTGTAAAATGACCAAAACGACACCAGGCTCAAGCATTGCAACACCTGGTAAAACCGAATAAATCGTGAATACCAAAGTTGCCAGGGGTCGATCGCTAACAGTGCCGTCACCACAAGCGCTACCCAAATTTTTCCGGTAATTTGACGAGCGAGAACAAAGGCAACAACTAGCGTCGCAGTTCCCCAAAGCGCAGATAGCAAGCGAACATTGACGGCAGAATTTCCTACTAGTTGTAGCCAGAGTGCCACCATGTAGTGGTAGAAAGGAGAACGAGTATACCAAATGCCAGACGTGGCTTCAGGAGCGCCTGTGCGAAGAATTCCGCGAATTGCATCAAAGGAAATACTCTCATCGGTGTCTAGCGATTCAAACCCAATCTGATAGACCCTTAGCATAAACCCAACCACAACAATGGCACTCAGCAGCAACCATTGATGCCAGTCAGGGTGCGTTCTAAGTAGAGCTTGGAATCTGTTGGGAATGCCCGATCGTCTCATGCTTGCTAGAGATTGCCGAGCGATCGGAAACCGAATCATAGCTACAGTAACGCCGAGGTAAGCTAAGACGGCTCCCGAAGCCCACGATATCGCTATTCCACCTGTTAAGCTCCAGCCCACAAATAGAACTAGACCTAATAAAAACCACAGCACCCAGGGAGGACAGATTTCTAGACCCGATCGCTGCGGATTTTGTGACAAGGAAGTCTGTAGAGACGCAATAGGAAACGCCCCTACAGAGCGGGCAGTGCTTAAATTTTCAACTAAGCTATTCTGTGGGGTTTGCCGTCGTCGCATTTGGCTCCACAGCAACATCAAAACTGCAATGCCTACAAATCCCAGACAGACGAGCATAGAACTTTGAGATTGGGCAAACAGTAGCCCGCGTTCTGACTCAGCATAGCGGTGTTTGAGTAAGCCAATGCCGATCAGAAATAAGGTTCCGGGTAGTAGCAATCCTGTTCCTGCGGTAATGCTATCCCACCTGCTAGGGCGACCCAACCAAAACCGACCAAGACCCCAGGCAGCGATCGCTGCAATTCCGGTTGCTGCGATTTGCCAGAGACTTTGATGCCAAAGAAAATTGGGATAATCGAGCAGATAGGCATCGCCTTCAAAGGTACGCTTAAAAGTTTGCGGATCGGGGGATTCTAAGACTGTGGCAGGCTGTCCTTGCCCCAACCCTTCTGCCCAACCCGATATAGGCTGAGACAATGTAGCCCAGGTACTATCGGTGGCGATCGTCGCTGTGATTTCGCCCCGATCAGTCTCAACCCAGCCGTCTAGCAAAAACCCTAATGCACCATTGGGGGTGAGAGTGCCATTGCGTTTGGTAGACCAATCAGGATCGAGGGGACGCGCCAACCGCACCGCCAGTGCGTTGCTACCCGACTTGAGCAGGTTTGTTACTTCATAAAGATGTAGCTCATTGCCATCATTTGCCCCAAATCGGTTTACTAGCCGACCATTGAGCAACAATGCATATTCACCATCTCCTGCTATCCGCACAAAAGCACGCTGCCGGATTGTGGGAATCTGCCAATTGCTTCTCAGCCACACCTCACCTTGCGCACTCTCCATCCCAGTGATCCAATTTCCCGCTAGAAAGCGATCGAACAAATGACGGCTCAGCCGGCTATAGGTAGGTGATTGAATGGGCGCGATCGCGTTTGCTTCTGCCCAATTCTGATCGGGAAACTCTGGATCAAACCACCGTAGTCCATTACGGTTTTCTGCCAGGGCAGAGACTTTCCAGGGAGTTGCTCCGGTGCTGAGGTCGATCGGGTCGCTTCCTTGCGTTGAATAGACGGCTCCCTCGACGACCACACGAGGATTTTGGCGGTTTTTTTGAATAGCTATCGCGATCGTATTTGTGCCAGGATGCAGATCATGAGTTAGATCAATATATGTTGTTAATTTCCAATCGCGAGAATTACTCAGCGCGTAGAAGGCTCCACCATTACTACGATAATTATTGCTGTCGTTAACGTTCTGAAATGATTCACTCAACTTACTCGCAAAGCCAAGGGAGTTATTCACGGTACTGACTTCTTTCGCGATGTCTTTACCATTCACATACAGAACAAAATCATTATCTGCACTCAGCTTTAGCCAACCAGCCTGAGCGTTTTCTGCTAAGTCAAAGCTGCGACGGGCATAAAACGAGTAACCTGGCTCCTGTGAACCAATCCATTGTGTTTCAGCCGCCCAAGCGACTCGATCGACGGGAGCAGGCGGTTTATCCCAAAGCACAAAGCCCAACATCCCCAGTAAGCAACCCAGGATCACAATGATTGCTAATGCAAGCCCACGATCGATTTGTTTCATAGCTATCCCCCTTCATCAAAGGGGTGCAAGGCTTCTTCATTGATCGGTTTATCCCAAGCGGTGTTGTCGATCGATTGGCGATATTGCTTCCAGGCTTGGTTTAAATCGCCGTTGTGATAACTCGCCCAAGATGAGTGCAAATAGGCCTGACCCAGCAGCGAAAAGCTAGGCTTGTGAAAATGGCTGAGGTCTTGGATCAACTGTCGAGCCACCCGTGAGGACTGGTTAAATTCACCATTTACGACTCTGGCTAACATCAGGTCATACATTGCTTCCAGGTGTCCCGGAAAGATCTTCAAGGCAGCTTCAAAGCGATCGATGGCTGCTCCGGGCTTGCGGTTTTTACCGTCGTTGAAGTAGCTTACGCCCTGGTTGACGATCGTTGTTGCCAAATATTGTCTGGCAAAAAACTGGCTTGGCTCGATCGCCACAGCCTGCTGAAAGTAGTCTTCTGCTTTGAGATAATCCCTCAGATGATAGCGTTCTAGCCCTTTGGCAACATTGATCAGGGCTGGATCAGGCTCGCCATCATAAAATCCGGCTGCTGCCCTCCGCTGGAGAAATTCTTCATCACCTTGCAAGGGCGGATACCAGGCGGCCAATGTTCGACTGATCGTAACAACGGGGTGATATTCGCCTTTGGCAAACATTGTGTCGAGTTCATGATTAATTAGATTAGGCACAAGTAGAGAAAACCCAACGATGCCAGCTACTAGACCAACCCAAGGTAGTGCTTTGCTCATATCAACTAGAAAGAGATCGAGGGTTTGATCAGCGAGTCCCAAATAGAAAGCGGTTAGCCCGATCGCTAGCCCGATCGCTGTAAACACCCAGCCTTGACCAATAAATCCAAAAAAGTGATTGCTATATCCTAAGCCTCTGGTCCAAATTTCATCCCAGGATGACAGTTGAAAAAAACGGCTATCTTGAATGGAGAAAAATGTTGATGTGATGGGACTCGACTGCTCTAGAGGAATGTTTTGCTTCCACTGCGATTGCACTTGAGGAAAATTAACTTCTACGTGTTTATTAATTTGTTGTCCCTGTTCATAGTATGCTTTTGCAACTAAAGTCACCGTAGGAGCATAAGTAGTCACAAGATACGGGACGAGTAAAACTGCAATGATACCGCTCCAGAAAAGTAAACGCGGAGCACGATCGATTCTGAACCATAAAGCAAATGCAAATCCAATTGTTGCAAACAATGCAGCGAGAATTCTACCTGCATTGATCACAGAAAGATTAATGCCGAATGCTTCCAGCGCATGGGGCGGCAAATTATACCAAGGCTCGATCGCTCCCAAAACTAAGGCGAACGATCCCATAAGCAGGGTAATCCGCTCTCGATTAAACCAGTTTAGTAAGGGGAGCAAAGTTTGCATGACTATCGATCGATCGCTCAGTTGTTTATTGCTTTATCTTGGGATGATTTTGTTGACATTGGTTGCACCTCCAATCGATCGCCAGGGTTTAAGACTCTCGCTGAGAGAATTACCTCATCTCCTGGCAATAGCCCTGCCAACACTTCTCGCTGATTGCCTGCTAATCTCCCTAGCCTCACTTTTTTAACCACAGCTTGACCTGACTCAGCCACCATGACCATGCTTTCACCAGCCGACAAGTGAGTGACTGCCTTTTCTGGAATAAACAAACCTGCCTTACCCCGATCGAACTGCACATAACCCTGCAAACCAGAAGGCATCTGGAGATCGTCAACAGCTACCCACACAGAATAGGTATATTGTCGATCGATGCTAACCTTGTTGGGTTTCCCCGCTTGTGTTTCCACAGTGCGATTGAGCCGAATCACGCGCCCTTTGTAAGTACGTCCCGGATAGGCAACTAAGCGAACCGTGGCCAAGTCGCCCATTTTGATAGCATTTAACCGCGCCTGGTCAACAAACGCTTTGAAAACAACGCCTTCTTCTAGTTTGATCAATGGGTCACGATCGCGCATATCCGCTAATTCCCCAGCATGAATATTGACCTGACTCACTAACCCATCATTGCTGGCATAAATCACGGTGTTGTTCAAGTCTCTGATTGATTCCTGGAGAGCAATCTGGCTGTTTTGAACTATTAGACGAGCGGTGCTAATTTCTTGTTCGATCGCTGTTTGGTCAAGCTGTCTTGCCACCTGAGCAGCCGCCAGATCGCTTTGGCGCGTGATGACCAAATCTCGATTGTTAAATCGCTGCGTCTCGGTGTTTACGACACCTTGTTGCGCCGACAGCAATTCTCTTTTGCGCGTGGCATAGATGTCTTGCATGTCATACAACTGAAACTTAGAGATAGCTCCCTGCTCCGCCAAAGGTTCAAGCTGTTTCAATTTTCTTTCAGCCGTCTGCAATCTGACCTGGGCCGCTTCCACATTGTTCTTGAGTTCTTGTGCTGCGAGAGCATCAATCTGGTTCAGTTTTGTCCCTGCTGCGTTGAGTCTTGCTTGCGCTGCTGCAATGCTTCCTTCGCGCTCTAGCATTCGTTCGGGTGCAGCAACTTGTAGAGAACGCAGATTTTGTTTGGCAGTGGCCAGATTGTTGCGCGCCCGATCGACCTGAGCCACAAAAGGAGCTTTTTGTAGCTGGAGGAGTGGCTGACCTCGACGTACTTGCTGACCCTCGACTACATACACCTTCTCCACGGGTGATGATAATTGTGGGCGAATATTGACGGCTTGCAGTGCCGCCGATTCTCCTGGTGCTGCGACACTTTCCTCTACGCTTTTTAGTTCTACCGATGCAGTTTGCACTTTAATCGGATCGCCCTTGATACGTTGCAGCGCGGGATACCCCAAACGTGAACCGTAGAATTTAGACTCTGAATTTTGCAAAGTCGGCAAAAGCACGGTGACTGTGAGCGCACCCATGAGGCTTGCAGGCGCAGCAACTAAAGCACTCAAAACTAGACGGGAGGGAAGTTGAGATTGCATCATTCTCGATCGCAGGTAACAGGACTATCAGAAGCATTCGTTAACGCGGTACTAAATAGGGATTGCCACAGAGGAACAATGCGCGACCAGCTAAACCGAGTTTGCACATCCCTCAAACCAGCACGTCCCAATTCCTGAGCCAACGCGGGATCTTCTAAAACAGTGAGAATCGCTTGAGCTAGCGCCACCGGGTCTTTTTCAGGAATGAGCAACCCTGTTTTATCTGCACAAATCACATCTACAATGCCACCCACCGCACTGGCAATTACGGGCTTTTCGTGGGCTAATGCCTCGATCAAGACAACTCCCAACCCTTCAGTGTCGCCTTTACTATCCACGATCGCAGGCAACACAAATATATCGCAAGTTGCATACTCATCTGCTAGTTCTTCTTTGGTGACGAACCCTAGAAAGTCTACAATGCCTTCTAAATCTAGATCTTTGCATTGAGCGCGAATCTCTGGTTCCAAAATGCCCTTGCCGACAATTCGCAATCGCACTGATTGTTTTGCGAGTACGATCGTCAGTGCTTCCAGCAAATATCGCAGTCCTTTGCGCTCATCTAATCTGCCCACAAATAGCAGCCTGGGAGGTTCTTCGGGCGATCGAGCTTTGGGAGCTTTGGCTGCGATTGTTAGCCCGTAGGGTACGATCGCCACTTTTCCCTGATAAAGCTTGTGAACTAACCCCTGAGTAAACGAAGAATTAGCAGTCACACCCTTAGTCATTGGCAGAAGCCAACGCAGAATGGTTGCCACAAAACCAAACTTTTTTGCTAATAAAAGTTCGCCGCCGTGAAAGCAGAACACCATCGGAATGCTCAAAAGCCTACTAGCCGGAAATGCCATTAAGCCGTGAGGAAATGCCCAATGCACTTGCAGCAAATCTGGCTTTTCTTTGCGACACACCCAAAACAGTTGCCAGGTTCCTAGTAGAATGTATAACACTGCGACCAACAAATAAAGCGGTTGCTTTTGTAGTTTAGTTGGAGCGCCATCTCGCACTAGATTCTCGAATTGCTTGATGCAATAGCGAAACCGATGAACCTGTATTCCATCTAGCCAATAGGATGAACTACCCTCATAGGCAGGGGCAAATACTGTAAACTTCACCTCGGTAGGTTGCAGACGCAGATTTGCCTCTCGTACAAAAGCACCATGATGACCATCAGACGTGAGGGGATAAACTGACGTGATCACAAGATGTGCTTGTCTTGAAGACTAGTCATCATCGTTTCGTCAGCCATCCAAGCCGCTCTAGTTTCATCGGCGTGAGTACACGTCCTTCTGATTGAAACCAACACCAAACTTTGAAGAAGTCGATCGCCGAAGAAATTAACCGTCCGCGACCAAATTTACTCTTTCCAGAATGACGAGGATGCCACGGGGTCGGAACCTCCACCACGCGACACCCCCAACCTGCCATGACTGCCAACGTATAGCGATGGGTCACAAGTTCTAATGGCAAAGTTGCCAATACATCTCTTCGCACTAGCTTAATCCAGTTCATGTCGTGAATGCCTAAGCCAAACATTCGACGACAGGTAGAGTTTGCTAGATTAGATGCAAAAGTTTTGCCATCATTTCGCTGTTGTCGCCAGCCTGCTACGGCATCGACTCCGGGCACACACGCTTCTAATAGCAACGGCAGATCTGTTTGGGGATCGGATTCAAGATCGGCTTGTCCCCAAAAGATCCAATCTGTTGTAGTGTATGCCAATGCTGTCTTCAACACACCTGTTACACTCCGCCTGTGAGGATGACGAATCACCTTCAAAAATGGGTACTTGCGGCTCAAAAGCGCCAAGATATTTGGGCTGTCATCCGTGCTGCCGTCATCAATGATGAGGACTGGCAACGTAAAATCAAGCGCTTTAAAGGCTTGATCGATCAAGAGTAGTAGCGGTTCTAGGTTGCCTTCTTCATTAAAGGCAGGGATGACAACCGTAACAGACTTGCTCTTGAGTGGGGGTAAAGGTGAAAAAGACGTAGGGTTTTCTATCAGTAATGTCATAGTTTAGACCTCCTGAATTTTCAGGAAAGAAGCACTGCCCTTGCCGATCGAGGGGGCAGGTTGATCAATCATTATGCTGGTAGACCCCATGAAATCTGGCTTTGCTGCCACTTCGATTCACTTTCTTAGCTATACTTTGTCAGGGCATAAAATTAAAGATTTTGGACGGGGTGCAGGGGTGGAACCCCTGGCTGGGGCGCAGCCCCCACACCCCTTCTAAACCA
>JAAUOZ010000402.1 GCA_012034655.1 Leptolyngbyaceae cyanobacterium CSU_1_3 | reverse complement strand
CAGTGCGAAAGCACCCAGAATGCAATCTGTTGAGGCAGTTTTGAGGGGCAATCATTCATTGTGAGAAGTTCCAGCAGCTTGGTAGTGAGGCGGTTTGGGTGGCTGTTGCAGCGTCTCTAGCTAACTACTCACTCCACCGGACGTACGAGCGATCCGTCTGGGCTGTGTTTTAAAATGGGTTCGTACGCCGGTAACTTCAAGGCCGTTAGGCTTCCCCACTTGTGAAATGCTTGTGCGAACAGAAATCTCTATTCAAAAAAAATTGCCTACAAACTTTACTTGACCGAGCATCTTCTAGTAAAATGAACCTTGGTTTGCTTTACTAAGGTTCAATGTAAGTATGTCATCCTTTACTAAGAGGTCAGAACGAGCTGGGCAGTGGGTGCGTCAGGGTGTTGGGGAAACTTCCTATGAAGCCTTTATTCCTAGGCCCTTGCCTCCGGTTCCACCAATTACGGTAGATTCAGCTCTTCAGCGACGACTTGAAACTGCGGGTTTGGCGTTAGGGCGACTTGATGGGATTGGGCGAATACTACCAGGTCCAGAAGAACTTCTATACAGTTACATCCGAAAGGAAGCCGTGTTGTCGAGCCAAATCGAGGGAACCCAGTCATCCATTGCTGATTTGCTTCTTCATGAGAATCAGGCATTGCCGGGAGTTGTGTTGGATGATGTTCAAGAAGTTTCCAACTATATCGGTGCATTAAGCTATGGCATTGATCGGCTTTCAACGTTGCCGCTCAGCTTGCGTCTAATTCGTGAGTCGCATGAGCGACTTGTTCTTGGTACTCGTGGTGATAAAAAAGCTCCTGGAGAGTTCAGGCGTTCCCAGAACTGGATTGGAGGAAGTAAACCAAGCGATGCAATGTTTGTGCCACCACCACCCCATGAGCTACAAGACATACTCAGTGCGTTCGAGAAATTCCTCCATTCCACGGAACATCCTATCTTGATCAAGGTTGGGCTTGCACACGCACAATTTGAGACAATTCACCCCTTTCTTGATGGGAACGGTCGAGTAGGTCGTATGCTCATAGCACTTATGCTTGTTGCTGAAGGAGTTCTGGAACGACCATGGCTCTATGCGAGTCTTCATTTTAAGAAGCACCGTGACAAGTACTACCATCTTCTCCAAGAAATAAGAACCCAAGGAAATTGGGAGGAGTGGCTGGTATTTTTCCTTGAGGGTGTTACGACTATTGCCGATCAGGCTACGGAGAAAATTCGTGCTCTCATGGTTCTCTTTGAGCGAGATCGCAAAATAGTAGAGCAATCGCGGAAAGGCTCGATTTACCAGTCGGTCGCAGTACAGTCAAATTTAACGGTCTACGATTACCTAAAGAAAAGGATCGCAATCCGAATTCCTGAAACCGCAGAGGCTTGTGGAACAACTAAGCCAACTGTTAAACGTGCAGTTGAAGACCTTCAACAACTTGGAATAGTGGCTGAGATAACGGGTAAGCCTAGGAATAAGGTATATATTTATAGTGAGTATCTTGACATTCTGAATCAGGATGATGAAGCATAAAAACCATTTTGAGAGTAAAGTCGATGCTGAGCTGTTCTATTGACCAGATGCCTAACCAGGGCTTGCAGCGGATGGCCTCACCACTCTGGTGATGACTCGAAGACCCTTGCCACCGCTGAAGCCCAAGCCGTTAGACCGAAAATCTAGGTTCAGGGAAAGACAGTGCTTTAGAAAAATAACGTGGTAGATTCAGTCTGCGATAAATTTGATAGAAGGAGAGCTTTAATGTCCACCCCACCTGGATTACCATCAATCTTTGCAGAGTCATCTGTTGACCTTGTTCCGGCACGTCAAATCGCTGATTTTCCTATCAATACATTTTTGGAAAGCATCGCTGTTGGTGCGGATGGTACGCTATTTTTTACCAGTCACTTAGATGGCAAGGTGTTTCGGATCGGAACAGATGGCATCCCAATTCTTCATGCAACCATCACTGGTAAAGCCACAGGGCTAGCTTTTACGCCTGATGGCAACTTGTTACTAAGTGCGTGGGATGATCGGAATATTTCGACAGTGTTTACTATTTCTCCTGAAGGGACAGCAACAGTGTTGGTCACGCTGCCAGATGGCATATTTTTGAATGGGCTAACTCCCCTTGCGGAAGATCGCTACCTGATTGCAGATTCTTATCGAGGCTGCATTTGGGAACTTAATATCGCCGAGAAAACGGTCAGGGTTTGGCTAGAACATTCTGACTTAGCTCGCAGTTCTTCCGACAAGGAATTTCCGGCGGTGAATGGATTAAAGATTTATGGAAATTCCCTCTATGCGTCGAATACCGAAAAGATGCAGTTTGTTAGAATCCCGATTCTACTGGATGGTCAGCCTGGCAAACCAGAGATTTTCCTGCAACCAGTCAATCTAGATGACTTTGCCTTTGACCAAGATGGTAATGTGTATGGCACAACTCATATCTACAATAGTGTTATCAAAATCACACCTAGTCGTCGCATGACTATCATTGCCCAAGCTGAACAGGGAATGGCTGGAAGTACAGCACTTGCCTTTGGGCGGGGTGAAGGCGATCGTACAAGCATCTATGTCATTACTAATGGAGGGATGTCCTTTCCGCTACCCACCGGACTCGAACCCGCTAAAGTGGTGAAATTAGACGTTGGTATTGCAGGACATTCATTAATTTAGCGATAGCAAATCGTATTTCTGCTATGAGCAATGTTGAGAATCCGAATCATGATCCGCCCGCAACCGTTGATATTTTGCAACGGGTAAAACCGAGCCGTGAAGAGGCATTTGAAGTCGTTTTAACTGACCTGTGTGAAGCAGCAAAAAGTTTTGAAGGTCATTTGGGAGTGAATGTCTTTCGCCCGATCGATCACGCTAATCCCGAATATCGAATTGTGTTCAAGTTTGATCGCATTAGCCATCTTAAGCAGTGGGAAACTTCTGCAATTCGCCAAAAATTACTGAAGCGAGCCAGTCACCTCACGGTTAGCTCTAGTCAAGTCTCGATTTTCACTGGATTAGAAACCTGGTTTACCCTGCCCCAACAGCCGGGAGTACCACCACCACCGCGCTACAAAATGATGGTGATATCAGGCATAACTATTTATGTTTTGATCAGCCTGATTAACCTTCTGATTGTGCCCCTGATCGATCCGCTTCCACCATTTTTGCGAACCTTTATAGTGACACTGCTTATGGTTGCCATCATGACCTATATTGCGATGCCACGCATGACGAAATTGTTTTCCAGGTCGTCAAAGCCGTCCAGGTTCTCGAGGATCAATCCGAACTGCCGCATCAGCGTTGGATTCTCGAAGTTCTTCTTCAGGTCCGGGTTGAATTCGGCGACAAAGAGCGGATCGTTCGCCGGCAGTGACGCAATGAACGGAAGGTCGATGGTGAGGTTGTTGCTCGCGGGATGACAGGTGCCGCAGGTGCGTCCGTTCCCCTTGAAGGTCTCTTCAAAGAAGAGCCGCGATCCCTGCTTGATGAGCGAGTCGAGCGATACCGCGAGAATGATGACCAGCGCGATGAGACCAACGGCGATGACCGCCGAGAGAATCAGAAGAATCTTTTCATAAGACGACCGTGGTTTTGTGACGTATGCCAGTCGAGGCACGTGCTGAAATTGAGCAGACTCACCGGCATTGTAAAGCAAGTAGCTCGAAAACGGGACTCCGAATCCGCCCACATC
>JAAUOZ010000401.1 GCA_012034655.1 Leptolyngbyaceae cyanobacterium CSU_1_3 | reverse complement strand
GTTGCAGCGGACAGTACAGAGATCCTGGTTATGATGCAAGGGTTGCTAGCTGCCGCTGAACCGGAACGTTAGCAGGCTCCGCCCACAGGTCTTACACTCGTTGATGAGGGCGATCGACCACTGGGAAAAGAACCCGGAGCGATCGGTTGAGCCAGAGAGAGAGGCGATCGGGAATAGTAGAGTGAATGAGGGCGATCGGCAGGCAGGAATGGATGAGAGTACAGAGAGGCGATCGAGAGCGAGAACCAGCTAATCGGGTAGAGGCAGGTGTTTCTTCCGCCCCTCCCACACCACCGGACATGCGGCACCGCATCCGGCGGTTCACAAACGTGGAGCAAGATCAGTCTGACGAGTGATTATGGGTATTCCTGGGCGTTCTTCCATAGGTCACCAATCGACAACAATCCCTGTTGCTTTAACTATTCATTCGTCATTCCCAATTGTGTTGCCATCGTCTTAGACAGACAAATGCCAATAACCTTTACGGCTTAGCCCTGTTGAGATCGCATGGCGGCGACTACAGCCTAATTTAAGCAGATTGCCGATACGGGTGCGCAGATTGCGCCACTGTTTCCAGTAGCACATGCGGATACGCTGTCGTAACCAACGCTCCAACTCTAGGATCGGGCGGTAGTCCTGGGAAATACCAAAGTAGTTCATCCAACCTCGCAAATACAGGTTCAACCGCTGCAATCGGTATGCCATCGAGACTCCCCAACTGCGAGAAGTTAATCCCCGCAGTCGGTGTTTGAAATCCGCAAAGGCACGGTTAGACCAATAGATGCGGATGCCCTGGAATATAAATCCCAGATACTCCAAGCGATCAGTCTTGACCACCCGACTTTTCTGCATGTTGACCTTGAGCTTGAGATCGCGGGACAAGTAGCGGGTGATATTAGACATCACTCATCGTCCTGCCCTTGAACTTTTAACGAGGATGACCACGTCATCCATATAACGGACAAAACGGTGTCCTCGACGCTCTAACTCTTTGTCGAGATCATCCAATAGGATATTGGCGGGCAACGGTGAAAATGATGCCGTTGACCATCACGCCTGCCCGCAGGTAGCGTCCAATCAAACGCAGAAGCCCTTTGTCAGTCACTTTCCGTGCCACGCGGGACATCAAAATATCGTGATTGACCTGGTCAAAGAATTTCTCTAAGTCTAGATCGACCGCGCCTCAATATCCCGCTTTGATGAACGCTTTGACCTGAAAAATAGTTCTGTGGGCAGAGCGCCGGGGACGGCTGCCATAACTTGACTCTGAGAACTCAGGGTCGAAAATAGGGGTGAGCACTGGGAGCGTTGCTTGCTGGATGACTCGGTCTAAGACGCAAGGAACACCCCACATTCTTTCCTCTGACCCGTCGCGTTTAGGAATGATCACCCGACGCACCGGAGCAGGTTGATAGCAATCTTCCAAGAGGGATTGATTGGCGGATACTCGCCCAGTGCTCACGAGCAAAGGCGGGAAAGTCCTCCAGAGTCATCCCGTCAATGCCGGGAACACCTTGGTTGGACTTCACCCGTTTCCAGGCTCGTTGCATGTTGTCTGAGTCGAGAATTTGCGCATCAGATTCTGGTCTAAGGCTGGTTATATGGTCACACGCACAGACCAATCTCCCCCACCCGGGTTCATTGACTGCTCTGAGTGGGTCATGGCTCCTCCTTATTCGTTTATGTTCAGTCCTTCACTGCACGAGGCAGCTACTATGACCACGGCAAAACAGGAAGGTGTGCTGCTTCAGGAACCCAAAGATTCTGGATATCCGATCGGATATTGGGCTTTTTTACGAGATCCAGACGGTCACACGCTTGAACTATCTTATGGACAAGAAAATAGGATTAACTGTAGAACAGCTCTATAAAATACGCTGCACCGGAGATCAACTAAATGTCTAGCACAAATCTCATTCGATTAGGCGGACTCGCAGCAATCCTTGCGGGAATCCTACGCGGAGTAAATTCGTTTGTCCCCAGCGATGCCCCTAGTGTCGAAATTCTTTACCTCCTAACGGATATCTTCATCCTATTTGGAACTATTGGCATTTACGGATTTCAGCATCAGGAAGCTAGATTATGGGGATTTTTTGGATTTCTACTCGCAATCATTGGCATTGCAGTAATACGTACTGGAGCAATAGCTGGAGCCAGTCTGTACTCGATCGGAGCATTGATATTTGCAGGGGGTCTAAGCTTGTTAGCAGTTGCTTCCTGGATAGCAAGAAAGCTCCCCCGCTGGGTGCCTATCTCTTGGGTACTTTCAACGATTGTAGGATTCATTGGGTATTTCATACCAGGTCTTAGCCTATTGTTTATTATATCTGGGATAATCTTCGGCATTGGTTTTGCTGGAGCAGGCATCAAGGTATGGTCAGCAACATCTAAATAACTAGCAGAAAACCCCTAGCATTTCCCCAGGCCGTTCAAAGAAGTTTGAAATCGAGCCTTCAGTAAAAAAGTGAGAATGATGGATTTGGGTTTGGTGTGGCTCTTCGACATGCTCGAAAGAGTAGGGCGACCCTCAACGACACGCAACAAGGTTTTGTCTCCGAGTAAAAGAAGATCATAGTTTGGAGGCGATTGTCGGCTGCATTGCATGGGGCAAGTGCTGTGACCTCTGCCTTCGCACTGCCAACACAACTTGATAATGCGGTGGTTAGATATCCAACAATGGGCATCAGACCGCCGTAGTATAATGGTGGGAAGCAAAGCCAGTCTGCAACTGGTTAAGCGAAATATTATTCAGCCTAAGCTATCAGTAGGGGCAAAACTGAATTTTATCTGTTTGTAACTGGGTTTCAGTTGGCTAGGAGTTAGTGTTTGGGGTGCTCGCATTAAGTTAGAGTATTTGAGAAAATTTTGAAGCCAGAATAAATTAAGCAATGAAAGTCAGATCTGCTACCCCTGATGATGTCTCGGTCATTTTCTCATTCATTCAGAAGAAAGCAGAATTTGACCGCAACATTGGTGCATTTTCTGGAACATTGCAGACTTCCGAAGACAAAACACGCAAAACACTTTTTGGCAAAATTCCTTTTTCTTACGTTTTGTTTGCAGAGCTTTCAGAGATTAAGATCGGTTTCGCGTTATATGGATTTAGATGTTCATCGTTTGTTGGTCAGCCAAGTATTTGGCTTGACGATTTATACGTAAATGAGGATTGGAGAAGTCAAGGTGCAGGGGCAGTATTGATGGCTCATCTTGCCCAAATCGCCAAAGAAAATGATTGTACCCATCTTGCCTGGAATGCAGATGCTCGAAATATTCGCGGACTTGACTTTTATCATCGGTTAGGTGCAGAAATTATGGAACAGCACGGAAATCGATGTTTTTTGAGGTGGGTTCCTTGGTCGGCTGTGTAGGGATCCGGCGGAAACACACTGTTTAGGATTTCAAGGGAATCTCTCATGATTAAAGGAATGATTGTGCGGATTGCTCAACCAACTGATCAACTAGATAGGGTTGTCAAATTTTACACCGAAGGGTTGGGGCTTAAAATTCTTCATCATTTTGAAGAGCATGAAGGGTTCGACGGTGTAATGGTTGGAATCCCAGGAGAACTTTACCACTTTGAGTTCACGCAGCAACGAGGACACTTTGTTGGTCGCGCTCCAACACAAGATAATCTGATCGTTTTTTACCTTCCTCTTCAACAATGAGTGGCAACGTGCTGTTGAGCAAATGAAAG